>CAISYZ010000121.1 GCA_903889895.1 uncultured Verrucomicrobia subdivision 3 bacterium | reverse complement strand
GGCACGTTCATCCAGGTTCCATTGGTCAAATACTGCAACTTGAAAATTGTCGGCGGCGGCACGCTGTCCAGACCCATGGCCAGTTGCACGCTGCCCACCGGCACTGGAAACGGAAAGGTTACCTGCGCCCAATGCGGCGCGACGGCACCGCTCTGCCAGTAGCTGTCATTCACCGTCAGGCCGTCCGTGATAAACTGCGCGCCCTGTGATCCGTTCGTGGAATCCGTGGTCACCGGCTGATACTTCGCCAGATTCACCCGCGTCGCATAAAATGGTGGTGGCGTGAAGACATAAGACCCGATGTCCCGCACGCTGATCGCGTTGATCTGGACCACGGCGTTGCCATTGACCGAAAAGCTCTGGCTGGTGCCGCTCGCCGTGAAGGTTCCCACCGCATATTGACCGACGGCCCCGGCGCTGTTGGAATTAGGCGCGAAATAGAGCGTGACGGTGTTGCCGCCGGTGCTGGTGACGTTTTCATACCGATATTGATAGCCGCCCCGGCTGTCGTTGACCCAGATCTGCACGGAGTAAGTATGACCTGAAATCAGGCCGTTCAAAGTCACCGTCCCCGAGGTTCCGCTGCCCCATGCGGCCGTGGCCAGCAAGTTGGTATAGCCATTGGTCAAGGTGTTGAACGGAGCGGCGTTGGCGCCAAAAACCGCATTATAACCGCCAAAGCTGGTAAAGCTGACGTTGCCCCAGGTGGTGCCGTTGCTGGTGGCCGTGAACGTCACGCCGTTGACTGTCACGGCGGTGCCTGCGTAGGCATAAAGCGCAGTGCCCGCATTGGTGACATCCGCGTAACCGCTGATGGTCGCCGGCGTGCCCCAGATGATGGCTGCCGCCTGACCCGTCGCCGCTGACAGCCAAACTCCAACCGCCAGCGCCAGCACAATCAATCCTCGCCGCCGGGCCGGGCGATTGCCTGCACCCAACCCAGCGGCTTGGTTTGACGTGCTTTTCAGAATGGAATTTTCCAGAGGTCGCATGCGTGACTTCGGTGCGGCAATCGGGTTTGTTTATTAATCCGGCCAACGTCGGAAGTTCGCTTCAGGCGTTGGGGGGTTGATTGTTCCGGAAATATATACCATCTCCCGTTTTGAAACATCCCGAGAACTCGGGAATGCTGCCTAATCTTGAAGCCACGCCATGCCCACCGCACCCTGGCTCAGAAACTTTCCCGTCCGGGCAGGCGGCAGTGCACTGTCGAGATAAGAGAGTTTTATATTTCTTTAATGGCTAATGTTGTGGCGTTTCAGGCTGGAGGGAAAACTTGGCGAATTCCGCTCCGGACCAATCGCTGCCCAATCCAGCTTGCCCGTGTGCATGCGTCGCGTCATGCACCGTTGCGAGGATTTTCCCATCACTCCAGACAGTGATTTCATAACCCTTCATGCCAAGTTCAAGCTGATGCCAACCATTCGTTCCCAACTCGGTATGGTCTTGAGCCAGCGGCGTGCCGGTATCGCCGGTTGTTTTGAAATCCCATGGCTTCGGTCCGACGGTCGTGCGGATGGCGCGCAGTTCCCAGTCGCCGGCACCAGTGACTTTGAAAGCGTAGCCATTCGGCAGTTTGTCATTCTGCGGCACAATTGTCACCCGTCCCAGCAGCAGCGCATAGCCGTTGGTTGGAATCTGCGCGTCCACTACCACCGCGTAATCTCTCCAGTTGAGGTCGCCAAAAATCGTCTCCGGTTTCGGATCAAGATGACTGTGCCACGGAATGCCATCATGTCGCAAAACCTCTCGCAAGCAATTGCCCGGACCATCCGCGCGTTTTTGAATTTCAAAGGCGCCCGATTGATCCGAGAACAGGCACGGGGAATCGCCGGGTTTGTATTTCGAAAAGTCATCCTTGTAAGGCAGCGGCATTGACGCGGAAACCGGGGGTGAAGCTTGCCCTTTGCGCTGGCCGCTGGTGGTGGTGAGCGAGTAGAGGCAATTTGGCTCGACGGTCAGCGAAAATTTTCCCGCCGTCGGACGGATGTCGGCAATCTCTTCAAATTCCTTTTCCTTTGAAGTCTGCCAGACGTGCAGAATTTTATTGGGCAGATCGGTGGTTTGAAATTCGAGCGCCTGCGGTGACTTGGCGTCCATCGTCTCGATGACCAGGCTGAAATCTTTTCCGCGCGGCGATTCCAGCGCGACCACACTGCCGCCGTCAATCAGCACGCACGCCGAATCAAGATAGCGCCAGCCGGGAGCAGCAAATTGCGTGGTGTGCGCCACAGCCCAAACCGCCGGCTGCACTTCGTAATGCCCCGACCACGGCTCGTTGGCGCGCATCACGCCGGAGCCGGGCAACGGCAGTGAATCGTAGTAAGCTGTCACCGGACTCCAGATTTCCGTCTTGGTGAATTTGCCGGTGACATAGTTCCGGTTGATGGTCCGCGCGAGCCGCACCGCGCCGTTCCAGTCGCCGCGCCACGGGCCGTCTTCGCTCGACCAGAGCGGGCAGCCAATGTTATGCGCCGTCGCCGGACTTTTGGCATCGCGATAATGCACGCCAACGCGGGCCACGGCGGAGCGCAATTCGGGATTAGCGATCATCTCATCCACGATTTTCCAGCCGTTGCGGTCGTAGTCGTCCGCCGCCACGACGCCGACCTTCTGCAAACCTGCTTGATCCAGCGTGCGCCGGAGCAGTTTGATCCAATTCGTATCGTGCGACGTTTCGTTCCAGATGCCGGTGTAGGCGATGTCCAGATGATGAACTTTTTTTGCGCCTTGGAGAAATTTCACGACGTAGTCCGCCATGTCTTGCGAATAATATTTGCCGCCGCCAATCCAGCCCGGCGCACCCCACGCGAGGCAATCGAGAATGACATCGCGATTGCGGCGTTTGGCTTCCTCCATCAGCCACCACTCATAGCCACGCTGATAATTTTCGTCGTCGCGCGAGCGCATATGGGTCAACTCGATGCCGTCGGTGGAATTGACTTCGCCGCCGATTTCCACTTTCAAATGCTGGAAGCCTGCGCCGAAATTTGGCTTGAACAGATAGTCCAGCACTTCGCGCCGCTGTTGCTCCGGATATTCCATCAGCAACCGCGACGACGCGCCGGCACTGACCGCCCCGATGCCTTCAAAGACCCGGCCGCCGGCCGCCGGATTTAATTCGATTGGCTTGGATTGCCAGCCATTCGTTTGGGCAATGGCGGCGACCATTGAAAGGGCTAAAAACAATCCAATAATCTTGGCGAAACTCATGAAATAAAAATGACCCGTCGAAGGTTCGGGGCAGGGAAGGCATGGCCCGACTGGAACCGTAACTTTGGTCGCCCAGATTCTGCGCAAACAGCGACGACGTTGGCAAGCCTAACGACCGCTGCAGCTAACTATCGCTTCCGTCTCTTCCTGGCGTTCAGTAAAGAGTCCGGATGACATTGGGCAGTGGCTGGTGGGTGTAGAAGCTGAACCAATGGCCTTTCTCGTCGAGGTAAGCCAGGCAGCGATGGTCCGGGCATTGCACCCAAACCAGCACGCCGGGGAAGGGTGTCCCATCCCGTAGCGGCAGCTGATTGGGCAGCGGGCGGCTGCCGGGCGGACCAACCTTTTCCAGCAGCAAGGGATAATAGTCTTGGGCGGCCGTCAGCGCCGATTCGCGTCCGCCGTGGGTTTTATCTGAAAAGAATTTGCTGTGGTATTTGCCGCCACGCTTAACCCGCGCTTCAAAGCCGTGGATGCCTTTTTGCGGCCGGTCGATGCGCCGGATGCCGGTCATTGGATTGGGGGCGGCCATGGCAAGAGCATAGCCAGACGCCAAACGGTGTCAATCCGCGCCCATTAGCCAAGCCGCCGGCACCTTGTATGCGCAAAGGCGGTCCCGCTGGCCGCTGATATAAAAGGTGTCATTCCGTTAAAATGAGCTATGCTTTCCCCTTCGGAGGCAGGTTATGAAGCAAATCCACATCACGCTCGAGGACACCGAAATGGAACTGGTGAAGAACCTGTTGGAAAGCGCGGGCCTGCCGTGCGAGCTGCGGCCCACCCGCTTCACCCGGCTGCTTCCCGCCGTGCCGCATCAGCGCGAGCTCTGGATTCTTCGCCTGCGCGATTATCTGCCGGCGATGACCTTTTGCCGCAACTGGCTCGTTCCCCGGCTGCGGCATTTCCCTCACAAAAGCTGCCTGGCCTGCGGTGAGCCGATGAATGCCGGATTTGCCGCCTGCTGGCATTGCGGCGGCAAGCTGGATATCCCCGCCGAAAATCCTGTTGTCGCCTAAATACCGTTTCCCGTGGTCCCGCCTAGTCAATCCAGCCGTTCCGCTTCCAGATTTTAAAAGCGTCAAGGCAGCATCTGCAACCGATAGAACCGGCGCGGCTGGGTGGAAACCGCATTCGTATCCGTGACCGTCAAGGATGTTCCGGTGGCGGTGATGGTGCCGCCAAGATTGATCCAATTCGCCGGTGCCAGATTCGTCGTATATTGCACCTGATATATCAGATTGGACTGGGTGACCCAGCCGAGGTTGAGGTTGTTGCCGCTGCGGCCCGCGCTGGAGAAAGTCGGCGCCGCCACCGGCGTGACCGTCACATCGTCAAAGCCCAGATAATTCGGATCGTTGCGGAAACCGAATTGAATCACCGTGCTGCTGGATGTTGCCACCACATAGGATTGATGGTTCACCCAGCCCTTCGCGCCCAGGTTCACCAGGTCCGCCACGTTGGTTCCATTCCACGCGGCGGTGAATTCATTGGGCGTGCCGGTGGCGGGATTGATCAGCCAGTAGGACAGGGAGTAAATCTGCCCCGGCGTGGTGGTCAGGGTTTGGGACAAATATCCCAATGTGCTGGACGGCCCCATCTCCGCGCCCCAAGTGCCCGAGTGGACGTAAGTGCTGCTGCTGCTGACGGAGCAATAAACAAAATTTCCGCTGGCCGTCCAGCCTGTAAAATCTCCCGTCTCAAACCCGCCGTTGGCTACGAGCGGCTGGACGTTAAACCGCCAAACTCAGGGCCAGCAGGCAGCGACAACGACGGAAACGCCCATTCAACTGGTGGATCATAAATGTATTTTATGCGCGGTTCCCATTCTGATTTATGCCCGCGTTGGGCGATGGGAACAGGCTAAAATTCTTGGCCAGCCACTGAAGTTTGCAAGCTGATTTTCGCGTTCGTTCGCACAATTAATCCCCAGTCACCCCCTGGCATTAATTATCAGAATGGATAGCGGAGTCGATAAAACACCTGAGGCACGGCTGGTTTGATGGGTATGCTGAGGTTCGTAGCCGATTCTGAACCGGGGATGTCAAACCAGTAGTTCGAGTTTCCCAAATTCACTGCATTGGACTGTGCAATCCAACCCAGGTGATCCGCCGGCCAGGTCAGTGTCAGCGCACCGCTGCTGAACCCAAAATTCAGACTCGTCGGCGACGTTGAAGTGCTGCTGGTCACCACCAAATCCAAACCGCCCGTGGCATTGGTTTGCAAGGCAACCGTTCCTGCCGTGCCGCTGCCCGTGACCGCAACGGATGGCAGCGGGCCTGTCACCCGCCCTTGATTGCCTGCCGTCGCCGCCGCAATGATCGTGTGATGGCCGACACCCAGTATGGTGCCGGTGTTGTTGACCATGAATACCGCGCTTGCGGACAAGGTCATTGTGCCATTCGTTTGGATGAAAGCGGGGTTGATGCCATCGGTCACCAGCCAGAGAGTGCCCACGGTGCAATCGTTGTTGCCGTTGATCAACGCCCCCGCCGAACTGTTCGTCAATTTGACGCCGCTGCCAAACGTAAAGGTGGTCGTTGTCGCTGAAATGTCAAAAGTTCCCCCGCCGGCCACGATGATTTTCTGACTGGCCAGCCAACCGCTGCCGCTCAAAGCAAGTGTGCCACCGCTGTTGATTGTGGTGTTGCCGGTGTAGGTGTTGGTGCCGGAAAGCGTCAAGTTGCCCATGCCATTCACAGTCACCGATCCGGTGCCGGAAATGTTCCCGGACAAGGTCTGGTCGGCGGCACTGTTGTAGTTGAAAGTTCCATTATCCGTGATGGCCGAAGTGTAGTTGCCACCGCCCAACTGTCCCGCTCCACTAATCGTCAGCAGCGTGTTGTTGCTGATAATCGTATTGCCGGTATAAGTGTTGGTCCCGCCCAGCGATACCGTGCCGCCGCCGGCAATGATCAGGTCGTTGGCTCCGGTTACGCCACCGTTAAGGCTTAACGTGCGCGTGCTGGCTACCGTCCAGAAATGCCGCGCGTAACCCTGCTGCTCTCCGATGAACAACGGTGAATTGATGGTCAGGTTCTGGCTGGCCCCGGAAAGGTCAATAAAATTGCCAACCGTCAGGGTGTTGGTCGCCTCGATGGTGACGGGCCCGGGCGGGTTGCTCACCGTAATGCCATAAACGGTGAAGTTATTCGAGACGGCGGGATTATTCGCAAAATTCAGCACCGTGTTCAGGTTGTTGGTGGAGAGATTATTGAAGGCCACCGCAAAATCCCCTCTCTGGTTGATGATGGGATTCAAATTGATGGAATCCCAATTGGCGGGCGAAATCCATGAGGCGTTGGTGCCTCCCGTCCAAACGATGACAGGGGGAGTGTAAGGCACGATGAAGCGCCACTCGACGGCGGTGCCGGTGGTGGTGTTGGTCACCATGCTGTAGGTGGCGGTCAAAGATGAGTTGTTATAGGCTAGTGACAGCTCTTTGCCGGTGGCGGGATGCTGCAGATAATACCAGCCGTATTGATAGGAGGCCAGCGACCATTGGACGGTCGTGCCCGTGGTGCCCGGCGCAGCCAGTGTGACGTTAGTTCCATTATAGCTAAGTCGCCGTCCGTCCAGAGCCGAAACCAAGTAATACTTTCCGGTGGTAGGCGCGGGCTGCAATGTCCATTGGGTGGCGCTGTCCCGCACGAGAATGCTTTTGGCATCGGGATATTGCGGGTCGAGCAGGTTGGCCAGTTGTTTGCGCGTGCTGCTGTTGAAAACAAAATAAGCCTTGTTGGTCTCCACGTTCGCATCATCATCCCACGCCGCATAGAGTTCGCCGAAGGGAGTCAAGACGCCATTGGTATCATAGGCGTTTGAGGTCGGAGCGGGCGTGGTTCGCGTCCACAGATTGGTAGCCATGGCGCCTCTGAAAATAAACATGGAATACTTTCGCAGCCAAGTCACACTTTCCGCCCGCCACAAAAATTCGGCCATGGCGGTGTAATTATCCTCCTCGTTCCAATAACCGGTGCCACCCCAGTCCACCACCCCGAATTCAGTCATCCACATGGGGATGCCATAGGTATTGTAGGCGGTATTCAAGGTGTTGATCCAAATGCCGGACGATCCGCTGGAATTGTTACCGGGGTATTCATGGGCGGGCAGGTAATCCACGTGGCAGCCCCAATTGGTGATGTATCCGTAGAATATTTGATTCCAGGTGCCGTTCACATTGCCCGCCGCCGGTCCCGCCAGCGGCAAATCCAGATTTTGATCGTTCATCCAATAGATGGCGCCATTGGTCGCATCAATATCGGCCTGGCCTACCATGTCCGGCTCATTGTAGCCCATGACATTCAACGAATAGCCCGCCTTCCGCCAGCCGGGCTGCAAGGTCCATAGATTTCCCGCCACGGTGCTGCCGCGATACCAAGTGTCGGGATCCATGGGAAAATAATTGACCCCGGGTAAATTCGGGTTCGAGCCATACCACCAGCCATAAGTCCAATTGCCGGCGAAGGTGACGGGATAACCGCCCCACGAGCCAGCGATGCCTTTCTTGGGGAAGATTTTGGCAGGGGAAATCTGCCAGTATTGACTGGTGCGGTTGGTCGGGACATTCTGCACCAGCGCTCCGCCTTGCTGGTCCAGCCCCAACCCGCTGAATTGGTTCACCAGATAATAATTCACGCCATCGATGGGCTGTAAAAACCAGTCTTGATCCGGCAGCGCGGCATAGTCCTCATCGACCAAGGCTGCCCCGGCATTGGTCGTCAACTGCGCCCCCGCCAGGCACAGGCCGGTGTTGCGGTTGATCAAGCGATAAGAGCCATTGTCATAATTTAACAGCACCTGATATTGCCCGGCCCAGTTCGTCCCGGCCGCCGGGCCCGGCACCGGCACCCCGTTGCTCTCGATGATTACTTGGGCGGTCGCTGAATTGCTCAAGTAGTAATAAGAGTCGGTGTAAGTATCATATTTCGCCGCGACCGGCAGATTGGTGGTCACGCCGGTGCCCAGCGGATAACCGCCGTTGCTGTTCGCTGAGAAAATGCATAATTCCTGCACCGCGCTCACGCCGGCATTGGTGAACACCAGTTGCACCTTGGTTGTCGTCACCGGCGTGGTGAAGGGAATGACCAGCGCTCCATTGGTGTTGCCCGTTACACTACCGCCGGGAATATTCGCCCAGGCGCCCGCCGTCCAGTATTGCAGAACAAAGTTGGTCAGCGGCGGCACGCCCGTCGCGCCGGAATACAGATGGGCGCTGCCGATCGTGTTCGTGAACTGCAGGTTGATCTGCAAGGCATTGCTCCCCACCAGCGTGGTTTCCCAGGCGGACGCCGCATTGACCCGCCCGTCCGTGGCCAGCAAGGGCCAGTTGCCATAGGTATTGGCGGTCGCATAGGTCGGCTGTTTGCGCGCCAGATCAATATTGAAATCCGTCCCAAAGGGATAACCATTCGTGCCATTCGGCGGATAGAGTGCCATTTCCCGGATATAAACATTCCCGTCCAGCGAATCGTAAAACCGGAATGAGGACGCCGTGATTGGCGTGGTGAATACCAGGTTCACTTCCTTGTTGGTGTTGCTGCCCACGCTGGTGCCGGGCACGTTCATCCAGGTTCCATTGGTCAAATACTGCAACTTGAAAATTGTCGGCGGCGGCACGCTGTCCAGACCCATGGCCAGTTGGACGCTGCCCACCGGCACCGGAAACGGAAAGGTCACCTGCGCCCAATGCGGCGCGACTCCACCGCTCTGCCAGTAGCTGTCATTCACCGTCAGGCCGTCCGTGATAAACTGCGCGCCCTGTGATCCGTTCGTGGAATCCGTGGTCACCGGTTGATACTTGGCCAGATTCACCCGCGTCGCGGTGAATGACGGCGGGGTGTAAACATACGCGCCATTGTCCCGCACCTGAATGGCCGCGGTTTGGGCGTCGGCCGAACCGCCGCTGGTGAGGTTGCCTCCGGTGATGACGAACGCCTGGCTGGTCGCATCGGCCAAAAAGGTGCCCAGCACATACTGGCCGACGCCGCCGGCCACATGGGTGGTGTTGAACAGCAGTTTATTTCCGCTGCCCCAGTTGCCGCTGATCGTGCTGTAGCGGTTGGTTTGCACGCCGGGATACCGGCTGTCATTCGCCCAATACTGAACGGTGTATTGATGGCCGACCGTCAGATTATTCAAGGTCACGGTAACCGCCGCGTTGCCCGGGATCCAGATGCCCCCGGAAAGCGCGTTGGAATAGGCGGCGCTTAGACTGGCAAACGTGCCGACGTTGTTGCCCATGCCGTTGGTGTTGTAAGCGAACGTGCCGCTGCCGGAGAAAGTCAGGTTGCCCCACGTCGTCGTGCCGCCCATGTTCGTGAACGTGACGCCGTTGATGGTCTGGTTCGCTCCGGCACCGCCTTCAAAATAGGCGCCGATCCCGGTGCCCGCATTGGTGACATCCGAGTCGCCACTGATGGTTACTGGCGTGCCCCAGTTGATGGTGGCCGCCCGGCCGCTCACGGCTGACAGGCCCAAGCCCATCGCCAGCGCCAACCAAATCAATCCCCGCCGCCGGGCCGGGCGAACGGATTGGCCCAGCCGCGCCAGCTTGGTTTTGGGATGGAAAAGGTCAGGCGTTTGCATGCGTTGTTGCCAGGCGTAAATCATCTCTCCGCTTCTCAACAATATTGGGGTGGCTTCAAAGCTTAACGTATGAGGGTGATATTGCCCGATAATATGCACCGGTTCGCATATTTTGCCATCCCGAGAACTCGGGAATTATGTCCGCCCTTGAACCCAAGCCTTGCCCGCCGCACCCTGGCTCAAAACCATTCCCGCCCGGTGGGGCAGGGGCGAGTGCAAGGTTACACCGCAAGGGATTCAAAGCCTTCAGCCCGGGGTTGGTCCGAGCCGGACGGGCGAGGAGCTACCCTGGGTTCACGTCCCCGAATCCATTTCAACCCTTTCGGAGACCGCGGCAAAACAAAGTAGCGGCGACGCCCTCGTCGCCGGGAACCTTCAATGGGTCATCCGCCTGACCGCCCCCGCCATTGACGCGCCGGCCGGCGGGCCTTACGCTGGGACAGTCGCCGCCGCTCGCCCGAAGCCGGACGCCCCGGCCCCATCCATTTATGAAAACCAAAGCCAAGGGACTCCCCGCCGCACAGCCGACCCCGACCGCCGGCTTCGTCAGCTATCAGGAGGGCGCGGTCGTGAGCCGGGAGATTCTCCGGCAACCCAGCGGCAGCGTCACGCTCTTTGCCTTTGACGAAGGGCAGGGGTTGAGCGAGCACACCGCGCCGTTCGCGGCGCTGGTGCAGGTGCTCGAAGGCGCGGCCGAAATCACGGTCGCCGGCCAGCCGCAGCGCGTGGCGGGCGGGGAGATGATCCTGCTGCCCGCCGGCCAACCGCACGCGGTCAAGGCCAGCCAGCGGTTCAAGAGGCTGCTCACCATGCTCCGCTCCTGACGCGGTTGTGGAAGTTAGTTCCGCGCCGGCTGGGGAAAGTTGCAGCGGCGACCGCGCCGGCGGAACGGACATTGCGGCCCGCCTTGCGGCAGGGCTGGCGGCGGCGTGATCAATGGCTTGAAAGTGTTTTCAATCTCCGTGAACAACAGCTGCTCATATTCCTTCAGCTGCGCCGGCAGTTGCCCCGGGCGCACGAACAGGCCGCCCGCCTGCGCGCACAACCAGTCCAGCAACCCGGCATCGCCCGTCAACGCCACCAGTTGCGCCACGCGGTCCAGCGGATTGGCCGCGGCGCTTTGGCCCGCCCGTCCGCGCGACCACTGATAGACCAGCGAGGGGGAGAGTTTCAGTTCCGCCGCCACGGCTTTGCTGCCGACCTTTTTGAACGCCTTTCGCAGCACCATGTATGATTTCATGAAGGACCCTTTCCATTACCATTGCATTGAATTTGCCCGTGACCCGGCCCAACGCAACCCAACGGCCCGGCCCAAGGGAGACCGGGAAAGCATTCGCCCAACCGCCCCCGCTTGGCAAGCGCATAATTTGGCCGGCGCACCCCCGCCGATTAGCCTTGATCCGATCCCCACTTCTGATCAATTGATCTGGGCGTGCCGCGCAAGCCCAAATCCGACAAACCCCTTTACCGCCAGAAACCTCCGGCGCCAAAACCGGCTCCCGCCAACGCTGACGCTGACTTTGTTCACGGCCAACCCGTGGCCACACTGCCCTTTGAACTCAAGGACGACGGCAGCATCCAGTTAGCCACCGAGCCACCGAGCCACCGAGCAGAAAATGGTGACCATCCGCACGGTGGCCGTCCGCAGGACCCGCCCCGGCTTGCTTTTGCCGACCCCGACCGCGCGCTCTGGCTCTATCAGGGCAACTGCCTTGAACTCCTCGATGCCATTGCCGCCAAATATCCCGAAGGCCGCTTCGATGCCATCTTTGCCGACCCGCCGTATTTTCTCTCCAACGGCGGCATCAGTTGCCACGCCGGCAAAATGGTCAAGGTGGACAAGGGCGACTGGGACAAATCCCGCGGACCCGAACTCAACCACGAGTTTAACCGGGAATGGCTCAAGCGTTGCCAGCGCGTCCTCAAGCCCAACGGCACCCTCTGGGTTTCCGGCACCCACCACGTCATTTTTTCCATTGGCTACGCCCTGCAACAGCTCGGCTACAAGCTGCTCAACGACATCGCGTGGGAGAAACCCAACCCGCCGCCGAATCTCTCCTGCCGCTACTTCACGCACAGCACCGAGACCGTTTTGTGGGCCGCGAAGAATGAAAAGAGCAAGCACCGGTTCAACTATCAGGAGATGCGCAAGGTGACCGGCAAGCAGATGAAAACCGTCTGGAGAAATTCCGAATTTCAAATTGCGAATGACGAACCGGGGACAATTGCGAAGTCTGAATTCGAAACTCGAAATTCTGAATTCGATATTTCCCCCATCTGGACCATGACCGCGCCCAGCGGGGCGGAGAAGACCTTTGGCAAACATCCCACGCAAAAGCCCGTGGCCCTGATAGAGCGTTGCCTGCTGGCCTCCACCAACGAAGGCGATTTGGTGCTCGACCCGTTTCTCGGCGGCGGCACGACGGCCGTCGCGGCCATTAGATTAAAACGCGGCTGCGTCGGTATCGAACTCGACGCCAACCATGCCAAACTTGCCGAGAAACGCATTGATGGCGAAATAATCAACATTTGGTTGCGTCAGCATCAAGTGCTACTAACCGTAGCAATTTTTACCGAAAATGATCTTGATCTGTTTTTAAATTCGATCAAAGGATCAGTTGTGGACGACAAACCGGCAGTGCCAACCGAAAGGATTTATCACGAATGCAAGTTCGTGTTCCTTTCCGCTGCCCAAGTGGAACGCGGCGCGGTGGTGCATACGACCGTGGATGTGAGCCTGCAAGAAGCGTGGGCGAAAACGCCGAACGGCAAGAAACGCGAGACCACACATATCGTCAAATGCGAGACGGAGATTTTGAGAATAAAGCCGTGACATTGATTTGTGAGCGGAGTAATTCTTTATTCCATGACACAGCATGAGGCGGTAATTAGCACGATGGAAAGTCTTGGTGGGGTCGCAACTCTGGGCCAGCTATACTCCGAGGTTTTCAAAATCAAAGAATGTGCTTGGGGCACGAAGACGCCAACGGCGAGCATTCGACGCATTGTCCAACTCAACAAGGCCATTTATAAAATCAAACCAGGACTCTATGGATTGGTTTCAAAAAAGACCGATAACGAATCGAAGGGGATGATTGAAGAGACGGCCAAGAATAAAGATTCTAACGAGGTTGCTTCCTTTGGTCACACCTACTATCAGGGTCTTTTGCTCATCATTGGCAAATTGCGCAAATTGGATTGCTGGTCTCCTAATCAGGACAAGAATAAAAAATTTCTGAATGAATCTTTGGGTTCGATGCGTAGCTTGCAGACCATCCCGGCATTCTCCTATGACCATCTCGTTGACCGCAGCTCCACGGTTGACGTGATTTGGTTCAATGAGCGAAAGATGCCAAATTCATTCTTTGAGGTTGAGCACGGAACGGACATGAAAAATTCGCTAATCAAGTTTAATGACCTGCAAGATTTCTATTCGCGAATGGTAATTGTATCCGCAGCAAACCGGAGGAAGGAATTTGATAGTCGTCTTCAATCTGCTGCATTCCAAGAAATCGTTGCGCCAAAACGAGTCAAATTTTTGTCTTACGAGCAATTGGTTAATGACTATGAATATGAGGTTGAAAAAAGTGCTTCAGATTTCAAGCTTTAGCCTTCATTGACTGAATTAGTGCCAACCCTCACCGTGCCGCTCGGGATAATCGGCCTGAAATAGGCTTTGGAAATAGCCCAGCCTTTCAAGGCTGGGTGCAAAGCCCGGTAAATTTCCCCAGTCCCGTCCGGGACGAAAGATTCCTTCTGCCGTCCCTCACGGGACTTTTCCCCAACGCGGTGCGGTAACCCAGCCATCAATGGCTGGGCTATTTTTGCCAAATTGGCCGGCCCGCCGCCGCTCGGGGTAAAGCCGTTCCGCCGCCGCCTTTCCCGCCGCCGCCGCGCGGGACAATTGGCGTTGGAAAATTCGCCAAAAAAGACCGGCATTCGGCCCGGGGCCGGGCTGATACTAGCGGGCATGTCATCTGCGTTCACCCCCGCCATCGGTTTATGAGCCCTGAATTGAGCCAGTTCATCGAGGAGACCCAGTTTCAACTGTCGGTGGTGGAGCAGACCATCAAGCTGCTGCCGGCGGAGGACGCGGCGCTGGATGAACTGCTGGCCGAGGTGGTGGCGTCCAAGAATCTCAAGTGGTTCATGTATGTGTTCGTGGCGGCGGCGGGCGCGGGCCGGCGGATGGACGCGCGGCATCTGGCCGGCGGTGCGATGATGTTTCCCTACTATGGCTGGATGGGCCGGGTGGTGGTGCGGATGCACGGGGACATCGTGGAGCCCTTGCTCACGGCGCTGACGACGACGCGGCTGGACCGGGGGTGCGAGGCGGCGGCGCTGCATCTGCTGTGGGCGTGGTGCCGGGATCATCGTGGCGGCGTGCTGCCGGATAAATTCATGCCGCTGGTCCGGGCGGTGGCCCGGCAGGTGAAGCAAAAGAATCATGATGACGATGAGGTGAAGATTTTTACGTTCGTGTGCCTGCTGGCGAGGCTGACGCAAGATGCCGGGCTGATCCAGTTGCTGCGGCAGCGGTTTCCCTCCATGTCGGCCAAGGAATGGCAGGACTTCGACGCGCGTGCCCCGGAGTTAAGCGCGCAGATCCTGGCGGGTTACCAGAAATCCATGCTGGACTACGTGGGCGAAAAACCCAAGCAGACGCTGGCCGAAGGCCAGACCATGCGGCGGGCCGTGCCGCGCGTGGGCCGCAACGAACGCTGCCCCTGCGGCAGCGGCAAAAAATACAAGCACTGCTGCATCGCCAAGGATGAGGCGCGGCTGCACCATTCCTCCGACGTGGCCGGGGTGACGCATGAGGAGCTCTGCGCGAAACTGGAGGATTACCTGACCGCCGAACGGCTGGAAAAAATCGAGCCGTATGAACTGGCCCGCCTGGATCCCGTAAAAATTCCCGCCGCGCTGCGGGAAGCTTATTTTTTGCGGCTCGCCGCCTGCAATCTGTTCGACCAGGCCGCCACCGCCTTTGAACTGCTCGGCTACGCGCCGGAGCGCAAGGAATTGTGGCAGCAGGTCATGGTCCTGGCCACCCGTGCCGGGCACAAGGCCGCGCTCCGCCGGCTGGTGAAAGTTCATCCCGACCCGGTCAAGTTGCCGGATGATATCTACATGGGCGCGGCGCTGTTGCTGGCCGAAGATGACCCGGCGGAACTGATCAAATTGCTGGATGAAAGCGCCACCGAGGCCCTGAAAGAAGACGAACCGGCGGAGCTGGAGGGTTCGGCCATCGCGCTGATGTATTCCCGCTTCCGCGCGCTGGGCATCCTCGTCGGGCGCGGCGCCATCCCCATCCTGCCGCAAAAGCAGGCGAGCCGGGTGTTTGAGGAAATCCTGCGCACGCGCGACCAGTTGAACCTGTCGCCGGACGACCCGATTGCGGAACTGTTCGACCAGCGCTTTGCCGAACCGGAGGATACGCATAAAAAGGAATCGGCCGAACTGCGCGCGACCCGCCAGAAATTTGCCGCCAAGGCGCAGGAGGTGCAGGAACTCAAGGAATCCCTGGCGCGCCTGCAAAAGGAAATCAGCCGGCGGGAACAGAAAGCCGCCGGCCCGGCCCAGCCCGTGCCGCCCGTTGCGCCCAATCCGGCGGACGAGCCGGCCCTGAAGGAATTGCGGCGCAAAGTGGACGGCTTGAAATCAGCGCTCAAGGAACGGCATCACGAACGGAATGATTTGCGGCGCGATTTGCAGCAGGCGCTCGCGCACCTGGAAACGCTGCAGCAAAACGCCGCCGCCGCCGGGGCGCCCGAGGAGGCGGAAGCCCCGGACCGCGAGGACGAATTATTGCTGCCGCCGGATGCGGTGGATGTCCACCCGGTGCGGCTGATCGAGTTTCCCAAGGGGTTTCAGCTGGTGCTCGCGGGTTTTCCGCGTCCCGTCGCCCGGGCCGCCATGATCATGGCGGGGCGGCTGGCGGCGGGCGAACCGGCGGCTTTCGTCGGCGCGCTCCGGCTCAAGGCCGTGCCCAATGTGATGCGGCAACGGATCGGGTCGGATTACCGGCTGCTCTTCCGGCTGCACCCCGACCATTTGCAGGTCATCGACCTCATCACCCGGAAAGATTTGGATCGCCGGCTCAAGACGCTGGGCTGACGGATGCTATCCCGCTGGGTCAAGGGACCCCATCCGTCCGTGGGCGGCGTAGGGCAGGTAGGGCGGAAACCTCAGTTTTCACCAAAATTGGCAAAAAAACGGGTTTTCTGGCCATTTTGGCCGTTTTTGAGACTTCAATATTAAATGTTGAAACTTCAATATTAAATATTGAGACTACTAAACTAAATATTGAAGCTACTAAACTTGATGTTGTAGCTACTAAACAATGTTTAGTAGTTACTACACGAAGAATTGTAGCTACTAAACTTAAAGCAGTAGTTACTACACGAAGTTTTGTAGCTACTAAACTTGAAGCGGTAGCTACGGCACAAAGTTTTGTAACGGCTAAACTCAAGGTTGTAGCGACTAAACTTCGGGCAGAAGTCATTTTCCTTCGGGTTGCATCTCCTCCGGCCGGCTTGGAGGCGGCACCACCTGGTCCTGACCCGATTGCAATTTTTCCCGAATTGAGCAATAGGCCGGGCGGGGGAATCGTGGTTTATTGGACAGCGGGAACGGGAAGGCAGGGCGACGCTGCGGCGCCGCCATTCCCAGCAAGCCAGCCGGTTTGCCCTGCCAGCGAAAACAAACATAATAAACCTAAACCAAAGGCAGAGCCGTGGCCGACTATGATGACCCCTCCTCGACGTATGACAGCGGGCTGACTTACGCCGACCCGGTGCCGCCGCAACTGTTCAACATCATGAAAAAAGCGAAAGTCAAACTGGACCTATTCAATAAAACGGACAACGACCTGCTGCCGTTCGCGGAGGGGCACGAGACGGCGATGACGGGCAACCCCAACTTCACCACGCCGTTGCCGCCCGTGACGGAATTCACGTCCGTGCGGGCGGCTTACGCTGCCGCGCTGGGGACCTTCAACACGGCGCAGGCGGCGGCCAAGCTGGCCACCACCAACAAAGACACCGCGCGGGCGGCGCTGGAATCGGCGCTCACCCAGCGCGGCAATTATGTGGAACTCACGGCCGCCAGCGCGGCCGATCCGGTGGCGACCATCCAAAGCGCGAATTTCAGTTCGCGCGCCAACAAGACGCCGGCGGGTGTGCCGCCGCAGGTGATGAACCTGGCAGTGACGGCAGGCGACCACGACGGGGAACTGAATGCGCAATGGGACCCGGTGCCCGGCGCCAAAACCTACGAGGTGCAAACCAGCCCCGATCCCTTCACGGCGACGAGCTGGTCCAAGACCAAGAGCGTGACGAAGTCGTCGGCGGTGTTGCCGGGCTTCACCAGCGGGGCGCGCATCTGGGTGCGCGTGCGCGCCATCGGCACGGGCGGCGAAGGCAACTTCAGCAGCGAAATCTCGAAGATCGTCCCCTAAACCTCGAAGGCAGAAGGTTGAATGATGAATGATGAAGCAAATGTCCGCGCGTCAGCATCATGGTCGCCGGCCACGGCCTTCCCTTCGTCATTCTGCCTTCCTAATTCTTAATTCTCTATTGTTATGGCTTTCAATCCATCTTTACCCGTGAACAATGCGCCCATCGTGGCGGCGGAATTACGCAACCAGTTCAACGCCTTGAACGACCAGAACACCGCGCTGCAAAGTCAGGTGACCGCGTTGCAGGCGCAACTGGCCGCGCACCAGGCGCGCTGGGATGCGCTGGATAATCAACTCTCGACGATGAGTCCGCTGAACATCTCCGACGCGGATCCGCTGACGCAGGCTGAGGTGCAGTCGGTCGGCGCGCAGTCGGATCTGATGTTGCAGGCGCTCAAGGGGTCGTAACGGCCGGAAGTTCCCGCCCCCCGGTTGCTTGGGGGAGGAATCGCGGGAGCCGGCTTTCAATGAGTGGCTTTCAGGGCAGGGGCGGGCCGGTCTTGATGCGATAGAACTGTGACCGCGCCGCGCCCGCATTCGTCGTCCACGTGAACGGCATCGCGGGCGAGTTGGTGATGAAGAGCGTGTTCCAACTCGTCAGGTTGCTCGAAACCTGCACGGCATAATCCGGCCCGGCTTGGCCGTTAATGGCAAACCCAATCTGGCCGCCCGTCAGCGCGGGGGCGGAAAAGGTCGGCGCCGTCAGCGGATTGACCAGCACGCTGAAACTCTGGGTGGCGCTCAGATTGGGCGTGCCGTTGTCCGTGACGACCACGCTGAACGGATTGGTCGTGTTGGCCTGCGTCACCAGCGGTCGCCAACTGAGCAGGCCGTTGGTGGCAACGATGGCGGCGTTCGTCGGGCCGACCGGCAAACTGTAAGTCAACGTCTGCGCCGGCACATCGGTGTCCGTGGCGGTGTTGGTGATAAGCAGATTGGCGCCGACATTGATGGTGCGTCCTGCGATGGTCGCTAAAACCGGCGGCGTGTTGTTGGTGCCGAGGATATGGAGGTTGATGCTGTTGGTGTAGGCGAAGCCGGACGCATCCGTGACCTTGAAGAGAAAACTGCCGAGCGCGTTGGTGCCGACCGAATTGGTGAACAGCGCCGTCCGCCCGCCCGCATTCAGCCCCACGGTGCCATTGGTCGCCCCGAAGACCGCATAGGTGGGACTGTTGTTGGTAAAGCCGCGCGTGAATTGCGTCAGGTCCACACTGAGAACCATGCCATTCGTGCACTGGTAGTGGGGCTGCGCCAGCCAGTTCAAATAACGCTCCAATTCCGTATAGCCGTCGCCCACCAAATCAGCGTTCGCATCGGAAAAATCACCGGGCGCGGAATTGGGGTTGGTCCCGCGAATCTGTTCCCACCAGTCCGGCAGACCGTCGTGATCCGAATCCGGCCAGGCGTTGTAAGTGGAGTAGGGCGGCCACGGCCAGTTCGGCGAGTAGTTCGGGGCGGCTGGATTGTTCGTGTAATCTTTCACGTCCAGCTCCGAATCAATCATGCCGGGATAATCCGGTCCCGGCGTGGCCTGCACCACGCCGTTGATGGTGTAATGCGGACCGTTCGTGCCTTCGTAATGCGTCGTGCCATCGAGCACTTCGCCGATGACGCGCCGGTCAATCAAATCCTGCGCGGGCAGATTGCAGCCGACATCGGACAGCACCACCTTGTAGGCGTTGCTCGCCGTTTGGGTGGAAATATAACCGGGGAATATCTCGGCATTGGTGGTCACCAATCCGGTCAAAGGCAGGCCATTGTAAAAGGAGCCGGTCATCCAGTTGTTGGTGTAATACGTCTGCCCCTGCATCACATTGCCCGCCATGTAATAATATTCCGTGCCCCAATTGGTGTTGATGCTGTCGAGCTTGAGCAGCCAGGTCACCGGACTGTTTGGCATGAAGGGTTTGTAATAGTTGCTCTCGTAATTGCAGCGTTCGCAGCCGCCGTCCGTGGTGCGCGCCGTCCAGTTGTAAACGACGTTGTTGCGGATATCGAGCGAACCGGCGTAATGCACGCTCTGGTCGAGGCCGCCCGCGAGCGACCAGTTGCGGTCGGTGGAATGCGCGATGAGGTTGTGATGGTAGCTCCCAATCTCGCCGCTGATGGAGGCGGCGAAGGCGTGCGCTTGATAGCAGTCGGTGCAGCAGTTGTTCGTCTTGCAGGTGGCCGCGCGTTCCGCATCGTTGTAGTGGTAGGAATAATTCAACGGCTCGGAAATGATGTTATGCTGATAGCTGGTCATCGCCGAAGCGCTGCCGACGTTGCCGCTCTGCAATGAATTGCACGCGACATCGAGCGACCAACTGGAGGTGAGGTGGTCAAAAATGGATTGCGTCGCGCTGCCGGGACTCATCGCATCCATGGATTGCTGGGCGCCGTCACCGACGCGAAAGCGGAGGAACCGCATGATGACGTCATTGGGTCCGCTCAGGCCCGCGCGCCAGTTGGCCAGACAGATGCCGTCGCCCGGCGCAGTCTGGCCGGCGATGGTCACATAGCCGTTCCCGACGATGCACTGCGATTGCAGCCAGATGACGCCGGAGACTTTGAAGACAATCGTCCGCGGGCCGCTGGCGGAGATGGCCGCACGATAGCTGCCCGGGCCGCTGTCATTCAGATTCGTCACCTCGATCACCACGCCGCCGCGACCGCCGCGTGCCCAGCGGCCATAGCCCTCGGCGGTGGGAAAGGCCAGATGCCGCGTGCGGAATTCCCAGGCGGCACCTTTCACCAGATTCGTCTGCCCGTTGGCGATGTCCAACTGGTCCACGCGCCAGTAATAGGTCAAGGCGCTGTTCAGGTTCGTCACGTTGAATGCATTCGTGGTGCCGGTGACGGCGGCGGAGGCTTGGAGAAATTGCGGTGACGCCGTGGTCGCACTCAGCACCGCGCTGCTGTTGGTGCCGAAGTAAAGATAGTTGGAGATCGCAAACCCGGCCGGCTCCCATTGCAAGGTCAGATAACCGGCATTAGCCGTGCCCGGCAGCGGCACGTCGTTGTTCGCCGAAACATGTTCATCGCCGGCGGCGGGGAAGATCGGCTGCGCCTGCGTGCCCGGCGGGCTGGGCCGGTCGATTTCAAAGCCGTTCAGGATGGTGAAGTCCAGCGCGCTGCTGTGGTCGGGATCGAAATTGATGACCACCGGCTGGCCGTCGTAACTGTTGGTGATGTAAAAAAACGCGAAGCCGCAACGGCTGTCATTGGTGGATACAATCGTCGGCGTGTTGGTGAACACCGGCACGCCGTTGGCGCTGACGATGCACCGGCTGAGGTTGGTCACGCCCGTGTGCCAGGTCGCTCCCGCCGGTCCCCACGGATCATTGTGATAGGTGGTGATGGAATGGACGCCGGCGGGCAGGTTGGAAATGGTCAGGCTGATGGCGCCGCCGTTGGTGTTGGGCTGATCAATGTTGGGCGTCACGCTAGAGTCGAACCAATACGCCATGCAGCCGTCAATGGACAACCGCCAGCCGGCATTGGGATCGGTGCTGCTGGAATAGCCGGCCTTGTTCGCATTCTTGGCGTTCAGATAATTCGTGGAACTGGCCGCCGCCGGATGGGTCATCGTCACCTTGCAGGGAATGATGAGGCTGATGTTGGTCGCCGTTGGCAAACCGGTGTCAGGATCGAAGGCATAGGTGTAATTAGTAAAAGCTTGCGCGGCGGACAGGATGCCAGCGCCGGTCTGCGGCGACAGGTTCCACGCGACAAAGCCCGGGGCGGTGTTTTGCGTGCCGGCGGCTCCGTTGATGTCCACGCTCAGCAATTGTGCCTGCAGCGAGCCCGTCAACAAACCGGACAAGGCCAGCCAAAACAAATGCTTGAAAAAATTCGCCATGGGATAGGAAACGCAAGCTTACCATAGGCACCGGCATGGGAGTATTGATAATTCTGCGAAATACTTTGAGAATTATGCTGGCGCCAGCAGCCAGTCGTCCAAGATTTCAGTCGGGGCCGTAGTGGAACGATCCATTGCCAGCGCCGGGAAGCGCCCCGTTGGATTATCCGCCGAACTGAATGAATTAGCGTGTCCCGTCCACCGCCTCATCCAGCCGGTTCCGGATGGTTTGGGCGAGTTTATGAACCATAAAGGGCTTGGCGAGAAAATTGACACCCTCCTGCAAAAACAAATCAGTTCCGGCGATGTCGGCGCTGTAACCGCTGACGTAGATGACTTTTAAGTCCGGTGATTCCGCCAGCAGGCGCTGGGCAAGTTCCTTGCCATTCACGCCGCCGGGCATCACCAGGTCCGTGATCATCAATTTTATTTCATTCCGGTATGCCTGCCATATGTCCAAGGCGCTGGCGCCGGAAGCGGCCTCGATTATCTTATAACCGAGGCCCGAGAGAACCATCCTGACCACGTTGCGTAAGGCGGCTTCATCTTCAACGACGAGGATGGTTTCTTGGCCGCCGCGCACGCCGCCAAACGTGCTGGTCGCGGAGGCCGGCAGAATGGATTGGGCCAAGCGCGGCAGATAAATTCGAAACGAGGCTCCCTGGCCCACTTCGCTGTGAACATTGATCCAGCCGTGATGCTGCTGGACGATGCCAAAGACCGTGGCCAGCCCCAGACCGGTGCCTTTGCCTATGTCCTTGGTGGTGAAGAAGGGTTCAAAAATCCTTGGCAGCACCTGCGGCGGGATGCCGCAGCCGGTGTCGCTCACCGTCAGGCAGGCGAACGCGCCGGGGCGCGCTTGCGGCACCAGCGCGGCGGTGGTTTCGTCAAATTCGGCGGCGGCAGTTTCCACGAGCAGGTGGCCGCCGTTCGGCATGGCATCGCGGGCATTCACCGCCAGGTTCACCAACAACTGATCGATCATGCCCGGGTCGGCGTGGATGAACAAGGTCTCCTGGGACAATTGGAAATTGAGCAGCACGAGTTCGCCCAACGCGCGCTGAATCATTTTGGTGATATCAACGACAAGGTCATTCAGGTTGAGGTCGCGCTGCTGAGGTTGTTGTTTGCGGCTGAACAACAGCAGCTGCCGGGTGAGGTTGGCCGCGCGTTCGGTGGCTTTGCTGATCTCCTCCGCATAATCCTGCTGCGCCGGCAGCAGGGAGCCGGACGATGCCAGCAGGTCGATCTGCAGCTGGATGATGGCCAGAATGTTGTTGAAATCATGCGCCACGCCGCCGGCGAGCTGGCCGATGGCCTCCATTTTCTGGGAGTGGCGGAGCTGCTCCTCCAGCAGTTTAAGCCCCGTGATGTCGCGCGCCACCTTGGAGGCGCCGATGATTTTGCCGCTGCTGTCCTTGAGCGGGGAAATCGTCACCGAAACATTAATGCGCTTGCCATCTTTCCGCAGGCGCACCGTTTCAAAATGTGTCACGTTTTCGCCGCGGCTGATTTTGTTCAGGATTTCCTCCTCCTCATGCTGGCGATCCGGCGGAAACAGCATCCGCAGGGGCTTGCCGATGACTTCCGCCGCCGGGTAGCCCAATATTTGTTCCGCGCCGTGGTTCCAACTGGTGATGACACCCTCCAAAGTTTTGCTGATGATGGCGTCTTCCGAAAAATTGACAATGGCGGCGAGCCGCCGCAGTCCGGCTTCGGCCTGTTTGCGTTCGGTGTGATCCTGCATCAGGCCGAGCAGACATTTTTCTCCCGCCAGATGGATGATTTCAACCGAAAGGACGCGCTCCACTTCGGCGCCGTCTTTCCGGCGCATTTTGACCTCGAGTTCGCGGCACCGGTGCTGCGTGCTCAGCCGTTCCAACAGCTGCTTCCGCTGTTGCGGATCGGCCCACAGGCGCCGCGCGTTGAAATGGCCATCCAGGATTTCGGCCAGCGGGTAACCCAGGCTGCTGGCAAAAGCTTCATTGGCCTCCCAAACTTGGCCGCCGTCAAAGCGGGTGATGACGATGCCGATCGGGCTGGAATGAAAGATGGTGGACAGGCGGGACTCGCTTTCCCGCAAAGACTGTTCGGCGGTTTTTTGCCGGGTGATGTCGCGGCCGACGCCCACCAGGCCGATCACTTTTCCCTGGGGATTGCAAAAGCCCGCATGTTGGTCACCACGGTGCAGCTCTCGCCATCGGGGAAGGTGAATGCATCCTCAACGGTGTAGCAGCTTTCAGCCGCTAGTGCCTTCTGCTCGCCGGCGCGAAAACGGGTTGCCAGTTCGGCCGGCAGCAAATCCGCGTCGGTTTTGCCCAGCATCGCTTCCGGACTTAGGTCGTAGCGTTTGGCGAGCGATCGGTTGACCATCAGATACCGGCTGGCCGTGTCCTTGATGAAGATGAAATCCGGGGCCAGGTCAATCAGGGTGCAGAGCAGGTCATGCTCCTGTTGATAGCGCGCCTCGGTGGCTTTCAGTTCGGAGACATCCGTGGTGATGCCGAACAGCTGCCAGCGGCCTTCGGAGATTTTCTGGACGGTGACCTGCTGCTGCATCCAGTGCACCTTGCCCGTCCGGTCGGTGCAGCGAAATTCATTCCGGTAAAACGGGCTGCCCTCCAGCAACGCCCGGCCGGAATTTAAGTTCATCTGTGCATGATCCTGCGGCCACCGGCGGCGTTTCCAGCCCTGCTCATAGGGTTCGTCCGGCTGCAATTCCAACGGCAGGACCGCCTGCGCCATCTCGGGGTTGATGACGGGAAAATTCCAGACGAATGGCGATTCGGGTTCCAATGCCCTTTTCTCCCAACCCGCCGGGCCGGTGACCTCGCCGGTATTGATGATGCAGCGGGTTTGATGCACAACCTGTTCCAATCGCTCCCGGCTCTGGTGAAATGCCGCTTCGCGCTGCCGGCGTTCGGTGATGTCTTGGACGATTCCTGACATTTGAAACGGGGCGCCGGCAGCTTCCTGATGATGGCGTCCCGCCGCCCAGATCCAGCGGACGGCGCCGTCCGTGCGCTGGATGCGGCACTCGAAGCTCCAATCGCCCCGGCTCTGCAGGGCCTGCTTAAATTTTTCATCCACCAGCGCCCGGTCTTCCGGCAGCACGTGGGACAGAAATTTTTCGTAGCTCCATTCCGACAGAACTTCATCGTAGCCAAAAATCCGGCTGTGTTCGAGTGACCGATAGGCGGTGTGATTCGCCAGATTAAGGCTCCAGGCGCCGGTATGGATGGTTTCCAGCGCAAAGCGCAGCCGTTCCTCGCTCACGCGAACCGCAGTTTCAGCCTGCATCTTTTCCGAGTTATCCCGAAACACCAGCACCACGCCGATCGTGGTTCCATCCTGTTGTTGAATGGGGGCTGCGCTGTCATCAATGACCCATTCCTTGCCGTCGCGGGCGATCAGGATGGTGTGGTTG
This sequence comes from uncultured Verrucomicrobia subdivision 3 bacterium, assembly GCA_903889895.1. Classification (GTDB taxonomy): domain Bacteria; phylum Verrucomicrobiota; class Verrucomicrobiia; order Limisphaerales; family UBA11358; genus UBA11358. The sequence continues at coordinate 44,168 of CAISYZ010000121.1, read as the reverse complement.
GCCAGCCCCACCACGCCGTGGGTGCGCAACACTTTTTCCACCGGGTTATCCACCATCGCCCGCGTTTCCTCGCTGATGATGTGGAACACCGCTGGCAACAATTGGCCGGCGGCCTCGGCATATGGCCAGCCGGTCAAACGTTCGGCTTCCCGGTTCATGAAGTTGATCCGGCCCTGGATGTCCGTGGTGATGACGGCGTCGCCGATGCTGGCCAGCGTCACTGCATAGGTTCGCTGGCTGTTGATGGCGCGATTGCGGGCGCGATGCAGGGACTCGGTCAGGATGCTGGCCACCACGCCGCCGCCGATTAGGGCCAGCAATTGCACCCAATCCAGCAGCCGATTAATCGTGTAGCTGTGGATTGGCTGGAGCAGAAAATAATTCGCGCCGATGGCGGAAATAGCGGTCGCCAATAAACCCGGCCCCAGACCGCCGACATAGGCGCTGAAAAGAATTGGCAGGAAATAAATGACCAGGATGGGACGATCGGTGATGATCCACGTAGAAAAACTCATCCGCGCCGCCAGCGTGAGCGCTGACATCAGGATGGCGAAACCATAGCGAAGAAATCGAGAACGCCAGAAGGTGTTCCGCTGCGTGTGCCCTAAATTGTTTTGATTTCCTTGAACAGCCATAATTTCCCCAAGGCCGGGCGGTTTAATTAACGAGGAATACTTCACTGACTTTTTAAAACAGGCAAGTGATTTCCAGATAAAAAACCAAGCCAGGGGTGCGTCGGCACGGATAGCTTGTAAAAAAATGTCACCAACCTGTCATTTGCTTCCGGCCGGCAACCGGGTGAAAATGGCCCGCGAAAATGGCGCGCATCCTTTATAGCTGCTGCGGCGAAGGGCAGGGGCATTCCTCGCGCGTGCTCACCCTCACGCGGGCGCTGACCAGCCTCGGTCATGAAGTAAAAATCCTCGCCAGCCACAAGGCCTTCAAAGTGTTGCAACCGCGCCTGCCGGACGTGCAGGAAATCCCCGGGTTCACCTTTGTCTATCGGCACAACCGCGTGGAACTTCTCGCCAGCTTTTGGGGCAACCTGCCGCTGGTCCGTCAACGCGGTCGCGTCATCCACCAAATCACCCAGCTGATTGAAGCTTGGCAGCCGCACTTGGCCATCACCGATTTTGAGCCGTTCCTGCCGCGCGCCGCCGAACTGACCGGCTTGCGCTGCATCAGCCTGGATCATCAAGGCGTCATTCCCTTCGCGCGCCCCGCTTTGCCGCTGGACCAGCAGATTCCTGCACTGGCCGCGCGCTCGGTGGTGTGGCTGACCGATTATCACACGGAGGCGCATTTCGCCACGTCGTTCTATTATCCGCCGCTGCCGCCCGGCACGAACGTGGAATTCTTTCCGCCCATCCTCCGGCAGAAAGTTTTGGATATCGCCCCGCGCGATGACGGTCATGTGGTGGTTTATCAGACCAGCAGTTCAGTCACGCGGTTGCCGGAACTGCTCAAGCAACTGCCGTTTCACTTCAAGGTTTTCGCCTTTGAAGAACGGTCGGGCGACGACGGGAACATCAGTTATTATCCCCGCGCGGACGAACGGTTCATTGAAGAGGTTGGCAGCGCCTCCTGGGTGCTGACCAACGGCGGCTACACTTTGATGAGCGAGGCGCTGTATCTCGGCAAGCCGGTGTTCTCGCTGCCGGTGGCGTGGCAGTTCGAGCAATGGCTGAATGCCTGCTATCTCCAAGATTTGGGCTACGGCTTGATGTGCGATGACCTGCGGGATTTTTCCGTGAAGATGCAGGAGTTTCTGGGGCAGCTTGGCCGGTATCGCCTAAACCTTGCCCGCGAAAAATTCTTCGGCAACGAACTGGCGCTGGCGCGCGTTCTGACTTTTCTGCCGGCAGCGGTTGCCAATTTTACAATGCCTAAACCCAGCGACGTTAAGTTTTTTAGCCACCGAAAAAACTTTGCACACAGATGTTCCGGTGCGTTCGGGTTCCGTCCTTATTGGGTCACCACGCGGTAGTAACGCGTAGGAAATTGGCCAGAATTGGTGTCCGTAAAATTGAACGACGTGCCGGCGGGCGGATTGGTGGCGATGGTTGTCCAGGCATTCGGATCGGAGATATTGGTGGTCGCCTGAATCAAAGTGGTTTGAGAGACGTTGGGCTGGACATTGAATTGAAAGCCGCCCGTTGCCGGCGCCGACGAAACCGCCGCCAGCGCCGCCGGTTGCGGCAGCGGATTGGCCACATTCACAAAGGTGAATGGCAAGCCCGTGTAACCGGAGCTAAATCCCTGGGCATCCACGCCCGCCACATACCAGTAATGCGATTGGCCCGGCGTCAGACCGGTCACGGTGGCCGTCAGGGTGTTGGTCGGAATACCCGTCAGCCACAGCTTGCTGGTGGAGGGCACCCCGCTGCCGCCGGGAATAAACTCGGCAATGGCATAACTGGTGATGATTGAATACTGCGGGCCTTGATCCAGCCCGGGCGACGGCGTCCAATCCAAGGTCACCGAGGTGGAGGTGAGTCCGGCGAGCGAGACATTGGCCGGCGACTGGGGCGCCGTGGTGTAAGCCGAAAACCAGGTGCTGTAAGAGTAGGGTATGCCTCCACCGATGGCCGACACGCTGAGCGCGTAGCTCGCACTGCTGCCGGGGCTCAACCCGCCGATGGTGATGACATTGGTCGTGATGCCGGTGGCAATGGTTTGATACGTCACGCCCCCGCCGCTGCCCCGTGGGCTGTGATACGCGTGCGGGATGGCGATGGAATAAGTCACCGGCCCAACCGCCGGATCCTGGGGCGACCAGGAAATGGTGGCGGAATTATCGGTCACGCTGACAACGGTGAAATTGGTCGGCAGACTCGGCCCCGGATTGGGCACGACGATGTTGAAAGTATAGTTCGTTGCACCCGCGTAATTGGTGGCCATCACCGTCACCGGATTAGTTCCTATCTCGTTTAGCGCCTGCGGCGTCCACGTGATGGTTCCGCTGAAATAATCCACCTGCATCCCCGGCGGACCGCTCACCAGTGAATAAACCGGCGGCGGATTGCCGGCGGCATTGATGGCCGAGACGTAGGCTCCGCGATACGCGGCGGCCGTGGCGGGAAAATTGGTGAACACCGGCGCGCTGTCCGCCAGGCCGATCGGCTGCGAATACCAGACATCGGCTGTGTCGTTGCCGTTCGTATCCACACCACCCGCCACGACGAGCCGGTTCCAGCTATCCACGCCCACGGAGGTCAGGCTCAACCCTTCCGGCAACGGTGTGGCCAGTGTCCACGCATTCGCGGCGGGATTGTAAACTTGCACGACGTTGGTCGAGATGCCGCCGCTCGTTCCGCCGACCACATAAATGTTTCCATCCGGCCCCAGCGTCGCCGCGCTGCCGGCCACGGCCACCGGCAGCGGCGCCAGACTGGTCCAACTGTTGCCGCTGACCGAGTAACGCAGCACGGAACTGATTTCACTGCCAGCCGCCGGATTGGTCAGCCCGCCAAAAATATAGATGTAATTCGTCCGGTTAAACACGGCGGGAAAATTTAAGCGCGCCTGCGGCAGGCTGGCAATGTAAGTCCACACGGGTTTGGTGGCGGTCGGATTCAATTTCTCGGCGGAAGCCAGCGGATTGCCGTTGTCGTCCAACCCGCCGAAGGCGTAGGCGTTGCCGTTGCGGTCTGGCGCCGAACCCAGATAAGCGCGCGGCACATTAAGGTTGGGCAACGCCGGCACGGTGTCGCCGGAGAGATTGTTGTTGAGGGTGACATTTTGCGCGCTGGTGCCGTCGCTGCCGCCGTAGATGATCAGGTTGCCGTCGCTGACCACCGCGCCGGGGGCGATGTTGAGACTGTAAAACGGCGCGAGCGTGGTCCAATAATTGTTGGTGGCCGCGAAACTGAACGGATAGCTCAGCGGATAACCATAAAAGGCAAACGCATCGCCGCCGGTGAGGATGATCTTGCCTCCGTTCACCACGGTGGCCGAACCGCTCGCGGGCGTGGGGAGGAACGCGCCGGGATACCACGTCAGCGGTGCCGCCAGGAGGCTCAAGCTAGCCAGCATCATGGCCAGCCCGGTTAAATACATCGCTCTGCAAGGTTTCGGCTTCATAAACTTTCTTTCTATTTAATCTGTCTGACATCACTCACCAAATTTGGCGGTGTCACGGCAATTTATGTAAAGCCCATCCTGAAAATCAACCTAAGGGCATGATTTCACGATACCACGGGAATGTAAAATTATGCAGGTGGCGATGATTAAAAGATTTTAATCATTGCGGGGTTGATTTCTGTCGCTTGTGCCGACTCAGGGTAGCACTGTCATTTGTGCGGCCTGACATTAAGGCAATTGACCCATGGGCAAGCCACGTTACGTTTTTGGTAAGGACGATTTCCACATCGTCCCTGATTTCAATTGGGGACGCGGTGGAGCGCGTCCTAACTGCCGTCCTTGAAAGTTTCACCGTCCAAAATAATGAATTCCAGCTTGCCAATCACCGGGATTGCTGCGGAGATTTAATTTTTACATGAAACAAAACCTGTTAATCGCCATCAGCATCATGGCGCTAATGTCCGGGGCTTTCGCCACTGAATTCCAAGTGGCGACCAACGGCAGCGACGCAAATGCCGGCACGAAACAATCTCCATTGCGCACCATCCAGCAAGCGGCCGAACGGGCCCAACCGGGCGATGTGATCACGGTTCACGCCGGCATCTATCGCGAGCGCGTCCATCCGCCGCGCGGCGGCACCTCCGCTAAAAGGCGCATCACCTACCAGGCTGCGCCGGGCGAGAAGGTTGTGATTACCGGTTCGGAAATGGTGAAGAACTGGACGCTGGTGACGAACGATACCTGGAAAGTAACTTTACCCAATTCATGCTTCGGCAAATTCAATCCCTACGCGGACCGGATTCATGGCGATTGGTTTGACCCGAAAGGCCGGACGCATCACTCCGGCGCAGTTTATCTCGACGGCGAATGGTTGAGCGAAGCCCCGACGCTGGCGGCCACGCTGGCACCGGGCGCTGAAAACCCCCTCTGGTTTGGCCAGGTCGATGCCGATACGACCACGATTTGGGCGCAATTCAAGGACATGGATCCCAACGCGCGTTCCGTCGAAATCAATGTCCGGCAGACCGTGTTCACGCCGGAGCAGCCGGGCGTCAATTTCCTTACCGTGCGCGGGTTTGACCTGCGCAATGCCGCCACGCCGTGGGCGCCGCCCTCGGCCGGACAGTTTGGAATTATTTCCGCCTATTGGTGCAAGGGCTGGATCATCGAAGGCAACGAGGTTAGTTACTCGCGTTGCAGTGGCATCGCGCTGGGAAAATACAGTGATGAATTTGACAACTCCAACCAACAGGGCACTGCCGATCCCTACACTGCCTGCGTCCGGCGCGCGCTGACCAACGGCTGGAATCAGGCAACCGTTGGCAGCCACCTTGTGCGCAATAATCACATCCACCACTGCGGGCAGACCGGCATCGTCGGCAGCCTCGGCTGCGCGTTCAGCACGGTTACCGGCAACGAAATTCATGATATTCATCTTGGGCAAACCTTTGGGGGCGCGGAAATGGCGGGCATCAAGTTTCACGGGGCGATTGATGTCGTCATCAGCGGCAATCATATCTACCGCTGTGGTTCGGTTGCCGGCATCTGGCTCGACTGGATGGCGCAAGGCGCGCAGGTCACTGGCAATTTGCTGCACGATAACCTGGAGAACTGCGGCGATGTTTTTTGCGAGATGCAGCACGGACCAATTTTGTTTGCCAATAATCTGCTGCTGTCGAAACACGCTTGCACTTTGAATGCGCAGGGAATTGCCTTTGCCCATAACCTGATTGTCGGCGCCATTGCCAATAAACGCGGTGACCGTCGCGCCACGCCGTTTCAGCGGGCTCATTCCACGGAAATTGCCGGCCTGCACCCGGATTCACCGCAGAACGACAGCGGCGACTGCCGCTTTTATAACAACGTATTCCTCGCGCCCGACAGCCTGCAGCCGATGGAGAAGTCGGCGCTCCCGTGCTTTGCCGCCGGAAATGTTTTCACCGGCAATGCGCCGGCATCCAAGTTTGCCACCAGCGCGCTGCCCCAGCCGGAATTTGCCGCCGGCTTGAAACTGGAGCAGAAGCCCGATGGCTGGTATCTCACGTTGGCTGAAGATAATTCATGGCGCGAGGCGACGGCGCACCCATTGGTAACGACGAAATTGCTGGGCAAGGCCAAAGTGCCGGATTGCGCCTACGAAAACCCTGACGGCTCGCCGCTGCGCCTCAACACCGATTACTTCGGTAAAAAGCGGAACCGAAACAATCCCTTTCCCGGCCCGTTTGAAATTTCCGCCAATGGATTGCAAACCTTCAAAATCTGGCCGGTCAGGTAACCGCTGCCGGTTCACCGGTCCAAGAGCAGCCATTCCTGCGGTCGGTTGGCGGGCGTCAGCTCCAGCCCGATGGTGGCCAGAAACTGGTTGTTATAATCCAAGTCGGTGGAACGGCCATTGACCCAGCGCGCGGGGACCTCCCCAATCGTTTTGTCGTAGCGGTCGGTCGCCCCGGTTTCGTCCAGCACGGGCTGGCCAAAATAATTCTCCAGTTCGCCGATGAATTCCGGGATGGATTTGCTGTGCGCAAAATCCGTGGTGACCTTCGTTTGCAATAGCGGCCGGTCTTTGGCGCGGAGCACCAGCACCTCGGTGTCACGGGTCGCCCGATGCCATGCCAGCCCATATTGCTGCCGGAGGAAGCGGCGGGCGGCCGATTGCAGGGCGGCCTGGGGCTGGTTGGTGACGGTCACAATCACGTCATAGCAATTGGTCCATTGGCCCTGCGTCCACGCCTCGGGGAATTCCGTGTGCGGATAATCCTGGCCGTAGGCGGTCGCCACGAGTTCGGAGAAGGTGATGTGCAGGTTCGCCAACCGGCCATCCAGCCAGCCGTAATGCATATTCATGCCGTTCTGGTTATTAAACGCATAATGACTCTCCCGCACCACCAGCACCGGCGGCGTGGCCTTGAGCTGCTGGCGATATTTGTCGGAACGGCGGCGGTCGAGCTTGAGCCAGAACGCGTCGTCAATCGGCGTGGACACAAAGGGCGCTTCCGTTGACGGTGGCAATGACGGAGCTTTATTAGGATACGCCCAATAGATTCCTCCCAGCGCCAGCAATAAAATCAGCCCTGCCGCCAGCGGCACTTTTAAATTATTTTCGGCCACGAAGCGCGCGGTGAGCAGCCCGTGGATAAATCCCGCCGCCAGCAGCACGTCCATCAGGATGGTGAAGATGGCAAACGGCGTCCGCACATTCGCGCCGTGCATCACGGAAAACGGGCCGCTCACCGTGCCGGTGCGGTCACCGATGCCAAAGGCTGCCCAGTGAAAAACCGCCAGAAAGCCCGCCAGCATCAGCAGCGTGGCGAGCTTGGAATAGACTTTGTTCTCCAGCCGCATCAGCAGCAGCAGCAGCCCGCCGGACGCAAACATTCCGCCCACGGCATACATCAGCCAGCGCGGTTTGTCGCTGTCCGGGTGCATACAAGTGAGGCCGAGGCCCGCCAGCAGGAAAATCACACCCATCAGCACCGGCGGTTTGTCCATCGTCACGCTGCCATCCGGTTGCACGTGGACGGTGGCCGCTTCGGCCGCTCCCGGCACTTGCGCCCGCGCGGCGGCCCGGCTGATTTGCAGGAACAGACTCCCGATCAGCGTGAACAGCGTGCCCACGCCCAGGCAAATCCACACGCCGCCGTGGATGCCGGTTTCCAACACGGCGTCCGCCGGGTCGCCCGGCGCGTAATGCACGGAAATTTTTTTGCCGACGGGATAGCGATCAAGGATGCGCCGCGCATATTCCGCGGAAGCGGACATCTGTCCGATGGCGACTTTGTTGCCCGTGTAGCCCGTGCCGGCCACCTGAAACGTGTAGGTGACTTCTGCGGAGTAAGTCGTGCCGCCCTTGCTGCCCTGATGGGATTTCATCTCCGCCGACTGGATGAGGCCGTCGGTCACCGGCCAGTTTTCCGCGCGCAAGCTTTTGGTGAGGATCCAAACGCCCACGCCCACGGCGACCAGGCCGATGACGATGAATAGGGAACAAAAAAGCTGGGTGCCGCGGCTGGACATTTGGGCCATGAACCGAGTCTAGTCGGCGGGGTCACGTTCCGGCCATTATTTTTTGCGGCAATTTTTGGAATCCGTCCGCCGCCATCGCGTTGCCCGGCAGGGCAGGGCCGCTGTCAGCAAAACCATCAGCCTCGACCCTACCTTTTTTCAGAATGGCCGATGCCAAATAGTGCCATGTTGCAAAGCATTTGAACAAACGCGAATCAGCGCGAATCAAACATTACGGAAGACTTGCAAACATTGATTTCATTTGAGAAGCGCTGCGAAATCCTTGTGTTCGTGAATGGCGACCCTACCGGGAATCGAACCCGGGCTACCTCCGTGAAAGGGAGGTGTCCTAACCGCTAGACCATAGGGTCACGAAAGGCCGTGAAATATATCAGCCAAACAGAGCTTGTCACGCGGAAATTCACGTTTGCTTCGACAGTTTTTTTGCGTAGTATGCGTTCTTTACATGAAAATTTTTATCGATGGTAAGTTTTTCAGTGAACGTGACGCCAAGGTGTCTGTATTTGACCACGGTTTGCTTTACGGTGACGGCGTGTTCGAGGGCATCCGCGCCTACAACGGCCGCGTGTTCAAGCTCAAGGAGCACATTGACCGTCTGTATTATTCCGCCAAGGCGATTCTGCTCGAAATCCCGCTGACGCACGCGCAGATGATGCAGGCCACGGTCGAAACCGTTCGCGCGAACAAATTGCGTGATTGCTACATCCGCCTCATCGTGACACGCGGCGTCGGCACGCTCGGCTTGAATCCGCGCAGTTGCAAAAAGCCATCCGTCATCATCATCGCGGGCAAGATCCAGGTGTATCCGGCGGAACTTTACGCGCGCGGCATGGACATCGTGACCGTGCCGACAGTGCGCAATTTGCACAGCGCGGTGAATCCCGCCATCAAGTCGCTGAATTATCTAAACAACATCCTCGCGAAAATCGAGGCAAACAACGCCGGCGTGGAAGAGGCCGTGATGTTGAACGCTGAAGGTTTTGTGTCCGAGTGCACGGCGGACAATCTGTTCATCATCAAGAATGGCACGTTGCACACGCCGCCGAATTATGCGGGCGCGCTTTACGGCATCACGCGCAGCACGGTGATGGAACTCGCGGAACAAATCGGCATCAAGGTTTCGGAGACGAACCTAACGCGCTACGATTTGTTCAACGCGGACGAATGTTTTCTCACCGGCACCGGCGCGGAAATCATGCCGGTCATCAAGATTGACGGCCGCGTCATCGGTCACGGCCAGCCCGGCGCGCTCACGCTCAAGCTCATTGCGGAATATCACGCGCTGACGAAGGTTTCTGGCGAGCCAATTTTTAAATAATCGCCGGGGAAAATTCCAAAACGTGCGCGCCGGGCTTTTTTGCCGGCGCGTTTTTATTTTGCAAGGCGATTTAGCCCGCCCAAATGAGTTAATGTCCCGCCCCGCCCAGCGTCCGCGTGCCGGTGGCGGATTTCTTGAATGATACAACCAGAAAAGTCAGCAGCGCCGCCAGACTCATGCTCACGCCGCCGAGGACGAGGGCATTCATCGGTTCGTTGTGCAGGAAAGTTTTCAGCACAATACCCAGCAAGCTGGAAGCGGCGATTTGCGGCAGGACAATGAAAAGGTTGAACATGCCCATCATCACGCCGACTTTTTCCTTGGGCAGTGCCGGCGCAAGCATGGCATAGGGCATGGATAGGATGCTCGCCCACGCGATGCCGACGGCGGTCATGGACAGCAGCAATTGGTGCTTGTCGGTCATCAGTGGCACCGAGGCTAGGCCGAGCGCGCCGATGCCGAGGCAAAAAACGTGCATCAATTTTGGACCGGTGAACCGCGTGCCCCAGAGCAGCACGAACGAGAACAGGAAACACACGGCGTTGTAGGCGGCGAAACAAAATCCCGACCACGCGCCGGCTGCCTCCATTTCCGGAGTCCCTTTCAAGGCGTGGAAAATATTTTTGGCGACGGCGGGCGAGAAATATACCCACATCGCAAACATCCCGATCCAAGTGAAGAATTGCACGAGGCCAAGTTCCCACATCCGGCGCGGCAGGTGGAACACCAGCGCGAAGATGTCGCCCAAGCCAAGCGTCCAGTCGAACTTGCGCGCGCGAATCGCCGCCAAATCCTTTTCGCTCGGTGGATATTCTTTTGTTGAAAAAACTGTCCACAGCACCGCGCCCATGAACGCCACGGCGCCGATGTCAAACGAGAGCTTAACCGACTGCGGAATGTGGCCGTTGCCGCCGGCGTCCGCCGCGAGGCCAAACCAGTTGGTCATCATCCACGGCAAAGCCGAGGCGATGGTGCCGCCGAGACCGATGAACAGGGATTGAATCGCGAAACCTTGGGAGTTTTGCTCCTCCGGCAAATTGTCCGCCACCAGCGCGCGAAACGGCTGCATGGAGGCGTTGATGGTGCCGTCCAAAACCCAGAGCAGTCCTGCCGCCATCCAGACGGACGGGCTGTTGGGCATGAGCAGCAATGCGAGCGAGGCGAGAATCGCGCCGCCGAGAATAAACGGCCGCCGCCGACCGAGGCGCGTCCAGCAGCGGTCGCTGGTCTGGCCGATGAGCGGTTGGATGAGCACGCCGGTGACGGGCGCAGCGAGCCAGAGTAGCGCAAGCTTGTCGGGGTCCGCGCCGAGGTAGCCGTAGATGGCGCTCATGTTGGCCATCTGCAAGCCCCAGCCGAACTGGATGCCGAGAAAGCCGAAGCTCATGTTCCAGATCTGCCAGAAGCTGAGTTGAGGTTTTTGCATTGAAGCTGATTGAATAAATTTGACAGGCAGGGGATATCACTTGGCTGGCACAACGACGCGGTGATAGATGCGCCATTCAAAGCCGTTCAGGTGAAACGTCGGGAGCGGTCCCGCATCGGATGCGTCAAGGCCATTGATTTTAACGGGCGTGAAGCCGGCTACATTTCGCAAATCCACCTTGCCGAGCAGCGGACGGTTGGAAAAGTTGATGACGACAAGAAATTCATCGTGGTCGTCGCCGCGCAGGAAGGTAATAAGCTTGGCCTCATCCGAATTGCGCAGCCACATCACGCTGTCCGTGCGCAACGCGGCGTATTGTTTGCGAAGTTGGATGAGGTCGTGGTAGATGCTGCGCAATTGCGGGCGCTCCTTGGGATCCCAGAAAATGTTCAGCTTGTCGAAGAGCGCGGGGTCGCCGGATTCGGTCGCGTCACCGACTTCCATGCCATTGTAAATGAGTGGCACGCCGTCGAGCGTGAACATAAATGCGGATGCGGCCAGTGCGCCGTTGATGCCGTAGCGTGCCACGGCTCGAGCCTCATCATGGTCATCGGAGATACGCAGGTGCAGGGCATTTTTCGGAAACTCGCGTCGGCTTTCTTCCCAAGACTTGCGCAAATCAATTGCCGGGGCGTTGCGTAGCAACACATTATTCAGCGTGGCAAGCAGTGGCCACGAATAATCAAGGTCAAATGCCTTGACTAGTAGCTCCGGTTTGCTGGCCTCGGCCAGCATCATGATGTCAGGCTTGACCTTGGTGAGTTCGGTGCGGACCTGTTCCCAAAAATCCGTGGGCACCATGTAGGCAACGTCGCAGCGGAAGCCATCCACATCCGCCTCATTAATCCAATATTTGAGCATCGTAATCATGTATTGACGGAGTGCGGCGCTGTTGTAATTCAAACCGGCGACATCGGTCCAGCTTGGCACCGGTGGAATAACGTTGTGATTCGCATCCTGCTTGTAAAAATCCTTGTTGCTCATCATTACGCTGTCCCACGCGGTGTGGTTGGCGACCAGATCCATGATGACTTTCATGCCGCGCTGGTGGGCGCCGGCGACGAGTGCCTTGAAATCGGCGAGCGTGCCGTAATTTGGATCAATGGCGTAGTAGTCACGGATGGAATACGGGCTGCCAAAATCGCCCTTGCGGTATTTGGTGCCGATGGGATGGATGGGCATCATCCAGAGCACGGTGACGCCAAGATCCTTCAACTCATCCAGTTTGGCAGTGACACCGATGAGATTGCCGGCGGCGGAAAAGTCTCGCGGAAATATTTCATAGATGGTGCCACTACGCAGCCACTCCGGCGAAGGGCGGGCTGTAGCCGCGGAAACATTGGCATCGGCGTGGGCGCTGAAAGAAATTAATAATCCAGCGGTTAGCGCAGTCAGGCCTTTGGTCAGTTGATGAAGCTTCATAGTTGAATTTAATTACCCTTGTTTTCCTTCGGATGCCAACCGATTAAGGGGAGTTTTGTGGCGCTGATTAATTAATTTAGCGGGGTATGTAGGGCAAACCAGCTCAAATCAATTGCATCAGATATGTTGTGCGCGGTATAAGCGGTGTAAGAGACGGGCACGACGCCGCTATGCATCTTATGCAATTCGGAATGGCCGTCCGCAAAGGCAATGCCGCTGGAGCCGCCGTGATTGCTGCCGGGTAATTCGATGAAGGTAGTCTGATTCGGGTCTGGATAAATGGGGTCGGTATACATGGCCCCATCATCAATGGAATCCGGATGCTCATCCGTGAAAAGCCAAGAATCAGTTGGTGATGGTGTGTGGAATCCGGAGGATTTTTTGACATTATAGAACCAAGGCTGGCCGGCATAAAATTTGGTGCCGGCACCAATGGCTGCATCCATGGCACAACTGCGGACCCGATAGTTCCAGCCGGCTCCGCGTTGTGCGCTGCTTAAATAATTGTCTGAGGGACAGTGGAAAATGCCGACTGACTTTGAAACGTAATCACCCAGCGAAGAGATCTGACTGTTGATCATATATTGGGTGTTGGTGTTATAACCATCCACTCCCCAAGTCATATACATTGTTGGATTTTGCGAAATGGAGCTATACACCCAGCTGTTCGGTGTGCCTGGCACGGTAGGGGTATTTCTATCCGTATTATAGGCCAGATTGTCGTTGTTGTCGTTGGCATACATATGCCAGGCCAGTGTGAGTTGCTTGTAATTATTTAAGCAACTGATGGCTTGGGCTTTTTTCTTGGCGGCAGCCAGCGCCGGCAAAAGCATTGCCGCCAAGATGGCAATGATTGCTATGACCACGAGCAACTCGATGAGCGTGAATCCATCCCGGCGCTCACCATTTAAATTAGTATGGTTTGATTTCATTTTGTCTGCCCTGTTTGCTGCCGACGTCAGCACAATGCTGGGCGCATGGCTATTCTCGTCATTGTGGCGTCGGCCACAAGCGGAAATAGCGCGGTGCGCCGGTGGCTGGCCAGTTGGTCGTGCCTGTGCCATTGGTGCTGACATTCTGCCATACTTGATTCGCCAGATTGGTGCAGGTTTGGAGATTCACGCCGGAAAAACCCAGCCAGGAAACCGGGAGATGCCCCGCAGAGACTGTGCCGGAAGCGATGCCGTAAAGCAGTTCCCCCGCGCCGGCGGCATACGCATTGGTGCGTTGTTCGCCAAAGAGGTCCACCGGAAAATTATAAGTGCCCGAACTGCGGATATAGCGGACATGGTTCTGTCCGTAGCCGCCTTCATTATCACAGTTCGTATTGAAGGAGCTATTATTATGGTAAATGCCGTATTTATAAAGAACTTGATGTGGCTGGCCGGCAGGAATTGTAAAGGTTCCAGTAAAAAACCGGTTGTCTGTTGTTTGTAAAACCAAGTTGGGGTTGCCCGCGCCGTTGCCGGGGCCGTAATCATTTTGAATTGAAGGATAATACAAGGTCGCGTCAGTCCAAATGTTCGGCCATTGCGGCGTCACGAAATTACCATCGATGACAACGAGGTCGTTATTGTAATCAAATGGGTAGCCGAAGGTGTCAACCGCACCGGCCATGTCCACCGTGAAAGTTACTATGGTGGGCGTCAGCAGAACCTGACTGCTGTTCGTGTCTCCCCAAAACACCAGCGTATTTGTCGCCGCGCTGCTGCCCAGCACAAAAGCGCGGTCGCCGCCGCCGGTGCTACTGGGGGTTTCAAACAGCGTGCCGCCACCGTTGGTGTTGATGACAAATTTATATGCCTCAATTGAGCCGGGAGCATTGCGGTCAACGTAGGTTCCGCTGTAAACATTGGAGTTGGCCGAAGTCGGATTGTTGGTCAGTATGAAACTGCTGACATTGCCGACCGTCCACTGATTCGTCTGAAAAGTTCCCGCACAACCAGCAGTGTCGCCGCTGCCAGGATTAAACATTCCTGTTGCAATGGGCACCGTCATGTCCACCGAGAAGGTGATGGGAATCGCCGCATAAGTGCTGACGCCGTTAAAATATGCGAGCGGCATTGTGCCGGAATTGGTGACGGTGGTAAGGCTGCGGTTTGCGCCGGATTCATAAGTGCTCGTGCCACCGCTGACGATAACATATTTATAACCGTTTTCCGGCGGCAGATATTGGGTGCCGGGATAATTGTAATCTGTGACCGTTGCCGAATAGACATTTGAATTCGAAGCAGTCTGGTTGTTGGTCAGGATGATGCCGGCGGAAAATTGTGGCGACTGGAAGCCGCCCGATAATTCAATCAGGTCGCTGGCCGGATTAAAATGGGTCAGATAAATCTGCGGCCCCATGTCGATCTGGAACGTAATGTGGTTGGTCGTCGCGCTGGGATTGGCGGGAATGTTGTTAAAATAGATTCGCGGCACGACCTGCCCGCCGCCATGGAGGGTGAACGTTCGGTTCGGGTCGGCGTCATAAAAATCCATGTTACTGACCACGCTGTAGAACTTGAATTTGTATTGCTCCATCGTGTTCGTGAGGTTTTGATCGGGGTAGGTGCCTGAGTAAATGTTGGTGTTGGCGGCGGTCGGATTGTTGGTCAGATGCAAGCTGAATGCAAACGGGGTGCTTTCAAATGATCCGCCGACATAGACTGCATCGCCGCTGTTTGGATTGAATGAGCCATTGGCAAACTGCGCGGTCATGTCCACCGAGAAAGTCACCGGATTGGTCGGGACCACCGGTGCGGCAAAGATGTAATTGGCATAAACCGTGTTCGTGAACGGATTTGGCCCCTGTCCGTAGATGCTGGCGATGTCATTGCCGGCAATTGCCTCGGTTGAACGATACGCGCCGCTGGGATTAATCAGCGTGCCAAAAATCCTTAACGTGGCAGGAGACCCAGCGGTTAGGCCGAGGTTTGTGCAACTAAAAGTCAAACTGTAATTCGCGCTGGAACTTCCCCCCACGCTGTTGCCGGCCAAATAAATGAAACTGCTGGGATTCGCCAAGCTCCACAAATCCATCCATCCGCCGCTTTCCTCCTTGATGACCACGGCATAGGCGGGGCGGAACCCGTTGGTAAAATTCATTACGCTGCGGCTGCTGCCATCATAACCTGAGATGCCTTGTTGTTCCGGATAGCCGGTGTCGGTAAAACTCGCGGTGCTAGCATATCCGCCGGTGCCGGTGTCTATGTATATCACGAGGCAGTCATTGAAATTTCCACTGGAGCCGCGCTGCAAGTTGACCGTGATATTGGTGTGGTCATCCGTCACGGATAATACGCCGTTGCCAACGGGGCCACCGAAACCGGTGTCACCGTTTCCGGCGTAATTGGTCGCGCTCGCTGGGTTGGCGAGCACCATTAAGCCGGCAGTGAGCAGGGTGGAGAAGGCGGCTGATTGGGGTAGGCAATTTTTCATAAAAGGTGTGACGGTTTTGGCGTTAGGCTTTGCGGATGATGAAACAACATAGCACGAGTTTCCCCTTCGGCCATCGCATCTTTGTGCGGTCAACCGCGCAGATATTTAACCACGGCCTCGGTTCGCGAGTGGACGTGCAATTTTTCATAGACCGTCCGCACATAGCTCCGCACCGTATCTATGCTGATGTTCATTCGGTCGGCAATTTCCTTGTAGGCATAGCCGTTGGCCAGCTGGTCAAGAAATTCGCGCTCGGCCGGTGTCAACTTGGCCAGCGGTGTGGACTCGCCGGCGGGCTTGGAAAAAAACTGCACCACGCGCCGAGCCAGTTGCGGTGTCATCGGCGAACCGCCCGCATGGACGTCGCGGATTGCCTCAAGTAACCGCGCCGAGGCCGTGCGCTTGAGCAGGTAGCCGCTTGCGCCGGCGCGCAGGGAATTGAAAAGCGAATCGCTGTCCTCGTAAACTGTCAGCATCAAAAACTGCACCGTTGGATGCGCGGCCTTGAGCTGGCGCACGCACTCATAGCCTTTCATACCGGGCAAATTGACGTCCATCAACACCACATCCGGCAGCAGCTTGGGGATTTCTTTCAAAGCCCGTTCACCATCGGCAAAATCACCCACCAGCTTGAAGCCTGACACCCGCCGGATGAGTGCTGATAAGCTCTCACGGATGCCGGCGTCGTCTTCCACGATGGCTACTTTGATTTGCATAACAATTAGGCTGGGTTGGATTCAACCGGCAGATTTACGCTTAATTCCACGCGCGTGCCTTTGCCGGGTTCGCTGGTGAGACTCAACTGGCCACCGACGGCCGCTGCCCGCTGCCGCATATTTTCCAGCCCGCTGTGACCACCGTTGGCCATGGTGGTGTCAGGGGCGAAACCTTTGCCGTCGTCTGCAATCACAATTTTCAATTTTTGGCCATCGAGCTGCACCTGTAAATTTACCACGCTGCCGCCCGCGTGTTTCAATACGTTGTTCAAAGCCTCCTTGACGATGAGGAAAATGTTGTGGCGCACGTCTGGCGGCAGCGCGCAGGTCGGCAGGCTCGCCGGCAAATCCTGGCGGCAGCGCGTGCTGTTGTTTGCAAACAGCTCATTGGCAAAATGTGCGATGTAGTCCAGCAGGCCTTGCAGTGTGTCGCTGCCTGGGCGCACCGCCCAGACGATTTCTTCAAGCGCGCGGACGGATTCGTCGGCGGCTTCCGCCAGCTTGGTCGCGTGGATTTCCACTTGCGCTGGACTATCCTTTTCCGCGCGCAGCAATCCGCCGAGCAGGGAAATCTGCGTCAGTGACGAGCCGAGTTCATCATGCAAATCCATCGCGATGCGGCCGCGCTCGCGTTCCAACGCGTGCTGCTGCTCGGCGCGTTGCAGCTGCAGCCTGAATTTTTTCCGTTCCACCACCCGCACCGTAGTGCCGACGGCAATCAGCAAAACGATCGCAATGCCGAAAAGAAACCAGCCTTGCTGCCACACCGGGCGCACGATGAAGTCCTCGAACGTGGTGGCCACAGCCATATCGCTGAACGTCCAGCCTTCGCCGTTGCCGCCGTGCCGGAGGCGGATTTGATTAAACGTCGCCTTGGCGCGGACTTGTGTGGTTAGCAGCGTGAGCTGGCTATCCTCCGTCGCTCCTGGCGTCAAGTCCGGTTCCATCCAGACGGTCACCAGCGCATCGCTGTTGGGGATAAACTGGACCTTGAAAATGATTGTCCGCGTAATGCCCTGCCGGGGCAGTTCGTAGGCGAGAAAAGTTCCCGGTGCGTAGGATTCCGGATTGGCCGAGCGCAAATCGAAGTCTCCGAAAACTTTGTTGTATTCGCCCGTGTCCTCGGTGTTAAAAGCACTGTAAGCCCAAGCTTTCAATGAATTACCGACGCCGAGCCGCTCCTCATCGCCCTCAAAAAGCTGGAAGCCCGCGTAGTATTCCTCCTTGGCCACGTCCGAAAGCGGATTCACGCGGAACTTGAAATACAGCGCGCCGCTGTCCTTGATCGTGCGCTTCACAGCGCCGTTGAGAATATCTGTGCCGGCGCCGTTTTCATGAACGGTAATTGGACCCGGCAAACTCCACAGCACCACCGCACGCGCCGTTTGCGAAAATAAAACCGTAAGAAAAATCAAAGCTATGACCGTGAGGAAACGGAGCCTGAAGGATTTCATAAAAAAATTATACCCACACCCGGCCGTGCGCACAAGCGGCGGAAATTGGCGGCGCCAGTTAAGGCAGCAGCTTCACGCGATAAAATCGCTGCGGTGCGCCCGCTGCCGGTGTGTCGGTAAAATTCAAAAACATCTGCGGCGGCGCGGCATAGTTCGTGTCGGGGAAATTCGTCCAGCCACCACTGAGCGAGTTGGCGAACTGCACCTGATAATTCCGTCCCGGCATCACCGCGAAATTCAGGATGCGATTTGTGCTTTGCGCGGCGGTGGAGAATATTTTGAAGCCGCGCGTGGGATCGCACAAATCGAGCGTGCCGTTGCCAAGCGAGTCCCGCAGCGCGCTTAGCGGCAGCATGAGAAACTCACTCGGTTCAAGGTTGCTGTTCGCCACAACCGCCGCCGGACACTGGCTTGCCAGCACGCCGCCATCGGCGGTCTGGTAGGCGACGGCGCAGAGATAAAGATTGGTGGGCACGGAGCCGAAGGCTGCGACAAGGTCGAGCGTGCCTGCCATTGCGCCAGAATTGGTCATGGATTTGATGCACGGCCAGTTCGTCGCGGAGTTGTTGGCGAACCAACTGACGTAGCTCGTCGTGCTTTCGCCGGCGAGATACGGTTTGGCGGCGGCTACGGCGTTGCTGCCAAATTTTGCCCAAGGCGCGGCGACGGTAGCGGCAGGCAGCAACTGGTCAGTGACGAAAATAAAATGATCATTCGCACCGTTTGTTCCCGGCGACCACGTCGCGACGTAAAGCGTCGTGCCGCGCACCGCGCCGTAAAGCACCATACCGCTGCTCGCAAGCAGGTAGCCAGGATAATCAAAGTTCCCGTCCAGCACGAAGGTCGGAAGGTTGGTGATCACGGCCAGCGTGTTGGTGCAAGCCGTTGTGCTCGCGGCGGAGAGTCCGACGCTGTTTGAAGCGGTGACGGAATAACAGTGCGAGGAATTTGCCGCCAGGCTGGTGTCGGAAAAGGTTGTTCCCGCTGTCGTCGCAATAGTCGAACTGTCGCGTTTGATGAAGTAGCTGCTCGCGCCCGAGGAGGAGGTCCATGACAAATTAATCTGGTTTGTGCTGACACCGGTGGCAATGAGACTGGCCGGTGCCGACGGCGTGGATGGCGAGCTGTTCGAGGTGACAGTGAAGTTCCAGTTTGCACCACCATTATTGTCCCAAGTGCCGGAGCCGTTGTTAAACGTGCAGTTCAAACTCGCTGCGAGGTTCGTGATGGTCACGGTGCATTGCCACCAGTTCGACGAAGCATTGTAGGTCATCGCGATGTCAGGCGAGACGATGGTGGAATAATTATTCCAGCCGAGGTGCAAATAAATGCTGGCTGCGCTCGCGAGCGCCCGCCCGGTGGCAACGTAGGCAATAGTCACAGGATTGCCGGCGACTGGCGCGGCAGGCGAGACGCTGACGACACTGCCGCTAGAACTGCTGCTTCCGCCGCCGCCGTTGCCGGCGGCAACCCAAACGTGCTGAATCGGGCTTTTGAAAGTGTTGCCATGCGCGTCCATGGCACTGACGTAGTAATCCACATAGGCGTTGGTGATGCCGGTGACTTTGGCGTAGTAATAGTCAGCCTGATATTGCGGCGTGTAACCGCTGGAGTTCGTGGCGTAACGATAAGTCATGCTGGTGGTCTGCCACGTGCCGGCCGGGTTGCCGCCAGCGTAAGTCTTGAACACGTCGCTCGTCGGTGGATTCGCGCCGTTATTGCGCAGGTGCAGGCTTACGTTCGTGATGCCCGAGACATCGTAGGCATAAGTCCACACCCAAAAATCCGTATTCGTAGCGACAATCGTTTTATAGCCATATTGCACGCCAAAGTTTGTGCCGCCGGGATTCCACGGATGCCGCTGCGGCAGGAAGACCGTTGGCGGCGTCGTGTCGTTGGCCGTGTTCGACAAAATTGAATCCACATTCCGCACCGCGTTCGACTGCGCGACGATGGCACGGAGGCATTCGTCGGCGGTGCAGCCGTAATACATGAATCCGCTGTCGAGGCCGGCGAGATAATAATGCCAGCCAAGCTCCACCGCGTTGGGTGTGCCGGAATAGCTGCCGGGATCGCGCACCTGGTCAACGTTTGGCGTGAGGCCGGCAATCTGCTGCGCGGTCTTCACGCGGTTTTCGGTAGCGATGATAACGCGCCAGTTGTCGCCTTTGCTGGTCACGCCGAGGCTGGGGTCAACGATGTTGTTTCCGTTGCTGTCCGCGTAGCTTGGTGGCCAGTTCCAGTTAATGAAGCTAGGCGAACCAAAATCGCTGTCGGCAAAAACCCAGCCGCCGTCCTCGACGTGAACCACGTCATTCGTGTCCGGCGGAAAATCGTTGATGAACTGCTCTATAGTCGTCGGCTCGTAACCGTCGCTGACGGCGGTGCTGGCCATTTGTCCGACCCATTGCTGATAGTAACTGGAGCCGCCACTCCACGCGTTGTCGCCGTCGTGCGCGCACAGGACGAGTGACGGTTTAGCGGAATTGTTGCGCGCGGCGATGGGCGCGATGAGTCCCAAATCCCAAGTGCTGTAACTATCCTTCCAGCCGAACACCTGATCACTCGGAGCGAGGATAAGCTTGGTGGCATTGCCGGTGTTCGGGTCAACGTAGCGCACATAATGCAGTTGAAAACCAAACGGCATCACCTGCGTCGGCGAGCAGCCGCGGTCAATCGCCGTGCGCTGATAATTGCCGGTGCCTTGCGCGGGGTTAATCTGGTCGGCGGCGTTCGGCAAATCGCACATTTCGCCGCCGCTGCCGGTGGCGATGGGCATGTCCGGGCAGGTGCGAGCAAGATGATTGTTCGCCACGACCGCCCACGCGATGCCCATTTTGTTCAAGATGGGAATCATGTGTTCGCTGAAACAGGTTTCCGCCGGGAAATAGCCGCGCGAAAGCGGGACGCCCGTGCCCCAGAAAATTTGCATCTGCCGCTGTTGGATGGTCAGTTCCATCTGAAGTGTTTCATCACTGACGAGTGGAGCCATGGCGTGATGATAAGTGAAGTTGACCAGGTCCATGCGCGGTTTGCCGCTGCTGGTGGTCCAAGTGCGCGCAGTGGCATTGGCGTTGTTCCAGCCGCTGTAATAGCCAAGCTGGCCTTGCGCGGCGAGGCTCTGGACATTTTCCATGAGCGCGCCGGACATGTTGACCTGTGCGCCGGCGTTGGGCAGATACAGCAGGCCGCTCACGGTGGAATTGGGCTGGCCTTGATAGGCGGCCACGCGGTCGCCGGTGCCGAAAACGGTGGTCAACGAGGTGTCGGTTGGATGCGCGTTGCCCAGTTGGATGGTATCCCAGGCATTCTGGTAATGGTCGGCAGTGTGGTTATATGGCGCGCGGTCCGGCCAGTAAATCGGTTGATGCAAATGCCAAAGCCACGTTGTATGCACGCTCGTGTTGGTGGCGAAGAGCGGAGTGAAACTGCAACTAATCAGCAGTGAAATCACCAGAGCGGAACGCGGCAACATTTTCTTCGGGGGCATGGATTACAATAAATATACTCCAATCTCCCGTTGCGCCAACCGCATGAAGATGCGGCCGGGAATTATTTAAACGGCGGCACAACTAAATTTTTGTCAGCTCGACAAAGTTTTTCAACAGTTGCAGGCCGACCTTCTGGCTTTTCTCCGGGTGAAACTGCGTGGCGAAAACATTGTCGCGCCAGACGGACGACGCAAAGTTGTCGCCGTAATCCGTGCGGGTCGCGACGATGGACGCATCCACCGGCTGCGGATAAAAGCTGTGGACAAAATAAACGTAGCTGCCGTTCGCGATGCCGCGATAAAGCGGACAGTCGGTTTTCAAAATCTCTAGCTGGTTCCAGCCGATTTGCGGAATCTTGTGGCCCGGTTTTTCGGTGAAACGAACGACTTTGCCCTGAAACACGCCGAGACCGGCGGCGCAGGAATTAAATTCCTCACTCTTCTCGAACAACGCCTGATAGCCGACGCAGATGCCGAGAAAAGGTTTTCCGGTTTTGATGAAAGCTTTGGCGGCTTCGAGCAGTTCCTGTTTGCGCAGCGCGTGGATGCAGTCGTCGAACGCGCCGACGCCGGGCAGCACGAGGCCGCGCGCGTCGCCGATTTCATCGGGGCGTTGCACAAGGCGCACGTCCGCGCCGACCTTGAGCAGCGACTTGTGGACGCTGCGGAGGTTGCCAGAACCGTAATCAAGCAAAGCAATCACGCGACCATTCTAGCCACAGATGAAACCCAGATGAAACACCGATTTTTATCAGGCGGGCAGGGGAACCTTGCGCACGCGCGCGGCGAAGTCATCCACTTCCGCGATTTTTTCGAAGCCCACGTTCAACACATCCACGCAGCCGAGGTTCAGTGCAAACTTTACCGACTCGTCGCGGCGCGCGTCGTCATTGCGCAAGCGGCCTTCACCGATGAGTTTCATGCCCACGACGCCTTTGCCGGTGGCGTGCAGTTTTTTGAGCACCGGCACGACAGTTTCCGGCGGACCGTCCATACTCATGCCGTAAGGGTTGATGCGCGTGTGGACAGATTCCACCCACGGTTCCGCTGCGGCGGCCTCCAGCGCGGCGATGGAATGGCACGAGACGCCGAGGGCGCGGATTTTTCCCTGCTGTTTGAGCTTCGACAAAATCTCCATCTGCGAACGCAGTTGCTCCGGCCAGTCTGGCGCGATGACGCAATGCAGCAGTAGCAAATCAATGTAATCCGTTTTTAATTCTTTCAAGAACCGCGCGACCACAACATCGGCGGCGGGGCGTTCCGGCTCGTCGATGCCGCCGTCGTTCCACCAGATTTTGGAAATCAGATTGTATTTCTCACGCGGGATTCCCGCCAAAGCCGGCGGCAAATAAGTATGCGAGCCGTAAAGGTCGGCGAGATCAAACGTCCGCACGCCGCGCTCATGGGCGTCGCGTAATAAATTTTGAAAGGCGGTGCGGCCCCTGCGCGTTTGGTTGGAGCTGCGATGCCAGCCGTGCGTGCCCGTGCCCATGCACACGCGGGAAAATTTCAAGTCTGTCTTGCCCAGCGGCACAAGTGTGAAAGGATCGTGGAATTTCTCCGGCCCGGCCTTTTCTTCCGCGCGCAACGAGGCCCCGAACAGCAGGCCGCCCGCGCCGAGGGCGGACTTCTTCAGAAATTCACGTCGCTTGAGGTTCATGGTCGTAAATTTTTCAAAGTTTTAAGTGCTGGCAAGGGCGCGTTCCGTCTTCAGTCGCAACTGGCCGCACGCGGCATCAATGTCGCCGCCCTTTTCGCGGCGCAGCGTGGCGGTGACGTCGTTCTTTTCCAGCGCGGCGAGGAAACGTTCGCAGACTTCCTCGGCGGGGCGCACCCACGGCAAATCTTCCACCTTGTTGTAAGGAATCAAATTCACCTTGGCGTAAAGTTTCTTGGCCAGCGCCGCCAGCGGGCGCGCCTGTTCCAGTGAATCGTTCACGCCGGCGATCAAAATATATTCCAGCGTGATCATCCGGCCTTTCAGTTTTTGATAATCGTCGCACGCGGCGGTCAGTTCGCTGAGCGGATATTTTTTGTTCACCGGCATGATGCGGTTGCGGGCCTCGTCGGTCGCGCCGTGCAGCGAGATGGCGAGGCGGAATTGCAACGGCTCGACGGCGAGCTTGCGGATTTGCGGCGCGAGACCGCTGGTGGAAATGGTGATGCGCCGGGCTCCGATGCCGCCGCCCCACGGCGCGTTCAGGATTTTTAGCGCCTTGATCAAATTATCATAATTCGCCAGCGGCTCGCCCATGCCCATGACGACAATATTGTTCACCACGCGGTCGGCAGCTGGTTCCTGACTTTCTTCCTTTGGCCGCGCTGCGTGCCAACGCTCCACGGCGAATATTTGCTCAACAATTTCATGCACGCCAAGATTGCGCTTCCAGCCGTCAAGACCGCTTGCGCAAAATTTGCAGCCATAGGCGCAGCCGACTTGCGTGGAGATGCAGAGTGTATGGCGGTCGCTGGCTTCTCCGTAAAGTGCCGGGTTGGCGGGAATCAAAACGCTTTCGATGAACGCGCCATCGGCCAGTTGCCAGAGAAATTTCTGCGTGGTATCGCTTGCGCCCTGTTTGCTCGCGAGCTTGAGGATTTGCAGTGTGAAGTTCACGCGCAACTTTTCACGCAGGGCTTTGGGCAAGTTGGACATCGCGTCCCAATTGGTCGCGCGACGGGCATAAAGCCAGTCGAGCAATTGCGCCACGCGGAAGGCTGGTTCATTCCACGCCTTGAATTGCGTTTCGATTTCCTCGCGCGATAGGGATTTGATGTCAGGCAGCACGCAGCGAGCATAGCTCACCGGCGGCCGGTTCAAAAGGCAAAGAATGACCAGCCGAAGGCGGCGGACTTTTCGCGTGTCCAGATAAAGTCATCAAATCCACTTGCCAAGCGGAAGTGAAGTTTTCAACCTATGCCGGTAAAAAAATTTTGCCATGAAGCTTTATTTAATCATCGTTTTTGCGGTCGTCAGCGTCGCCTTGGCCGGCGTGCTGTTCATGACCAAAAAGAATGACGCCGAGCAGTTCGCGGCCGATGCCACCTCGCTTACGGATTGCTCGAACCGTCTCGAGGCCGCGCAGGCGCAGGTCGCCGCGCGCGACAGCGCCATTTACAGCCTGTCCAACTCGCTCGCCGAATGCAGCGCGGCGTCTGTGACGCTTTCCAACCAGCTCTCCGACGCCCAGTCCAGCCTCGCCGCCAAGGCGGATCAAATCACCGCCCTGAACCAGCAGGTCACGGCGGCGGGCACCGCCAATCAGGCGCTCACTCAGAATCTCATCGACCTGACCAACCAGCTCACGACGCTTCAAGGACGGATGGCTTCGACCGAGGCCGGCCTTGCGCAGACGAACCAACTGCTGGTTCAGGCTTACCGCGATTATTCGCTTCTGGAAAACCGTTTCCTACTGGATGTCGCCGAGCGGACCATTGTGGAACGAAAGTTCAACAACTTGGTGGAAGTGAAAGCGCAGGAGAAGAACCTAAAACAATTCCCGGCGAAGCAGATCACCCACGAAAGCATCTACGCCGGTCTGGGGGTGGAAGTGCATGCCGACGGTTCCGTCCACGCCATCGCCCCGCAATAGCACGGGTGTTTTCCGCCGGCATTTATGCTCCGCCCGCTCACTAGGGGCTGAGCAAGTCATAATTTTTTGGCGCCGGTTTCTGCTAGCGGGAAATTCCTCGACTCCGGTGGAGAAATCCGCCTGAATCTGTTTCCACAATTCCCATGCATACCCAAAAGTGTTTTGCGCTCGCTTGGTTTTCCATCCTTGGCCTGGCATTGACTGGCTGCCAGACGCCGCCCGCCGCCAAGGTTTCTTCGGCCACGCCGTGCATGGACCAGCTGGGCCGCTTCACCGCCGCCAAGGTGCCGACTTTGGGACCGGCCGAAACCGAATCCCCTGTGGGCCGATGGACAAACGCTCCCGCGCCCGCCGGGTTGCCGGGGCGCGGCCTCGCAGAACATCCGCTGCTCTACGTCGGCGAAAATTTCACCAAGATGTTTCTCGTCAACGACGGCAAGGTTGTCTGGACTTATCAGACCGGCAAAGGCTACGAATACGACGATGCCTGGATGCTTTCCAACGGCAACATCCTCTTCACGCGGATGCAATATGTCGCTGAGATCACGCCGGACAAGCAGGTGGTGTGGCGTTACGATTGCGACAACAGCCCCGGCACCAACCACACGGAAGTCCACACCTGCCAGCCCATCGGTCGGGACAAGGTCATGTTCGTCCTCAACGGCCTGCCGCCCCGATTGATGGTGGTCAACACTCGGAGCGGCGCGGTGGAGGTGAATCACGTGCTTCCCTATCCGCCTTCGGAAAGCCCCAAGACCATTCACGGCCAGTTCCGCCGCACCCGCTTCACCGCGCAGAGCACTTATCTGGTTTCCTACATGAGTCAGGGCAAAGTGGTGGAGTTTGACAAAGATTTCCAGCCGGTGTGGAGCTACGCCATCCGCTCACCGTGGGCTGCGCTCCGGCTTAAGAACGGCCACACCCTCATCACGGATGAACGCGACAGCCTCACGCGCGAAGTGGATGCGGCCGGCAAGACGGTCTGGGAATTCAACAACACCGATCTGCCCGAAGCGTATCGCTTCAATCAGGCACCGCAAACCTGCACGCGGCTTGCCAATGGCAACACCATTTTCTGCTCGCGCGGCGGCGCGGGCAAAAGCCCCCAGCTTGTCGAGGTCACGCCGGACAAAAAGGTGGTCTGGGTGCTGCAGGACTGGCAGACGCTCGGCGATGCTACCGCCGTGCAAATTCTCGACGACCCGGGCATCCCGGAAATTCCCGGCCAGTCGGAACACTGACCGCGCCATCTTTCACCATAAACCAACCCGTCTGGCGGAAATCCCGGCGGGTTTATGTTTTGGTCGGCTGCCGCCACGGGATTCCCGTTTCTGCTAGGTCTTCGCGCAAATTTTTTGTGGGTGATCGGCTTTTCCTAAATCCGGGCGCGCAAGTTTCTTTTCACCCTCGGCGCACTTTGTTATCTTCGCGGAAACTATGAAACCTCGCGTTCGCTTTGCTCCTTCGCCCACCGGTTATCTTCACATCGGCGGTGCGCGCACCGCTTTGTTCAACTGGCTTTATGCCCGCCACACCGGCGGCACCTTTGTTCTGCGCATTGAGGACACCGACGCCGCGCGCAATTCCCAGGAAGCCGTGGATGTCATCCTCAACGGCCTGCGCTGGCTTGGCCTCGATTGGGATGAAGGGCCCATCACCGGCGATGCCACCGGTCCGAGCAAGGGCGATCGCGGCCCGTATTTCCAATCGCAACGGAAGGAAAATTATCTCAAGCGCGTTGAGGCCTTGCTCTCCCGCGACCTCGCCTATGAAAAGGATGGGGCCATCCGCTTCCGCATGACGCGCGAACCGATTCTCATTCCCGACCTCGTTGTCGGCGACGTGTTGCGCCCGCTCACCGACCGCGAGGAACAGGACCCCGACTGGGTGCTCGTCCGCAGCGACGGCCAGCCGGTGTTCCACCTTGTCAACGTCATTGACGATTTGGAGATGGGCATCACCCACGTCATCCGCGGCGAGGACCATTTGAGCAACACCGCCAAACACATCGCGCTCTTCCGCGCGTTCGGCGTGGAGCCGCCCAAATACGCGCACATTCCGCTCATCCTTAACGGCGACGGCAGCAAGATGAGCAAGCGCGACCGGGGCGCCAGCCTCACCACCTATCTCGATGAAGGTTTTCTGGCCGAAGCCGTGAACAATTATCTCTGCCTCCTCGGCTGGTCGCCGAAGGACAACACCGAGAAGCTTTCCCTCAAGGACGTCGCCAAGCGCTTTGACCTGCCGCAGATTCTCCGGCACAACGCCAAGTTCGACATGGAGAAACTCCTCTGGTTGCAGGGCGAATACTGCCGCGAACTGCCGGACGACCGCTTTTACGAGATGTCCGTCCATGCGCTCGCCAAGGCCGGCGTGGACACCAACAAGTTTGATGTCCATTTCGTCAAGGCCGCGCTCAACACCTGCAAGGGCAAGCTCAAGACCTTTGCGGAACTGCCCGCGTATGCCGGGTTTTATTTCACCGACACCGTGACCTACGATGCCGAAGCGGCGAAGAAGGATTTTGTGCCGGAGAACAAACCGCGCTTGGAAAAACTCCGCGACGCGTTTGCGCATGCCCCGGCGTTCAATGCCGAGACGCTGGAAGCCGCACTCAAGGAAACGGCGAAAGCGCTGGGCGTGAAAGCCGGCTTTCTGGTGCATCCGTGCCGCTTGGCTGTGACCGGCAAGACTTCCGGCCCGAGCCTTTACCACCTGCTCCAAGTCCTCGGCAAAGAACGCGTCATGGCGAGGATTGAGAAGGCGATGCAAACTTTTTAATCGTCGATGAGTGACAAGAAGAACAGTTACATCCGAATAGTTTCAAAACGAGCTTGCGAAGACATTGCAGGCATACCGTGGATTTGCGCCGACAGGAAGAAAAGACCGCGACCGTCCGCGTGGTAGATTATTTGGCGGGAAACTTCTTCAGGCCAACCTCGTGGGCAATGTCATCAAACTCTTCTTTGCTGACCGTCTCCAACTGCTTGCCGCGCGCCTTGAGCTTTTCGTTGAT
The DNA here is from genome assembly GCA_903889895.1 of uncultured Verrucomicrobia subdivision 3 bacterium. Classification (GTDB taxonomy): domain Bacteria; phylum Verrucomicrobiota; class Verrucomicrobiia; order Limisphaerales; family UBA11358; genus UBA11358. The sequence continues at coordinate 16,207 of CAISYZ010000121.1, read as the reverse complement.
CTTGATTGTCTTCTCGGTCATGACCTCATGGGTCTCCTGCGTGCCGCCGACGAGAAGGAAATTCTCACCCTTAGTGATGCGCTTGTGCCCGTCGGAATCCAGCCCGACCCCGAGTAGGGCGGCCTTGCGTTTAGGTTTTTTGGCGTTCGCCATGCTAAAATATTAATTATTTCGGTGTAATTGTCGAAGCAGGCTTTTCATCTTCATGGTAAGCCTTGCCGGACTGATACAATTTCAAAAGTTGTTTATTCATTTCTGCAACATCCTTTTGTCCTAGTTCTAAAGCCAAGTCACGGGCTTTTTGGCAAGTGACAACAGCGTTGCGAAATTGTCCAGCTTCGGCATAAGCAGCCGCAAGAGTGCCAATCATGATTGGCACTTTATATTCAGTTAACTGACATGCCTGTTCAGCAAATCGCACAGCTTCATTGCCGTTACGGAGATGAGCTTCGGAAGCTGCTGCATATATCCAAGCAAGATCATTGTTCAAGCCGGCAGAGCTTGTTTTGGAATATGCCAACACTCTCATAGCAAGCTGATAGTGCTCAATAGCTTCAGAATTACGACCTAAACCTTGTAAGTTTTCGCCAAGCTTGGTTTCTACGTCGCAAAATCTATTTCCAAACCAACCATCTGCTAATTCTAGAGTCTGTTTCTCCGATGCGCCATACAGCTTAAATTCAACATCGGACGCCGCATTTTTGAACCATGCTGCTGTTGTCTCAAGATTATTTATGTCCGCCTCGCTTGCTTGAATTTTTTCAGCCTCTTGGGTTGTTTTTTTATGAATAACCAGAAAGCGCCAAGCTATCAGTGAGGTTGATATTACTATTAACAGAACCGCAACAGGTTTTAGGAGTGAAGAGGTGTTGCGCCAGGACCAAACGGATGCAGGTTCAGGTGTGGAAAGTTTTTCAAGGCTATCGGCTTTTTCATTAGCTTGGCCTTGCCCCAAATAACGCTCGCACAGAATCATCATGCTCAATGGCAGAAGTTGCATGAAGATACGAAATTCCAGAAACGCACCATACATGGCTTGTCCGGCCAAAAATGCCAAAACCAAAATCATGTAAGGCCAAAATCGTCGCTGCCATCCAAATAGTAAAACCGCCGCCAGAGTCCCAGCGTTGGCAAACAGGACATAAAGACCATTTATCGAGAAAATAGTTTGTATGTTTTCGAAGAGAACTCTGGTGTGAAAAATTTCGGACAAGTTTTTTGAATCATTCATGGACAGGGCTGCCGCTGAAAGATGAAGCTCATGTAATAGAAATTTTTTCCCGACCAAATACAAGGCAATGATGCCGGCAAAAGTTAAAAGCTGCCTCCACCATTTCCACTGGCCGGCGAAAAATACTAGCAACGCACACACCAGCACGGTCTCCTTGAAAAAGCATCCGGCGCATATCGTTGCCACCATCAAAGCCATCTGCCGTCGTTCAAAGAATAAGACCGCCAATGTGAAAAATAGCGTGGATGGAATGTCCCATGGGTAAAAATAAAGCCCGCAGATTGGGAAAAAATTATACATCACACCGAGGAAGATGCCGAAGTTGATGAACAAAGAATGCCGTAGCCCAAGAATCACAACCAGAAACAGCAGGAACAGCCAGAAGGCCTGATAAAATCCGAAGACAAAACTAAATTGGTCAAAGCTGCCCGCAGTGTGATTCACCGAGAGATCGAAAAAATATCCCGAAAGCAGCAGCCCGGATAGTCGGCCTTTCCAAACGTCATTAATTAAATCCACTTGAAAGCACGATGCAGAACCAGAAATGAAAATCTTTGCATTTGTCGTATTGGGGGTTCCCAAAGCATAGGTTCCAAAAGCATAATCTTTTACGAAGTGGAAATATGCGGCGCAGAGCACCACTGCCAATAACAATTCCAGCAGGAGATTTTTCTTCGTCCAGCCAATGCGTTTATTCATTTTGTAATTTTTAGTCCCTAAAATTGTGGCAATCTACCGAAAGTCCGCTGTGTTTCAATCGCGTGGATTGAACTTCGATTCCTTGGCGAGCTGTTCCCAAAGTTTCTTCTGTGCGTCGGTGAGCTTGTCCGGCACGACGATTTTGACGGTGATGTGCAGGTCGCCGGTCTTGCCGAGGCCGTGGCCGCGCACGCGGAATTTCTGCCCGCTCGCGGTGCCGGCGGGAATCTTGATGTTCACCTTGGCCGCAAGCGTCGGCACGGCAATCTCCGCGCCGAGCGCCGCTTCCCACGGCGCGAGTTCGAGTTCGTGAATGAGATTGTGTCCGTCCACTTCAAATTCGGGATGCTTCGCGAGCCGAACGCGTAGATACAAATCGCCGCCGTGTTCGCCGCGCCCGGCGATGCGCAGCTTCTGGCCCTCGGTGATGCCGGCGGGAATCTTGACCTGATGTGAGTCGGTGCGGTTCTCGCGCCGCACGGTGACGGTGCGGACGGAGCCGCGCTTGGCTTCTTCCAGCGTGACGAGAATGTCGCCTTCGATATCGCGGCTTTCCTCGGCTTCCGGTTCTTCGGCAAAACCCGGCTGCCCGCCAAAGCCGTTGCCGCGCCGCTGGCCGCCGAACATCTGCTCAAAAAAATCGCTGAAGCCAGTGCCGCCAAAGTGCGTCTGAAAATCTTCGCGGCTCATCGGCCGGCCGCGATAACCGGACCCGCCGCCGAAACCGCCGGCCCCGGGCGGTGGTCGGAATTCTGCGCCGGACTTCCAGTTCGCGCCCAGCTCGTCATATTTCTTCCGCTTGTCGGCGTCGCTAAGGACTTCATAGGCCTCGTTGATCTCCTTGAATTTTTCCTCGGCCTTCTTCTTGTCCTTGGCCACATCGGGATGAAATTCGCGGGCGAGCTTGCGGAACGCCTTTTTGATTTCGTCGGCGCTGGCGGTGCGCGCCACGCCGAGGCTCTGGTAATAATCTTTGTATTGAACGGACATCAGGCGATGAATTTGCCCGTCAGCGGCGATTTGTCAAAGCCGGAAGGCACCGGATAATTTACGATATACGAATTGCGATTTACGATGGATGTCGGAAAGCGGACAGTCCGGACGTTTTTCAAATCGTAAATCGGCAATCGTAAATCGCAAATCACTTGGCGCGCTTGGTGTTGTCCACGCTGAGGAAGCGCGTGCCGGCGTAACTGCCGTTGCGCCGCCAGACTTTCACGAGGATGTGTTCACCGCGCGCAGCTTTGCACAGGCGCACCGCGTCGTCGGCGCTGCTGACCGGCTGGCGGTTGATTTCGACGAGGAGATCGTTCGGCTGCAAGCCGGCGTCGGCGGAATTGGAATCGCTGTTCACCTCGGTGACGAGCGCGCCGTTGACGCCCTCGGGCACATGCAACTGGTCGCGCACCTGCGGATCAAGATCGGCAACCGTCACGCCGTCGAGCGCGTCGGCGGTGGCGGGCCCGCTGTTGGAATTGTCCTGGTCGTTGGCCGCAACTTCGCTGCCGGGCAATTCCGCCAGCAGGACGCTCACCGTCTTGCTAAAACCATTGCGGATGATTTTCACCGCGACGGTTGTGCCGGGGCTGATTTGCGATACCGTGAGCTGCAACGTGTGCGCATCGGTGATGGGCTTGCCGTCGATGGCCACAATCACATCGCCGGATTTCAGACCGGCCTTGGTGGCGGGCGCACCGGGCAACACGTCGCCGACAAGCGCGCCGCTTTGGTCGGCGAGGCCGAACTGCCGCGCGAGGTCCGCGTCAATATCCTGCGGCAGGATGCCGAGATAACCGCGCGAAATCTTACCGCCGCTGACGAGGCGTTCGAGGACATTACGCGCCATATTGATGGGCACCGCGAAGCCGATGCCTTGGTTGCCGCCGCTGCGGCTGATGATGGCGGTGTTGATGCCGACGAGCCGGCCTTCCACATCCACCAGCGCGCCGCCGGAGTTGCCGGGGTTGATGGCGGCGTCGGTCTGGATGAAGTTTTCATAGCCGTTGAAACCCAGTCCGCTGCGGCCGAGCGCGCTGACGATGCCCATCGTCACGGTCTGGCCGACGCCGAAAGGATTGCCAAGCGCGAGCACAACATCGCCGACTTCCAGCTGGTCGCTGTCGGAAAGCGTGACGGCGGGCAGATTTGCGGCGGAGATTTTCAACACGGCGATGTCCGTGGCGCGGTCCTTGCCGATGACGCGCGCGGTGTATTCTTTTTTGTTGTCGGCGATGGATACTTTCACCTCATCGGCATCTGCGACAACGTGGTTGGCCGTCAGGATGTAGCCGTCCGGCGAAACGATGACGCCGGAGCCAAGGCTCTGTTCCTTGCGCGTGCGTTCCCGGTCGTCGCCCTGAAACTGGTTGCCGAAAAACTGGCGGAAGAACGGGTCATTCAACAGCGGGTTGACCTGCGGGCGTTCCTTGACGAAGCGCGTGGAGTAAATGTTGACGACGCTCGGCGCGACCTTCTTGACGATGGGCGAATAGCTCGTGCCGCCGCGGGCTTCGCGGTTGATTGGCGTGGTGGAAACGGTGAACGCCGGCCGATTGTCACCGCCCCAACTCGTGAAGTGGGAAACAGCCAGAATGACCGCCGCACCCGCCGCAGCGGCGCACAGCCCGAACAGTGGTTTGGAAAACGATTTCATTTTCAGTTAATCAACAGTTAATCAATTGTGGTAATCCATCAACATTCAGTTTTGATGATTGTGGTTTTTGACCTTAACCCGTAAAAAATGTTCAACCAAGCAAAAACCCCTTCCCAAAAAAGGGAAGGGGCGGTTGGTTTTAAATTTGCTGGCCGGGGCGCTAAATCATTTCGCCGCATCCGCCGCCGCCGCCTTGGCCGCGTCCTCGGGCTTGATGACTTCAATCTTGGCGCCCTTCTTCATTTCTTCGGCGCTCGGCACCTTGATGATATCGCTGGTGAGCGGCTGGGGCGGCGTCGGGGCCACGACAGGCGCGGGCGCCTTGGTATCGAGCAGCTCGACTTCAAAAATCAAAACGGAATTCGGCGGGATGCCGGGCCGGCCCGATTCGCCGTAGGCGAGGTCCGCCGGGATGAACAGTTTCCATTTGGAGCCGACGGTCATTTTCTGCAACGCCTCGGTCCAGCCGTGGATCACGCCGCCCACTGGGAACGTAGCGGGCTGGTTGCGTTTGTAGGAGCTGTCGAACTCGGTGCCGTCCAGCAGCGTGCCGCGATAATTCACCGTCACGGTGTCGCTCGCGCCGGGCATCGTCGTGCCGGTGCCGGCGGTGAGGACGGTGTATTGCAGGCCATCAGGCAGGGCGACCACGCCGGGCTTGGCCTTGTTGGCTTCCAGAAACGCGGCGCCGTCGGCCTTGTTCTTGATGGCCAGCTCGGCTTTCCGCTTCTGTTGGATGGCGCGGAATTCCTGCTGAAAGCTGGTGAGCGTCTGCTGCATTTCTTCCTGCGTGAGCAACGTCGGCGCCCCGGCCTGCACGTCCTTGATGGCGCGGGCGGCGATATCGGGATTCACTTCCAGGCCCTGCTGTTCCCAGTTATGGCCGAGCATCATGCCGATGGCATAGCTGACGCGGGATTTGGTGTCGATGAGCAGGTTGGTATCGGCGGCGGACGTGGCGGCAACGAAGCCGAAAACGACAGCGGATCCGAGGACAATAGTTTTCATGCGGTTCATAGTTAAATTCGTGAGGAGCAATAATTCTGGATTCAGCAGACAAAGGCAATCCGCTTTTTGTTCAAAAAACGGCCGGGTGGCAAATCAAAGGCGCGTCGGATCCAATCCCGACGCGCCCGTTTTGGTTTTATCTGTTCGGCCTACGCTGGTAGTTACACCGCCATCTGGCTGACAGCCTTGCTCCAATCGCTCGGGCCGGCGGCACCCACCACGTAGCACGTCATCGTAAAGGTCGCACCTGGCGTGAGACTGGCAAAGGTGACATACGAGGCCGTGGTCTGCTCCGTCAGCACCGGTGCACCGGCGACGCTGCTGGTGAGCTTCCAGTTGTAGGTAGAGGCCCCAAACACCGGGTTGACGCTCGCATCCAGTTCGCCGCTGCGGGTGCCGAGCGCCAGCACCGGATTGCTAGGCGCAGCCAACACGCCGATGGGCGCGCGCGTGGGCTTTTGCACCGGGAACCCGCTCAACAGCAGGTTCGTCATGTCACCGCCGCAAGCCGTCTGCACATAGCCCGCAAGCTGGCGCACCATGCCGGTGACAATGAGTCGCAGGTTGTTTTTCTTGGACGTGACCGAGGGTCCGCCATCCGCGGTTGCCGCCACGCCCGTGCTGAAATTATTCAGCGCGAGCTGGATGGAGGGGATGTCTGGCGTGGGTTTGCTGTAGATGGCCGGGTTGCCGCCCACACCGAGGATGACCACGGTGATGTCGTTGATCAGCTCGGAATCCGAGTCTGTGTTAAGCCATGAAATGGCCGGTTTAATGATCATGATTTTTTCTTTCTGTTCGTTTGTTATTATTTTTTACCGACGGTGGGACATAAGCTTAAGTCATACCAACTGATTATAATAACTTATACTGATGAAGTGGATTAACGCCGCTAAAAAAAATCCGAAAAATTGACCGGGGCGGGGCGGTCCGTGGCTGGAGTTTCCCAAACTAACGAAGTCGCGGCGCAATATCTCGGCGGCATTTCCCAACCTTGGGAAACGATTTCCCAAGGTTACAAAACCATTTCCCAATATTGCGAAATGATTTCGCAATATTGCGGAGAGCCGGGGCAGGGTGGGGAAGGTTGGTTTTTAAGGTTAAAGTTGCCAACCCAAGGGGTTGGCGGCCTTTCGCAATATCTCAAAATGATTTCCCAATATTGGGAAATCATTTCCCAAGGTTGCGAAACCGTGTCGCAATATTGCGGAACGACGCCGAAGGTTTGGGAAATGCCATCTATATATTGGGAAATGGCGGCAACCAAGAACCCCAGCTCCGCCCGATCTGGCGGCGTCCTGAAATAAAGCAGGCGCAGGACACTTTTGTTTGGATTTGAGACATAAATACCGGTTTAAACCGTCCAAGCAACCAAGTGCCGAACAATGCCGAACCGGCCAACTCCGAATTGACGCCGCAAATATTCCCGCGCAAACTTCCGCGCATGGCCAAAAAGCTTTCCGGCGCGAAAACTTCTCCAGCCTCCGCTGGTAGGGCTGACCTGCCGGTCAGCCGGGGCGAAGGGAAGGCGGCGCAGCAACGCCGCCCTACCACCACCAAACCGGCAAAGCCCGGCAGCCTCCTCGACACCCGCGTGGTTTATTGCGGCGGTCCGTGCCGGACTGGCACAGTCTGGGGCGAGACCAAGGAGAAGCGCGCCTTTGAAGACCGCCACGAGAACACCAGGGCTTACATTGACTACCTGCGCCCGCGCTGCGTGCAACTCGCCCGCGTCCTCAAAAAGACCGGCAGCTTTTATTACCACTGCGACTGGCACGCCAGCCACTACGTCAAGGTTGTGCTCGAACGGATTTTCGGCGAAAATAATTTTTTTAACTGATCAAATAAAATGGCAAGAAACGCAACCAACAAGCTTTTGAACAAGGCGAAAAGCGATAAGAACGACGAGTTCTACACGATCCTTGCCGACATCGAAAGAGAACTGACGCACTACGTTAAGCACTTCAAAAAGAAAACCGTGTTTTGCAATTGTGACGACCCTCGCAAAAGTAATTTCTTCCACTATTTTTCATACAACTTTGCGGAGTTGGGTTTGAAGAAACTGATAACGACCTGCTACAAGAATCAAGATGCGGATTTGTTCAGCCGCCACAAAGTTGAACGGGCAATTTACTTGGAATACACCGGCGACGAAGGCGGCAACGTTCCAAAGTATAAGGACAAGGACATTAAACAATTGAAGGGCGACGGAGATTTTCGCAGCCAAGAGTGCATTGAGTTGCTTAAGCAATCCGACATTGTTGTTACCAACCCGCCCTTTTCGTTGTTCAGGGAATATGTTTCGCAACTTGCGGCGCACAAGAAGAAATTCCTAATTGTCGGCAGTTGGAACGTGATAACCTACATAGAAGTTTTCAAGCTGATTAAGGAAAACAAGCTTTGGATTGGTGTAAACAGTAACCGCAATTTTTCAGGATTCATCGTCCCCGAGCATTACCCTTTGAGTGGGACTGAGGCTCGTATGGAGAATGGGCAACGAGTCATTTCCACGAACACAACTTGCTGGTTCACGAACATTGATAACAAGAAGCGTCACGAGGATTTGATTTTGTTTAAAAATTACAATCGCAAAGATTATCCGAAATATGACAACTACGACGCAATTGAAGTGTCAAAAACTGCGGACATTCCGATTGACTACGACGGTGTGATGGGCGTGCCCGTGACATTTCTCGATAGGTATAACCCCGAACAATTCGAGATTCTCGGTTGCAACCGTGGTGTTGATCAAGACCCGAACGGGGTTTATGGGCGTGGCTCTTATCTGAATGGCAAGGAAACTTTCAAACGCCTATTCATCCGAAACAAAAATCCAGAACGACCAAAATGAAAATCCAGCCATTACAACTGACTATTCGCGAACTGACAAAGGGTTACGAGGACAAGCAGGAAGAGGGCGTTCGCGGTTACGGGGGCAAACTCGACATCCGCCCGCCCTATCAGCGCGAGTTCATTTACAAGGACAAGCAGCGAGACGCTGTTATCAACACCGTCAGACAGGACTATCCCTTGAATGTCATGTATTGGTCAGTGCGCGCAGATGGCAATTTTGAGATTATTGACGGGCAGCAACGCACAGTTTCGATATGTAGGTATGTGAACAAGGATTTTTCGATTAAGGGTCTGAAGTTCCACAACCTTCAAGGCGACGAGCAGAAACAGATTTTGGACTACAAGTTAACGATTTATCTGTGCTCAGGAACGGACAGCGAACGGTTGGACTGGTTCGAGACAATCAACATTTCTGGCGAAGAATTGACACCCCAAGAATTGAAAAATGCGGTTTACTCAGGGACATGGGTTACGGATGCTAAAAGGTATTTCTCCAAAGCTAATCGCCCAAAGTTAGGCGACGACTATCTCAGCGGCGTCGCGATTCGACAGGAATTTTTAGAAACGGTTATTGACTGGATTTCCAACGGGGACATCAAGGGCTACATGTCCGACCATCAGGATCACAAGGACGCCAAAGAATTGTGGCAGTATTTTCAAGTGGTCATCAAATGGGTCAAAACTATCTTTCCAGAGTATCGTAGTGAAATGAAGGGCGTGCCCTTTGGCCGTCTCTACAATGTGCACAAGGACGAAAAACCTGACCCTGAGAAGCTGGAAAAGAGAATCTCAACGTTGATGGAAGATGAGGATGTGACGAACAAGAAAGGCATTTACACCTATGTCCTAAATGGGAAGGAAAAGTTCCTGAACATTCGTGCCTTTACTGACAAGCAAAAGCGTGAGGCATGGGAAAGGCAAAAGGGAATTTGTCCAAAGTGCAAAGAAAAAAAGAAATGGAAGTTTGAGGAAATGGAAGGCGACCATAAAAAACCGTGGCACGATGGCGGCAAGACCATTCCTGAAAATTGCGAGATGCTTTGCAAAGAGCACAACAGGGAAAAGGCTGGGAAATAATGGCGAACTCGCATTACTGGAACTCTGGCATTTTCGGCGAAACCTGCCGCGTCATGGCCAAACGCCTGCGAGATGTCTGCGCGTTGCCGGAAAGCGAACCGCTCTGGCGCGCCGGACGCGGCTTCGTCGTCCGCGACCTGCCGTGGACGGTGGAGAAGCTGCACCTCATTTATTATTGGGGCTATGAGAAAAAATTGAGAGCCTAAAAACTTTCTGGCGCATCTTGCGGTCGTGGGTAGCATGAACGGGCTGTGATTTTATTAATCAAAACTCTACTGGCGATATCCACCGGCTGGGTGCTGCTGGCATTATGAGCCGATTTGGTTATTTGCATGACCGGTTGTTCGGTTTTTCCCTGGCGGCTTATGCCGTCAACCGGCTGGTCGTCCGGCCGCATCTGGCCGGATTTATTCACGCGCATCTGCCTTGGGCGTGGCCGTTTTTGCATTCGCATTTCGATGATTTGTTGCTGATGCCCGCCGCCCTGCCGGTGGTGCTGTGGATTCAACGGCTGCTGGGATTGCGGAAACATGACCGGTTGCCCACCTGGCCGGAGATGTTTGCGCACCTCGCCATCTGGTCGGTGATGTGCAAAATCGTCGGCCCGTTTTTTTACCACATCGGTGTCGCTGATCCGTGGGATGTTTTATTTTTCGCCGCTGGCGGCTGCGCGGCTTGCCTATGGTGGAATCGCCCAGCTAAAAAAACCATTCAGCGCCAGCATGAGCTTTGACCGTCTTGCCGCGCATTATCACTGGATGGAAAAAATTTTTGCCGGCGGGCTGATGCAACGCTGTCGGACAACTTTTTTAGCCCACACAAAAGACCGCCGCCACGCCTTGCTGATTGGTGAAGGCACGGGGAAATTTCTGGTGGAACTGTTGCGCGTAAATCCGCGAATTCAAATCACCTGCGTCGAGCAATGCGCAGGCATGATTCAACAGGCGCAGCAACGCCTGGCTCGGGAACAATTGGATGTATCGCGCGTCAGCTTCCAGCAAATGGATGCGCTGCGCTGGACATCGCCGCCGGGAAAGTTTGATTTGGTGGTCACCAACTTTTTTCTCGACTGCTTTCGTTCCGAGCAACTTCAAAAACTCATTCCGCAACTGGCCGAAAGCGCGACCGACGATGCCATCTGGCTGCTGGCCGATTTTCGCGTGCCCGAAGCAGGTTGGCGACGCTGGCGGGCGGGTGCAATTCTCGCTTCGCTCTATTTGTTTTTCAAACTCATGACCTCGCTGTCGGCAAGCTGGCTCACGCCACCAGATAAATTTTTAGCGAATGCTGGTTTTAAGCTGTCCGACCGCCGGCTTTTTAACTTCGGCTTTGCCCACGCAGATTTGTGGATGCGCGAGGGTTGAAACTTTCCTTAAACCAATTTTCGAGACATAATGGCGTGTGAAATTTTTGGTTGAATGGCTGGCAAAATTGCCGGAACGACCGCGCACGATTCTCAAAACGTGCGCGTATGGCTTTGTGGCCGGACTGGTGGCGGTGGCCTTTCAGCTGGCCTTGAACGGCTGTTATCGTGCCGGCATCGTGCGGCTTTCGCAATGTTCGTTCACCACCTTTCTGTGGAGCAGCTTGGGGCTGATTGTTGGGACGTCATTGATTTCCGGCTGGCTGCTCAATTCGTTTTGCACGGAGGCCGCCGGCAGCGGCATTCCGCAGTTGAAGGCGGCATTCTGGAAAAATTTCGGCTTTGTGCCCTTCCGCGTCCTGTGGGTGAAATTTCTCGCGGGCACGCTGCAAATCGGCGGCGGCAGCAGCCTGGGCCGCGAAGGTCCATGTGTGCAACTGGCAGGCACAGCCGGCTCACTGCTGGCGGGCGTGGCAGGTGAACCCAAACAAAAACGCCGACTGGCCGCCGCCACCGGTGCCGCCGCCGGTCTGGCCGCCGCCTTCAACACACCGCTGGCCGGCGTCACGTTTGTTTTGGAGGAATTGATTGGCGACTTGAACAGCCGTCTGCTCGGCAGCGTGCTGCTCGGTGCCATGATTGGCGCGCTGGTGGCGCATGGCATCATCGGGCCGCAGCCTTCGTTTTCACTCGCGGCGATCGGCGAACCCTCGTGGTATTCCTATTTGCTGGTGCCGGTGGTGGCGGCGGTAGGAACGCTCGTGGGCGTGGCATTTCAAAAATCGGCGCTCGGGCTGCGCGCCCGCCAAAAGAAATTAAGCGCAGTTCCAGCGTGGCTGCGACCTGCCATCGGTGCCTTGATTTGCTGGGTGCTGGGCGTGGCGGTCTTTCGCTATACCGGCAAGCTCGGCGTGTTTGGCTTGGGTTACGATGATTTGTCCGAGGCGCTCACCGGCAAATTAATCTGGCAGACGGCGGCGCTGCTGCTGGCGGCAAAATTTGTGGCCACCGTGGCCTGTTACGGCATGGGCGGATGTGGCGGTATTTTTTCGCCGACATTATTCTTCGGTGCCATGACCGGGTTGGGCATCGCGGGCATTCTTCAGCCGGTTTTTGGATTGTCACCGGAAGGTGTGGCCATGCTCACCATCGTCAGCATGAGCGCAACCTTGGGCGCGGTGGTGCGTGCGCCGGTGACCAGCATTTTAATTGTGTTTGAAATGACGCATCAATTTGCCCTGGTGCCACCGTTGATGTTGGCGGCATTAGTCAGCCAGGCCATCAGCCGGCGTCTGGCGCGGCATAATTTTTACGACGCACTGTTGGAACAAGACGGTCATGCCGTGGAACGCTTCGCGCCACCCCGCGATCTGCGGGAATGGCAGAAGCAGCCGATCTCGCACTTGGCCAACCCCAAGCCCGTGATTGTCCCTTCGCTAGAGTTGAAACAAATTCAACACCTGCTCCAAAACCACCCTTACACCCAGTTCCCGGTGGTGGTTGACGGACAAATTCGCGGCGTCCTGACACGGGAAGAAGCCACGCTGGCAATCCGGGAAAAGCGTCCGCCTGTCTTGGTGGAAGCCACGGTTTGCCGCCCGGAATTGTCTTTGCGCGATGTGGAAATGCAATTGATTGAATCCAAGACTGGATTTCTTTTGCTCCAGGAACAAGCGGATGAACCGCTGATGGGAATTCTGACGCTCCACGACATTCTAAGGGCACAGCAAGCCGCCGCCGAAGAGGGATATGGCGAAACTTAAAAATCCGCTCGTAGGATTGGCGTGGATATTTCGCCCATGCCTGACCGTCCATGGAACGGCTGCGCGCCGCCGGAAGGCGAACGGCTCAGACACGCCGGACGCGGCTTCGTCGTCCGTGACCTTTCGTGGACGGTGAAGAGGTTGGTCATCCTCCCGCCGTTTGAATGAGAAACGCGCGCAATTTGTTTTCCACAATGAACGGATTGGGTTATCTTCAGTCCAATTGTGCTTACGCGAACCATCATGTATCAAATGAAACGCTTTTCCCTGGCGCTGCTGATTCCGGTCATTGCGCTGGCCATCTGGGTTGGCTGCGAAACCAGCCGTTCCAGCGTGCCGGATTTGCCGTCGCTGCCGCCGACGAGCCTAAAGCCCGGCCCGAACGATGCGCGCACCGCCTTCATCGCGGCGCGGTTGCTGGAGGAATTCCACTATCTGCAACGGCCGCTGGACACGGAATTGTCCAAGCGCTTTTTCGACGGCTATATTGATTCGCTGGACCCGCGCCACGAGAATTTTCTGCAGAGCGATCTCGCCGATTTTGAAGTTTACCGGACGAACCTCGATCGCTTGACGCTCAAGCAGGGCAAGGCGGATCTCACGCCGGCTTTCGCGGTCTATGACCGTTATTCCGCCCGCATCCAGCAGCACGATGCCTACGTCGCCGATTTGCTGGCGCACGAGAAGTTCAAGTTTGGCGCGGACGAAAAAATCATGCTCGACCGCCGGCATGAGCCGTTCCCGAAGGATTTGGACGAGGCGAAGGCGCTCTGGCGGCAGCGGCTGCGCTATGAATATTTGCAGGAAAAACTTTCGCGCGAAATCGTCACGACGAATGACGAGTTTGCAGTGAAGCTGCCGGCGGATGCGGCCAAGGACATTCCCGCCACGCTGGCACGGCATTACCAGTGGAACCTGCACATGACGACGAACTGGGACAGCGACGGGGTGTTGCAGGCTTATCTCAACGGCCTGGCGCACGCCTACGATCCGCACACGGATTATTTCAGCGCGCCGCACGCGCAAGATTTTTCCATCGGCATGAACCTCTCGCTGTTCGGCATCGGTGCGCAACTCAACGAGGATGACGGCTATTGCACCATCCATTCGCTCGTGCCCGGCGGGCCGGCGGCGAAAAGCAAGCAGGTGTTTGAAAAAGACCGCATCATCGCCGTGGCGCAGAGCAACGCCCCGCCGGTGGATGTGGTGGACATGGATTTGGAAAAAGTCGTCCAGCAAATTCGCGGGACGAAAGGCACCGAAGTGCGCCTGACCATCAGCCCCGCCGCCGACCGCAGCGCGCGCAAGATCGTGAAGCTCATCCGCGACGAAATCAAACTGGAAGATTCCGAGGCGAAGGCGAAGCTGGTCGAGCTGCCCGGCGGCAAGCGCATCGGCATCATTGACCTGCCGTCATTTTACGCGACGGTGAATCTGGGCGACAACGGCAACACCACGCCGAAATCTACTTCGGTGGACGTGGCGAAACTGGTGAAGCGGCTCAAGCAGGAAAAAGTTTCCGGCATCATCATTGATTTGCGCACCAACCCCGGCGGTTCGCTGGAAGAAGCCATCAAGTTCACCGGCCTGTTCATTAAAGAAGGACCGGTCGTGCAAGCGCGTGACCCTGATGGTCATGTGCAGGTGGATTCCGACCCTGATCCCACGGAGCTTTACGCCGGGCCGCTGGTGGTGATGGTCAACCGCTTCAGCGCGTCCGCCTCGGAAATCGCCGCGGCGGCATTGCAGGATTACGGCCGCGCGCTCATCGTCGGCGACATCTCGACGCACGGCAAGGGCACGGTGCAAAGCCTGAACCCGCTCAAGCCCTACATGCTGCCGACGGAGAATGGCAATTCAAATGATCCCGGCAACCTCAAGATTACCATCCGCAAATTCTACCGCATCAGCGGCGCGTCCACGCAGCTCAAGGGCGTGGAACCGGACATCGTGTTGCCGGATGTGCTGAACTACTCCACGCAGGTGGGCGAAGTCTCCTTGGACAACCCGCTGCCGTGGGACACCATCCAGCCGGCGAACTACGAGAAATTAAATTTCGTCCAGCCGTATCTGCCCGCGCTCAAGGCGCATTCCGACGATCGCATTGCGACGAACCAGGATTTCCTCTACGTCAAGCAAGACATCGAGCAGTTCCAGAAAATGCAGGCGGATAAAACCGCCACCATCAACGAGCGCGACGCGTTGAAGGAACGCGAGCGGAATTTCCTCCTGGGCAAGGCGCGCGACGCCGAGCGCTCGGCGCGGCCGGCGGATGGCGTCAAGGTCTTTGAAATCACGGTGAAGAATTCCGACCAGCCCGGCTTGAAGGAAATCACCGCGAACGCGGAAACCGATGCCGACGCCGACGCCGCGATGACCGGAGCCAATCTTACTCACAAGGCCATCGCCGATAAAAAGTCGCCGCCGCCATTTGACCCGATGCTCGACGAGACCGAGCACATCCTGCTGGACTATATTTCGCTGCTGGGCAAAAACAGTCCGTTGATTGTGAACCAGTGATTTATGAAACGACTCCTTGTCCTTGTCGTGGCGTTGGCCTGCGCCGGTCAGGCGCTGGCGGATGTGAATTATGATCTGGCCAAGAAGCAGGCGCGGCGCGACGTGAGCGAGAGCAACGCGCAGCAGGGCGTGCAACCGCAATCGCCGTCCGCGCCCTCCGCGCCGGCGCCGCCGCCGATGGATCCGGCGCTGGTGGCAACCTTGCAGAATATCGCCGACCTCAAGGCGGATTTGGATGCGCTCGTGCAGGTTGCCGATGCCGCCGGTGGCGCGGATCAGCGTGCGCCGCTGCTGAATCATCTTTCTTCTGCCGCGACGGCGGGCAAGAAGGCCACGACCGCTTCCATCAAGCGGCTCGCCGACCACCTCATCGCCGCCGTGAGCGGGCGGAAAAATCTTTCCCCGCAAACCGCCAGGCTGGCGCGCAACATCCACGCCTTGTTCAACAGCGCGCACCTTTTGGCGGCGCAGCAGGAGACGTTGCTGAATGGCGCGAAAAAAATTCTCACCGAAGCCGGGCTCCCGGCGGATGACGCGGAAAAACTGGTTGGCGATCTCAAGCAGATTGCCGCCGAGACGCAGTAGCTCATGCCCGCCGTCAAATGCCCGACTTGCCGGAAGTCCGGCGACTGGTTCGCCGGCAAATACGGCCCGTTCTGTTCGCACCGCTGCAAGCTGATCGACCTCGGCAAATGGTTGGGCGGCGAGCACGCCATTTCCGAGCCGCTCCGGCCGGAGCATTTTGAAAAGTTCGCCGACCTGCCGCCAGGCGAACACCTCGACCAACCGGAAGAGTGAGCCGGTTGCGTCGCGCCGTTTTTTGTGCTTTAATGAATGCTGCCGAGAGGCATTCGGTTTGAATGTTTCGACGCCGGCTTTGTCCATTGACTGATTGAATTAAATTTCACTACTGTCCGGTTAAGGTTTTGCTGACAACGATTTCATTTCGGTAAAATCTGGCTATTCTCGCTGTCCGGTCATTTTTCGATTTCAATTCTGCGACGCTTCCTTGAGGGTGGTTCCCCGCATTCCTGCGGTAT
>CAISYZ010000120.1 GCA_903889895.1 uncultured Verrucomicrobia subdivision 3 bacterium | reverse complement strand
TGGAAGCGGCGTGCTGCGGGGTGCGACGACAATTAAGCTCGGTGGCACCTTGATTCCGGGTTTGGGCGGAACGGATACTTCGAGTTTAACGATTAGTAACAACTTGAATCTGGCTGGGAATGTTATTTTCTCGTTGAACCGCAACTATTCCCCAAGTTCGGCTTCCGTGGACGGGATTAATGCCTTGACCTATGGCGGCTCGCTGACCGTAAGCAATCTGGGCGGCGCGTTGCAATCGGGGGATGTCTTCCAGTTGTTTCAGGCAAACAACTATGCGGGCAAATTCAACAATTGGATTTTACCGACATTGGTATCAGGTTTGGCTTGGAACACCAATGGCCTGACCAACGGCTATATCTCCGTGACCGGCACGACAACCCTGCCGACCGTGGGAATCACGGCCAGCAACATTACCAAGACATTTGGCCAGTCACTTGTCTTTGCCGGAACGGAATTCCTTACCGGCAACCTACCGAACGGCACCACCGTGACCAATGTCACGCTGACCAGTGCCGGTGTGATCAACAATGCCGCAGCGGGCACCTACTTAATCGTGCCCAGCAATGCCCAAGGTGTGGGATTGACTAATTGCAATGTAGTTTATACGAACGGAATTCTTACTGTAACACCCGCCGTGCCGGTGATGACTGTTACCTCGGGTGGCAGCCCTACGCTTTATGGAGACAGCGTGGCCTTGACTGTGCGAGTCACTCCCGTTCAAGCAGCAGGAATAGTTCAATTTTTGACCAACGGCGTGCTTTTTGATGCCGAGCCTTTAGTTGGTGGTCTAGCCATCAGCGCGTTGAATACAAGTATGTCCGTCGGGACAAACCAACTGACGGCGATCTTCGTTCCCAGCGACGGCAACGTTCTTTCCGCCACCAATGGTTTGCAACAGGTGGTCCTGACCGCAGCGGCCCAGACCAATGGCTTGACTGCGCAATACTTCAACGACACTGGATTCACATCACTCAACACCAGCTTGCTGGATACGAACGGCATCAACGAAAATTGGAGCAATGCCGTGCCGCCAGGAACGACGCTGACCAACGGGCGGCCGTTTGCGGTCCGCTGGTCTGGACAGGTGGTTCCGGGTTACTCGGAAACCTATACCTTCTATGTCACCGCCAACAGTGGGGCGCGGTTGTGGATCAATGATCATCTGCTGCTAAATAGTTTAAGCCCAATTCCACCCAATGTGGAAATGTCTGGCACGATGACTCTTACGGCCGGAATGCGATACAATATAAATTTGGAATATCTCTCCAGCGGCAGTAATGCCAGTGTGCAAGTGAACTGGAGTAGTCCCAGCACACCTAAGCAGACAATCCCGGCGGGCGTTTGCGTGCCGTTCACTGATTCGCACCAGCGAGGCAGCATCTTGACCGAAATCTGGCAGAATCTGCCGGGCGTAAATATTGGGACTCTGACTGGAAGCACCAACTATCCCAATCAGCCCGATATGCGGGACACACATTACTGTTTTCAGTGTATCGCCACTAACTGGGGCACTAACTACGGGGAGAAAGTGAGCGGCTATGTCGTGCCTTTAGTTAGCGGTTATTACACCTTTTCAGTTGCTGCCTCGGACACAGCCCAGCTTTGGTTAAGCACCAACGCGTCATCTGCCAACAAAGTCCTTTTGCTCTCGGTAACCAATGCCACAGGCTATCAGCAGTTTACCAACATTTCTGTGCCAGTAAGGTTGGGCGCATGGCAACAATACTATGTGGAACTGTTTCACAAGGCTGGCGCTGGCGGCAATGACCACTACAGCGTGGCGTGGCAGCCTCCTGGGCAATATGGATATTCAGTCATAGGCGCCGACAATTTAGTCCCCAATTATCTAAATGTGACAAATCAGGCTCTAGTGACTAGTTACTGGACCAATTTAAGCAAAAGCCATCCTCGGTTACAAACCTCCGCAGAACGCTTTGCTTGGTTGAAAGGCACACTTGCCTCAGGCTCGATACCGGAGTTAAACTCATGGTGGCTTGCCATAAGCAACTCGGCTGTGGCTTTGGAAACCACGCCTGCGGTTTCAACCAATGACGATGGGTTTTATGGTTGCCGGGAAATGGTCAGCCGTATGTATACACTGGCACTGGCTTACCGCATTACGGGAGACACGAATTTTGCAGAATGCGCCTGGGCTAATCTGCAACAAGTAGCATCCAGCAATTATCCCTCAGATTGGTTCGCATCCGTAAAATTCTTAGATACAGCCGACATGACGCGAGGAGTGGCCATTGGTTATGACTGGCTTTATGATTACTGGACGAGCAACCGACTTAATACGATTGCCACCGCCATTCAAAACAGAGGTTTGAACCAGGGGTATTTAGACTATAAGGGATTTGGCGCAAACAATGTAAACCTGGTTTGCAACAGTGGTATGGCTGCGGGGGTGCTGGCACTGGGCATGGATGCGGGCATTGGAAGCCTTAGCTACAAGACAAATATATTTCTAATATCTAATGCCGTGGTT
Source organism: uncultured Verrucomicrobia subdivision 3 bacterium (assembly GCA_903889895.1). Taxonomy (GTDB): domain Bacteria; phylum Verrucomicrobiota; class Verrucomicrobiia; order Limisphaerales; family UBA11358; genus UBA11358. Next base: position 2,530 of record CAISYZ010000120.1, on the reverse strand, counting down.
TCCGTGGCTGGCGTGATTCCTCGTTATACGGCTGACAACGGTGCTTGGTATGAAGGTCCCGGGTATTGGGATTATGGGACCAGAAACTTCATACCAATGTTAGCTAATCTGAACACCTCGTTTGGCACTGACTTTGGCTTAAGTGTAACGCCGAATCTAGGGGAAGCCGGAAACTTTGCGATGGGAATCATGGGAAATACACAGCCCTCGAACGTGTCATTTGGCTATTGTGACACGGGCTTTGGCACGGAAGGTGGAATGCCGATGTTCTGGCTTGCACGTCGCTATAACCGGCCTGAATATGCCGCCTATGAGCGAGCTTCAGGATATGCGGCTTGGAGTGACGGGTTGGCTTACCTGGACATTTTCTGGTATGACCAGCGTGGAACCGATCCTGTTTCCAGCAATATTTTGCCTGATAACTATTATCGTGGACTAACGGGAACGACCGCATATAACCAGGCCAATGTCATTACCATGCGAACTGACTGGCAGGATGCGAGTGCAACGGCTGTGATTTTCAAAACTGGGTCAACCAGTGACAGTGCCCACAATCAGCTTGAGGATGGCAGCTTTATGCTCGACGCGCTCGGGGTTCGCTGGGCGAACAACTTTGGCGACGACAATTACAATCTACCAGGCTATTTTGACAACAGCACTAATGGCCAGCGATGGACCTATTATCGCCTTCGAGCGGAAGGGCATAACACACTTGTCATTAATCCCACTACAAATGCAGATCAAGTCGTCGGTTGCGCCCCGCCGATCATGTTATACGCCAGTCATCCGAACGGGGATGATAGTTACGCCGTCGCAGATTTGACTAGTGCTTATGGCATCAACAAAGTATGGCGAGGTTTCAAAATCTTTAATAACCGGCGCTGGTTTCTCGTGCAAGATGAACTGCAGGCAACGAACCCGGCGACGGTCTGGTGGTTCATGCACATCACGACCAGCATGAACCCGATTATTTCGTCCAATGGCCAGTCTGTTTTACTAACCCAGGGCACCAGCCAACTCTGGCTGACCAATCTGACCGGGGTGGGCAGTTTCGTCATCAGCAATGCGGCGCCGCTGCCCACTTCGCCGAATCCCGCCGGGCAGGCCACCAACACCGGCTATGAAAAACTGACCATCAAGCTCACCAATGTCACCAACGCAACCCTGGCCATCTTAATGGTGCCGCTGACGGTGGGACAATCAGTGCCGACGACGAATGTGCCCGCAGTGATGCCGTTGACCAACTGGCCGACGCTGGATGTCAGCCTGCCGCCGATTTTGTCGGCGATTTCCAATAGCACTATCATTGCCGGTGCAACGCTGCTGGTGACTAATCAGGCCGCCGATCCAAATTTGCCGCCGCAGCCACTCACCTTCAGTCTGGCGGTAGCTCCAACGGGAGCCACGATCAATTCAAACAGTGGAGTAATCTTCTGGAGACCCACCATTGCCCAGGCGGGCTTGACTTATCCCTTTACCGTCGTAGTCACTGAATTAGGCGGCGGTCAGTTAAGCGCAACGCAAAGTTTTCAGGTTACGGTAACTTCCCCGGTCAAGCCTGTGTTGACCATGGCGGGACTGGCTGGCGGCCAGTTTCAGATGCTGGTGAATGGTGATTATGGCCCGGACTATACCGTGACTGTTTCTACCAATCTGGTTAGCTGGGCTTCGGTATTCACTACCAATTCACCTGCGCTGCCGTTTCTTTGGTCAGAACCGGTGTCTAATAGTTTTGCCCAACGATTCTACCGCATACTTCTGGGGCCGTGAAAATCTCAACATGCCTCAAGTCAAAAGACATGGATCATAAAATGAAAAATGTTCTGCCGTTTATTGTTCTGACCTGCTTGCTCCCATCCGTTTCATTGCATGCGGAGTTGAAAATTCCAGCCATTATTGGCAACCACATGGTGCTCCAGCAAAAACAAGCGGATCCGATTTGGGGTTGGGATACGCCCGGTGCCAAGATCACCGTGACCTTTGTCGGGCAAATCAAATCTGCCGAAACCGGCGCTGATGGGAAGTGGATGCTAAAGCTGGATCCGATACCGGCAAATGATAAACCGCAAAGCATAAAAATCAGCGATGGTATTCAAAATATTGAAATCGAGGATGTATTGGTCGGTGAAGTATGGATGTGTTCTGGCCAGTCTAACATGGAATTTCTCTTGCGAAACGACTGGAACGGAGATCTTGAGGTAGCGGCCGGAAATTATCCCAAACTGCGGTTGTTGAAAGTTCCTAATGTCGGTTCGCAACAGCTGCAAACTGACTTCAAAAGTGTCTGGCAGGCCAGCACCCCACAATCAGCTTCGGGTTTTTCGGCAGTTGGTTTTTTCTTTGGACGCTATCTGCACCAAATTCTGGGTGTTCCGGTTGGATTGATTGATAATTCCTGGGGGGGATCCGCGGCCGAAGCCTGGGTGCGCAGGGAAAGCCTTGAAAAAGACCCGCGCTTTGCCGCGCTTATGGAGCGGACGGTCACGAATGAAGTTTATAAACAAACCGAACAGGCAAATGTTGATTACGC
>CAISYZ010000119.1 GCA_903889895.1 uncultured Verrucomicrobia subdivision 3 bacterium | reverse complement strand
CAAAAAGAGTTTCCACCGCTTCCGGCGTGAGGTGGCAGTGCCGCGCGCTGACGTTGACGACGAGCGGACTTTGCCCGCTGGCGATGCGCGGCAAAGGCTTGCCAAGCTTGGAGTAAACCGCCTGCCGAACCATGTGTTCGACAACGGCGCGATGTGGTGCTGGTGCAGCGACAGCCATAAGATTTGACTGACTTTGCCAGTTTTTAGATTTAAGTCAACATTTATCTTGCAAATAATTCCAAAATCTATCAATCTCACTCAAATCTGATGCCAAATGCCGTCAAATCCGTGAATTCCGCGCAGATGAACAAATTAAACGCGGAGAAATTTTCACCACAGATAAACACGGATTAACACAGATTAAAAACATGAATGCCGGAATTTATCTTGTGAAAGGCAATGACCAGCTTGTTAGGATGGATGAACAACCCTACGGCTCGGAAGACCTATTGCAGGAATTATTGGCGAAGTATCCAAATCTTCTGGCGGGTGATCAAATGGACAGTGCTCGCCCCCGGCGTTGGCTACTGATTAAGAGGGAAGCGGAACTTGCCTCGGATGTAGATGGCTCAAACCGGTGGTCAGTTGATCATTTGTTTTTGGATCAAGATGGCATACCAACGATTGTCGAGGTGAAGCGGAGCAGCGACACGCGTATCCGTCGCGAAGTTGTCGGCCAAATGCTCGACTACGCAGCCAACGCTGTTGTCTATTGGCCAGTCGAGAAAATCCGTGCCATGTTTGAGTCTCGTTGCGCGGCAGCAGGGAAAAATTGCGAGCAAGAATTGGCGGACTTTCTTTCTGGCGAGATTGAAGTGGAAAATTTTTGGTCGCAAGTCAAAACCAATTTTGAAGCTGGAAGAATTAGGATGCTATTTGTCGCGGACGAAATTCCCGCTGAATTACGCCGTATCATTGAGTTCCTAAATGAGCAAATGAAGTCAGCCGAAGTCTTGGCGGTTGAAATCAAACAATTCACCGGACAAGGTCTGAAAACTCTCGTTCCGCGTGTCATCGGCCAGACAGCAGAAGCCGAGCGTGCGAAATCTGCTGGTGGAACTCGTGGCGAGCAGTGGACAGAAGAAAAGTTCTTCGTTGAACTTGAAAAGAATTGCGGAGCGGCAGCAGCACAAACAGCACGACAAATTTTGGAATGGTCTAAACCAAGATTTCAAAGTTTTTACTGGGGGCGTGGTGTTAAAGCCGGTTCTTTCGCGCCGTTTTATATCCAAGGAGACACAGATTTTCCAAGTTTTGCGGTTTGGACTTACGGAACGGTAGAAATTTATTTTCAGCACCTAAAGAATCGGCCTGTTTTCGGCAGTGAAAACATACGTCTTGAATTGTTAAAAAAGCTCAATTCAATTTCTGGCGTTACCCTTACGGAAAATACAATTTCAAAACGCCCTAACATTTCACTTGATTTATTAAAAGATCAAAAATCGTTGGAATTATTTTTCGATGCTTTTAATTGGATGATTCAACAAATAAAAAATGCGCCAAAAATCTGATGAAAGATATTTTTTATCCGTGTTCATCCGTCATTGACCGAGCGATTTACTAAAACCATTTTCGCTCATTTTTGCAGCGTGTGCAAGAAAAATTGCAGGGAAAATTTTTCCTAAATTCGCGCTGTAAATGTTTTTCATCGCGTTGATATTCGCTGACTTGATTGCTCGTTGTCAACGCTCTCCGCTTGCTGGTCTCTCGCTGGGCTGGAAGTTCAGACGCTAACTCGCTTGTCAAATGTCTTTGACGAGAACGCGGACGCGGACGCCCAACGCTTTTGCGTTATGGCGACGGGCGATCCTGGCGGCGACAATCTTTCCTGCAGGGCGACTTTCTTGGACGAACGTGGCTTGACGGCGAATTTTCCACCGCCCACACTGGCGGCGCATAAATAATTAAAAGACCAGAAATACTTTATTAACAATTTTGCGTAGCTACGGCTACGGGCTGCCCCGAAAACCTCGAATTTTCCAAGCCCACACAGCAACTGACCGAGCGCGCCCAAATGGGCGCGGCTTGGCGTGCTTGCTGTGTAGGCGCTTCGAGGTGCCTCGGGGCAGGGTGCGTTAAGTCCGCGCCTCTTCTTTTTTAGATTTCCCGTGTCTGGCTCGCAGTCGCCAGTCATGCCCACCCTCAATTGGATCGGAAAAGAAGCCGTCGTGAATCATCATCACGCCGTTCCGTTCCGTTTGCTACGGGATGTCCCGGAGCTTTCCGTGGGCGAACCGGGTGCCGGCAATCTCATCGTGCAGGGCGACAATCTAGTGGCGCTCAAGGCGCTGCTGCCTTACTACGCCGGCCAGGTCAAGTGCATCTACATTGACCCGCCTTACAACACCGGCAACGAAGGCTGGATTTACAACGACAACGTCAACAGTCCGCTCATCCGCGAATGGCTGGGCAAAGCCGTTGGCCGGGAAGCCGAAGACCTTTCCCGCCACGACAAATGGCTCTGCTTGATGTATCCGCGCCTCGCGTTGCTCCGGCAATTCTTGCGCGAGGATGGCGCAATTTTTATTAGCCTCGATGACAATGAAATTTCGTCGCTGCGGTTCGCAATGGATGAAATTTTTGGGCGGCAAAATTTTGTGACGTGTGTTTCATGGCACAAACGAGTGTCGCCAGCAAATGACGCAAAGTATTTCAGCACCGATTTGGATTACGTTCTGGTTTATGCGCGTAAATTAGAATCGTGGAAACCAATTCGGTTGAAGATGAATGAAGAACAGCGGGGCAATTATCGCAATCCCGACAAAGACCCGCGTGGAGATTGGAACTCGGCAGCTTACACTTGCGCCAAAACCGCAGAAGAAAGACCAAACCTTTACTACGCGATAAAGCAACCGAACACGGGTGCAGAAATTTGGCCGAGCAAAACGCGCGTCTGGGCATACGACAAACACACACACGCGGAGCACGTCGCCGAAAATATGATTTATTGGGGTGGCGATGGACTTTCTGAAAAACCGCGCATCAAGAAATTTTTGGATAAGGCCAAGCTCGTTGTTCCACGAAGTTTCTGGACGCCATCAGAGGCAGGCCACAATCAGGAAGGCAAGATGGAGTTGATGGAATTGAACATCACAGATTTTTTCGCGACTCCAAAGCCAACACGGTTAGTCGAGCGTGTTCTGCAAATTGGCAGTGCCCCCGGCGATTTGATTCTGGATTCATTCGCCGGCAGCGGCACGACCGGCCACGCTGTTTTGAATTTGAACAAAGCAGACGGCGGCAACCGCCATTTCATCCTTGTTGAAATGGAACCCAAAATCGCCCGCGACATCACCGCCGAGCGCGTCAAGCGCGTAGCCCAAGGCTACACCAACGCCAAAGGCGAGCAGGTCGAAGGAATCGGCGGCGGCTTCCGGTTCTGCGAACTCGGCGAGCCGTTGTTTGACGAACACGGGCAAATAAAACCGACCGTGCGTTTCGGCGATTTGGCGCGGCACGTTTATTTCACCGAAACCGGCGAGCCGTTGCCGCGCGAGCGCGTGCTGAAATCGCCATTGATTGGCGAGTGTCGCGGCGTCGGCGTTTATCTTTTGTTCAACGGCATCCTGGGCGACAAGAGCGCGAACGGCGGAAACATTTTGACGCGCGGCGTGCTGGCGCAGTTGCCCAAGTTCGACGGCCAGAAAGTGATTTATTGCGCCGGTTGTCTGCTGGGCAAAGACCGGTTGCAGGCCGAGCGCATCATCGTCCGCCAGACGCCCTACGAAATCAAAGTGTCATGATCTCGCTCAAAACCTATCAATCGCGGGTGCTGGATTCGCTGCGGGATTTTTTCCGGCAGTCGTCCAAGGATGGCCGGCCCGAAGAGGCGTTTCGCGCGGTGCTGGAAAAAAACGCCATGCCGCCCGTGCCATATATTCCCGTGCCGGCCACCGGCCTTACGCCGGGGATGCCTTACGTCTGTTTGCGCGTGCCGACCGGCGGCGGAAAAACCTTGCTGGCGTGCTATACCGCCGGACTTGCCATTTCGGAATTGCTCCGCGCCGACCGCGCCGTCGTTTTGTGGCTCGTGCCAAGCAACACGATTCTGGATCAGACTGCCGACGCGCTCCGCGATCCGCGCCACGCCTACCGCCGCGCCCTGGAAATGGCGTGCGGCGCGGTGGAGGTGGTGACGATTGAAGAAGCGTTACGGTTGTCCCGCGCGACGGTTGAGGGTCAAACCGTCGTCATCGTGGCGACGATTCAGGCTTTCCGCGTGGAGGACACGACCGGGCGCAAGGTGTATGACGGCGATAATTCCAGCATGGTGGAACACATGCTGAATGTGCCCGCAGACCGGCTGGCGGAGTTGCTTCCCGGCGCGGATGGCAAACCCAAGCCGTCGCTGGTGAACATGCTCCGCTTGCGCCGCCCCGTTGTCATCGTGGACGAGGCGCACAATGCCCGGACGGATTTGAGCTTTGCCACGCTGGGAAATGTTTTGCCGTCGTGCATCGTGGAATTCACCGCGACGCCCGCCCGGACAAAAAATCCGTCCAACGTGCTGCATCGTGTTTCGGCGGCGGAATTGAAGGCGGCGGACATGGTGAAACTGCCGCTGCGCGTCATCACGCGTCATCCCAGCCAGCGGGATCAGTTGCTTTCGGAAGCCATCACTTTGCGCGCCGACTTGGAAAAACTCGCCATCGCCGAGGCGCAGCAGACCGGCGAATATTTGCGCCCCATCATTCTGTTGCAGGCCGAGCGCGTCAGTGATTGCGAACCGTTGCGCGAACGGTTGGCGAGCGAGTTTGGCATTGCCAAGGAGCAGGTGAAAATTTCCGTCGGCGCACTGGACGAACTACCCAGCGCGGACGAAATTAGATCGCCGAAGGAACCGGCGGTGCGTTTCATCATCACGGTTCAAAAACTGCGCGAAGGCTGGGATTGTCCCTTTGCTTATGTTCTATGCAGCTTGAAAGAAACGCGCTCCGCCACAGCAATTGAGCAGATTGCCGGACGCATCTTGCGCCTGCCCAACGCGACGGCCAAACAGCACCCCGACCTGAATTGCGCCTACGCTTTTTCGGTTTCGGATTCCATCACGGAAGTTTTGGCGGAATTGCGTGAGGCGCTGGAAAGCAACGGCTTCACCGCCGCCGAGGCGGAACGGATCATCATTCCCATTCCGCAGGGCACGCTGCCGCTGGGCGTGCAGCCCAAAACCGTGACGGTGTCGCCGACGGAAATTGACGCCACCGTCGCCCAGGTGCAGGTGGTCGCACTCGCCGGCAAAGCGCGGATTGACTCCGCCAAAGGCGAAATCACCGTGCTCGTGCCGCTGGACGCGGAAGAAGCCGACAAATTGACCAGCTGCGTCAAATCGCCCGAAGCCAAAGCGAAGGTTCAGGACGCCGTCGCGCTGGTGCGTGAATCCGAAAAGGCTTTCGGCGGCAGCGGCAAACCGCGCGACCCGTCGCCTTACGAAAAACAGATGGATTTCATCGTGCCGCTGCTGTGTGTGTCCGAGAGCGGAATGCTGTTTGAATTTGAAAGCACCTTTCTCCTTGAACACCCGTGGAAATTGAGCGCCAAAGGCGCGGGACTTTCCGACGGCTACAATCCGTTGCAGCGGCCAACTGGCAAAGCCGGCATCTTGGACGTTGGCACGAAGGGCGAAGTGCAGACCAGCGTTTTACAGGAAACCGCCGGATCAGATTTCATCACGACGTTGCACCAGCAGGTTTTCGCGCTGGGCGGTGCGAGCGAATGGACGCTGGAAAATCTGATTGGCTGGCTTGACCGGCAGATTGACCACCAAGACATTCCCGCCGGTGAATCGGCGGAATTTTTGCGGAAAGTCATTCGCGGGCTAATGGCGAAATATGGTATTGCCGACTTGAGTCTGCTCGCTTTGGATCGTTTCCGGCTCCGCGATGAAATTGAGAATCGCATTCAGGAACACCGAAACGGCGAACGTAAATCAGCGTTCAAGGAATTTTTGCTGGATGGTTCCGCCCTGATCGTCAGCGCCGAGCGCGTCATCAATTTCAAAACGATGAGCTACGAACCGAGCTGGCTTTACGAAGGCGGCTTTCAGTTCAAAAAACATTATTTCGGCCCAAAGCCAGGCGAGTTGCTTGAAAAAACGCCATCCGGCAAACTCAAAGAGGAATTTGAGTGCGCGCAATTTCTCGACGGATTGCCGGAAGTAAAGTTTTGGGTGCGGAATCTGTCGCGCAAAACCACGTCGTTTCGGTTGCAAACGTCCACCGACTGGTTTTATCCTGACTTCATTTGCCAGTTAAATGATGGTCGTGCGCTCGTTGTGGAATATAAGGGCGAACATTTGTATGCCGATGCGGAGGACAAACGCACGGTTGGTGCGGTGTGGGAAAGTCGCAGTGGTGGCAAATGCTTGTTTGTCATGCCAGAAGGCAAAGACTTGGAAAAAATCCGGCAGAAAATTGTGCGTCTTGTATGAAACGAAGCCAATCGCCAAGTGCACCGCCCGTTAAAAGCGGGCGAGCTTCACGGAGCAAGCTGCGGGGGGCGTCATTGCTTACCGATCATGCTTGGCATGAGATTGGCCACACTCTGGAAATCACGAGGCGCGAATTACAGATTGTTCAGAGCGTTTTCGACAATCTCCCGGAGGCGGGGATTGCCAAAAAATTCAAGCTTTCGCCGCACACCGTTCACATGCACTTGAACCGGCTTTTCAAGAAACTCAACGTCACCAGCCGAACCGAACTGGTTCTGCGGATTGTGGAACAGTTGGTCACGCTCACGCTGTCAGAAACCGCCGTGCTTCCCCCCATTTGCCCTCTCCACCGCACCGGTGATTGTTGCCTTCACAACCCGCCCGCCAAGCCGTAGCGCCGTTGGAATCTTTCTCATTCTCGTCCTCCTCCTCGACCTCGAACAATTTGGCGCGTCCTGCAAGGATTTTCAGCGTTTCAGCTTTCCAAATTTCAGTTTGTTCGCAGTTTCGGCGTGTAGGCTGTTCAGCCGTCTTTTCAAGCCGCTGTAATTTAATACAATTCCAGCAAGTCGGAAAAAGAATGGGCGTGCCGGATAAATATTTGGCGATGCCAACGGGTAAAACTATCGGGTGGATTTTTATTTTTAACAGCAACCAAGAAGGAAAAACGAGACGAATTTAATTTGCCAAAAAGCAAGGCGTTGAAATGAATTATGAAGTAATTACTGTAGCAAAAATATCAACTCAATTTAAATCAAATTTCACTACTGTCCGGTTAAGGTTTTGCTGACAACGATTTCATTTCGGTAAAATCTGGCTATTCTCGCTGTCCGGTCATTTTTCGATTTCAATTCTGCGACGCTTCCTTGAGGGTGGTTCCCCGCATTCCTGCGGTAT
>CAISYZ010000118.1 GCA_903889895.1 uncultured Verrucomicrobia subdivision 3 bacterium | reverse complement strand
TTTACAGATTTTGAGCCTCACGCTCTTTGAGAAAATGCCCATTTCACAGGCGCTTGCTCAACTTCCACCCACCACACAACCGCCAGACACCGAAAACCATCAATGTTTACTGGGTTTCTAAACCGGACAGCAGTGATAAAACATATGAAGAAGAAATATATTCGCGTCGCCCTGACGTTTGCGGCGTTTAACCGTGCCCAGTTCCTGAGTTTTGCCGTCCTGGTGCTGGTCTGCCTGAAAAACAATGCGTTATTCCCCAACCTGCCGGTTCCCTACGCCAACTTGGAGGCGCTGGTGACGGCTTATCAGCAGGCCATGGCCGCTGCCGCGATCGGCGGGCCGAAAGATACCGCCGCGTTGAACGAGGCCTATGACGCGCTCCTTTCGGCGCTGCGCCAGACCGCCGCCTACATCCAGAGCCTCGCGCTCACCAATGTTTCCGATGTGCTCTCATCGGGCTTCGACATCATCATCCCGGGCAAACAGCCCTCGGTGCCCTTGACCCAACCGGTGGTGGCGCTCGACAATTCCGTCGGTGGTCAGCTCACGGTGACCATCCAAGCCGTGGCCAATGCCAAGGCGTATCATGTGCAATATGCCACCGCCAACGGCCTGATGGTGGATTTGGGCATCTTTCCGAACACCAAAAACATCGTCATCCCCAAAACCGTGCCGGGCACCTATTACTCGGCACAGGCGCAGGCGGTCGGCGGCTCCACGCAATACAGTCCCTGGAGCGCGGTCGCGACCATCATGTCCCTGTAACCCTGGCCCCGGCCAATGTTTGGCGGGTCGCTGGCCGGGTGAAAGACAAATTTGCGGCGGGAGCAATCCTGCCGCAAACCGGGCGATGGATCTTCCCGGCCACGAGCAATCCCTTAAAAAGTGGCCGACCATCGCCCGGTAACTAATTTCTGACCAAAATCCAGACCCCACCGCGTAAGGGGTAGGGGCGGCGGGAAGCTGCGATTCAAAATCTGGCTTTGATATTTATTCTCCTCTGAGGCAGTTGTTTGCAGGTAATCAGCAGCAGCGGTTTGAACCCCAAAAACCGGCGCACACAGTTATCAAAGCTGCCTGGAAATAAATATCTAAAAATAAATGGCACTCTTTGCGCCCCGCGTCCGCGTGTATTGATAGAACCACAATTAAAATGATGACTGCATCCCTGCCGTATCTGACTGGAAGCCTTTCTTCCCAGTCGCTTTTGTAATTTTTGCCAATTCAGTTGCCAGCCCTAAATTCAATCAAACCAAAACCCGCCCATCCATGAAGCTCAACCAAACCTCCACCATCATCGGCCTGCTCCTGCTGACCGGCATCCTGAACTTGCACGCCGCCAGCGGCAGTTGGACGGGTGCCAGTGACAACACCTGGGCTGGCGCCAACTGGAGCACCACGCCGGTGCCCGGCACGGGCAACACCGCCACCTTCAACGGCGCGGGCAACGCCAACACCACCATTAATTTGGGCGGTGGCGTCACGATTTCGAACATCCTTTTCAATACCGGCAGCACGGCGGCTTACACCATCGGCAGCGGCGCAGTGGGCAGTCAGGCGCTGACGTTTAATAATTCTGGCACCATCACTGTGAATTCCACGGTGGTCAGCAACCAGTTGTTCAACGCGGCGTTAGTGCTTGGCACCGATGGAACCGCGCAGACCTACACCGTGGCTAACAACAGCACCAACCCCCTGACCCTTGCCGGCAACCTCTATGGCGGTGCGGGTGGCACGAAAGGCACCAAGACGCTGGCGGTGGGCGGATTGGGGAATACGGTCATCAGCGGCAACATCACCAATGGTGGGTCGACCACCATTGCCATCACCAAAACAGGCGCGGGCAACCTGACTTTCAACGGCAGTGTAGATGCCACCACGGGTCTGAATTCTCAGGGAGCCACCGGCACCCTCACCATCAACAGCGGTAATCTGGTGCTGGATTTTTCGAATTACAGCACGTCCGGCAATGCAGATATGCTTGACTCTTACACACCGGTTACCATGGCCGGTGGCGCGCTTGAGATCAATGGTAATGCCAGCTATGCGAGCACGCAGAACTTCAACAATGGGTCGGGCGTGACGGTCAATCCGGGGCTTAACGTGATCACCGTGCAGCCCAATGGCGGCAATCTGTCCGATCCGCTGCCGACCCTGAATCTTGGAGCCTTTACGCAGAACATCGGTTCGCAAACGGTGTTATATGGGCCGGCCTATGAAACCAGTGCAACTGGTGCCACGCCTATAGTTACCAATGCGGCTGCGGCAACGATTACAACCACGACACTGGGCAATACTACTGATTTGCTTTGGCCAGCCCACCGTAGCACTGTCGCGACGGTGGGGCTTTACGAATGGGCGTCAGAAGTGACGTCAGGGACGGGGGCTCAT
>CAISYZ010000117.1 GCA_903889895.1 uncultured Verrucomicrobia subdivision 3 bacterium | reverse complement strand
GTGCTAACGGCCTGCGCTGGCGGCACTACTAGCTTCGATTCTTGAGGGAGCCTGTTCGATTTTTTTTGTGATGTAGTTTTCATAGTCTTTTTTTTATGGACTGCTCGCCCCTCATCCGTCGGTCGCCTTGTTCGCGAAAAGCCGAGCCGCCAGCCCTCCTGCGTGGAAGTAGTCTTCAGAAGGAGCCGCGCCATGGCGGGCTGGTGTTTTAGGCGAGGCCGTGACAAGGCGACCGCACGAGAGAGGGGTTTTAGTGAGCAGTGGAAAAAGGACTTGAAAGCGGCAAGCTGCCGCCGGCCATCAAGCCAAGGCAGCGGGACACACAAAAAACCAACCTATTTATTTTCCGAGCGAAGCGAGCAAACTATCTCCGACCGTAGGGAGCCAGCCATCTATTGCTTATCCGCGACGACAGGCAACGCCTCGCGTCGTATTGGCAGGCGGAGCCTGCACCCACCTTGGCCGGACGCAGTCTCGCGGCCTTCGGTCACGCTGCCGGGTCCGCGCCGGACGGGCCAACACGGGGAAATGGCGCGACGTGTCGCGCTGGGCAAAAGCGGTGACATGTCACCGCACTCCACACCCGAGGAACGAAGTGACGAGTGTGGCAGCGCCACTTGCCTTTGACGCCGGACAGCGCGGTAAGTCATGGCGAATCAAAAATGGTTGTCTTGGAACCAAACCATTCGCAAACCTATCGCGTCCATATCGCGCGCGCTGATAGCGAAAGGCCAGCCGTCAGTGAGCATCGTAAACCGATGATGGCTGGCCGGTGCTGGCGTCGCGGTGGCGTCAGCCGCCGCCGCCAGCATGAGCGCCGGCGTCCGCGCGTGGCCAATGAACTTCGTAAATGGAAACCGTGATATGGCCGCGCGATTCGTCCCTGTTGAGCGCACAGTGATTCAGGAACGGCGCGCGAACTGATTTATCTGTTGAGCAACGCGATCTAAATTTGCTTTCGAACACGAAAGATGTTTTTTGAAAATTATGGTTCTGAAACATGGTTGCGAAAAACTTTTCAATATGCCCAAAGTCAGGCATCTTGCCGCAAGATTCCGAACGGAATTGAAAATGGTTGCGGCCGAGGCAGCGGCCAAAAGGTTTGTATGACGAAACGAAAAACGACAGCCACCGATTTGAAAAAGATCAGCAGTGATGACGGAAAACCATCCACCACACTTGCCATCGGCTATGCCAGCCTGCTGACCAACATCAAGACCCGGGTTCGGGCCGCACAATTGCGGGCAGCGGTTACGGTCAACCGCGAGTTGATCCGGCTGTATTGGGACATCGGCAAAGTCATTGTCACGGCGCAACAGACCAAAGGCTATGGCAAACAGGTGGTGGAACGGCTGGCGGGTGATCTGCACCGGGAATTCCCCGGGATGGCGGGTTTATCTTCGCTTAATCTCTGGCGGATGCGCGCATTCTATACGGCCTACCGGAATCGATCCGTAATTCTATCACAAGCTGTGACAGAATCTCCCCGGCAAAAACTGTCACAGGCTGTGACAGAATCTGTAGATCAACCGCCAGAACCTTTGGCTTCGTTACCGTGGGGCCACAACTTGGTGCTGTTGCATAAACTTGAATCCGACGCAGACCGCCTCTGGTATGCTCACAAAGTCATCGAACACGGCTGGTCGCGAACGGTGCTGACGCATCACATCGAAACGCAACTGCACAAACGCGAAGGCAAGGCGGTAACGAATTTCAAGCAGACCTTGCCGCCGCCACAGTCCGATCTTGCCGAACAAACGCTGAAGGACCCTTACAATTTCGATTTTCTCACGCTCGGCAGCGATGCCCACGAGCGCGACCTCGAGCAAGGACTGCTGGATCACATCCAAAAATTCCTGTTGGAACTGGGCGTCGGATTTGCCTTTGTCGGCCGGCAATATCACTTGGAAGTCAGCGGTCAGGATTATTACCTCGACCTGCTGTTTTATCATCTCCGGCTGCGGTGCTACGTCGTGATTGATTTGAAGATGAAATCTTTCGAGCCGGAATTCGCCGGCAAGATGAATTTTTATCTTTCCGCCGTGGATGACCAATTGCGCCATGCCGACGACCTGCCGTCCATCGGCCTGCTGCTGTGCAAGGAGCGGGATCACCTGACGGTTGAGTATGCGTTGCGCGATTTGAAAAAGCCCATCGGCGTCGCCCAATGGCAGACCAAACTGGTCGAATCCTTGCCCAATAATTTGAAAGGCAGCCTGCCGACAGTGGCAGAAATTGAAGCGGAACTGGACCGGGGCCGTTCGAAATAGGTTGGCGCTATTGATTTGCAATTACCGTCAATGTAATCGAGATCCAGAGCGGAAAGACGCTACAAAACAACGAATTTAATCACCTTGAGGAACCCAGCAACAACCTCCCGACTGCCGCTTTTGCTAGGTTACGCACTGGGGGAATCAGCCAATTCGCTGGTGACAAATGGACTGATCACTTTTGCTTTGTTGTGCTATACCAATGCGCTGGGTTTATCCCCGGCGATGGCCGGTGCCGCTCTGGCGGTTTCCGTTTTCTTAGAAGCACTCACCCAACCACTGGTTGGTCATGTCAGTGACCATACTCGCAGCCGGTGGGGAAGGCGTTATCCTTACATCATTGTGGGTGGATTGCTGATGGCCGTGAGTTTTTATTTTGCTTGGGCAGTCCCGTCGCTATTCCGGAATCAGCCCAATATGTTGTTTGGCTATCTGATCGGTTTGCACATAGCGGTGCGCCTGAGTCAGAATATGTTTTATATTCCCTATCTGGCGCTGGGCTATGAAGTGACGCGCGATGACCGGCAGCGCGCGTTGCTCCAAAGTCTCCGGCAGGTATTCAATATGGCGGCCAATCTGGCCGGACCCGCGCTGGCGTGGATTTTTTTCTTCGGCAACCAAGGCAAGGAACGCGGGGTCAGCGTTTTGGAAAATTATATCCGAATGGGCGGGGTGTTTGCAGTGGCCATGGTGATTTTAATTCTGGCCATGGTGGCAACCACCTGGCAGAGGGGTAGCGACGAACCAACCGTGGCCTTTTCTGACGAGAGGACGTGGAGGCAAACCTTTCTGCGGGATATGCGCGCGGTTTTTTGGGGGCACGACTCGCGACAGGTCCTCATTTTTATTTTTATTTTCACCACAGCCATGGTGGTGATGAGTTCTTTGCAGCAATACTATTACGAGCATTGCCTGAACATTTCAGGCGGGCAAAAAACGGTGGCACAAGGCAGCACCATGGTGTTTTTTGCCATCGGCGCGATGATGGCACCCAAGTTGGTTGCCACGCTGGACAAGCGGCTTGTCCTGTGGGTCGGGGGATGGGTTTGCATTGCTTGCAATCTGTTGCTGGCGAGCCTGTTTTTGACCCACTTCGTGCCCGAAGGAATGCTGACGACACTGGTTTCGCTCCCCATCACCGTGCCGCTGGCGGTATTCGTGCCGCTGCATGCCGGCTTTTGGCTGGGCGCGGGAATCATGCTTCCGGTGGTTAACACAATGATGGCGGACGTGTCAGAAATTCACCACTTGGACACGGGCGTGAACCGTGATGGGGGCCACGCTGCCGCCTTCAATCTGGCGATGCAACTGGCAGTTTCGGCCGGAATTGCGATCGCCGGCTTGCTGGTGACTGCGGTTGGATTCAAGGCGGTTACCGCCGCGCAATCGCCGGAGACCCTTTGGTGTTTGGCGGCAGCCACATTTCTGGTCGCCCCGATGATGATATTTCTTTCTCTCCTGACGGTTAAGGAATACCGCGTTACCGGAGAATTCCTTGCTACGAAACGATCTGCGTCACAAGCAGCGCTTGAAGCCGGGGCAAATATTGAAAGCTAAATTAGCCAATTTTTACGCCCCTACGGCAAACAACGACCGACCTTTAACCCGCGTCCTTTATTTCCGCCTTAAAGCGCGCACGATAGCGTGAGGGTGTCATCCCGAAATGCTTACGGAAGCAGCGGCTGAAGTAATTACCATCCAGCCATCCGGCTTTGGCACCAACTTCACCCACGGGAAAGTTGTCACGCCGCAGTAAAGAGGTAGCCAGTTCCAAGCGCCGACGAGTCAGGTAGGCCATGGGAGGCAATCCCACTGCCGCATGGAAAAGACGGGTGAAATAAGTAGGTTCAATATGGACGCGAGCGGCGAGACTTTTCAGGGTCCACGGATCGGTGGGGGCATCATCAATCAATTTGATGGCCGAGACGACGGAGCGGTGTGACGGGGACAGTTTTTTCCCCGAGTTGGCCGAGGCGTTACGGGCCAGTAAACTGAGAATCTGCAACAACAGCCCAAGGTGGTCTCCGTAATGGCTGAGGTAATCCCCCTGTGACAGAGAGCAGAGCTCGTCCAGCAATTTACAGCAGCGCTTGAATTCCTGCGGCTTGAAGTGGAGTGAGACCATCCCGTGCTGTTTCGCGGACAGGGGAATGCCCCAAAGCAAGCGCCCGAGATACGGGTCGTCGGCCAGCCAACTCAACTCCCGCCCAAGCAGGGCGGTGTCAAAACAACAATTATAAATTGAGAAGTCTTTTACTTCGGCATACCCATGCCAGGCCCCGGGCCGGAACAGAAAAACGTCGCCCGAGCTGGGGCGGGAATCGCCCAAAACACTATGATGCAAAGAGGTGCCGGAGACGACGAAGGCAAGTTCCACGAATTCATGGTCATGGATACGGTAGTTGCCGTGGTTGGGGTTGAATTTGGCGGTGATGCGACGAACCGACTGGTGATAATCCGTCCAGTTGAGCTGATTGGGAATGGCCGAGTTTCGCATGGCGAAATCTAGGCCAACGATAACAAGGTTTCAAAGAGTATTTCAATTTTGTGCTAAAATATCTCAAAGTCGTCCTAACTCCTCAGGGTGAATTATGCTAAATTAAAAACATGACCCATACGAATTTAAGCCACCAGTGGCGTGCCGGGGTCTCACTATAAAAACGAAACGCTTTTAATAAATCATTTTAAATTTAATCCCAAGTTGTCCTTAAAACCCCTAAATCAGAAAAAAAGCATGAAAACTATCATTAACATTAAAACAGGTTTGTTGGCCGTCGCAACAATGGCTGCGTTCGCCCTGCTGCCGGAATCAGCCCGGGCTGACGTTTATTGGAACGGTAGTGTGAGCAGTAGTTGGTCAAACCCAGCAAACTGGACAGGCGGGTTGCCATCTGGCGGCGGTGCTGGCAACGCGGTCATCAATCCGGGGACGCCATTCGCCACCCCGGTGGTCAGCACTGCCGGCAATGCAACATTGGGACAATTGTATATTTCCATAGCAGCCGGGTTGAGTGTGGTAAGCGGTGGACAATTGAGCATCGGTAGCGATTTGATCACCGGTAACTGGGGAAACAGCGGCGCTGTAAATGTGTCGGGCGGTTCGTTAAGCATAAATGGATTGCTGAACATGGGCGCAGGTGTTCACGGGGACGGTGATCTTATCATTTCTGCTGGAACCGTGACCGCCGGGAGTCTTTCAATCAACACCACGGGCGGTGCAAGTATGGATCTTTCCGGTTCCGGCAGCTTTATAACGGCGGCCAGCCAATTGGGTAATGTCAATTATTGGATTGCCAACAATGCCATCACCGCAAATGGCGGTCTGGGCACAGTCCACGTGGATTCAATCAGTCAGCCCGGTAGCATTGTGCTGACGGTGGAAGCGATACCGGAGCCTTCGACCATGGTTTTGGCCATCGCTGGAGGCGCGGCAGTGCTTTTCCTGCGTCGTCGCCACCGCTAAAAACAAGCGCAACTCGAATTGTCTCCCAGTCTAAGAATTTAAGAAATGAACAGAGTATGAATCTAAAAACAAATAATATGATTGCGGGTGCCAATAATTGGTGGATGGCACTGTTGTTTACGATCATGATGCTGAGTCCTTTGACCAGCGAGGCCGCAATCCGATATTGGAACGGCAATGTCTCCCAGAATTGGGCGGACGGAAATAATTTCCAAGCCAACGTCAGCAACCTGCCCGGCGTGCCGCAGACCGGGGACGACATTTATCTTGAATCGTGGGCAACCCATGTAAACGGCGGCTGAAAAGTGCGGCGGGGGTCATGTGTGTGACGCGGCGGTTCAAAAGTGCGGCATCTTCATTAACCATGAAGCATGTATCGCAATATGAACGACTGGACCGAGATTCGCAGACGGGTGTTGGTGGATG
>CAISYZ010000116.1 GCA_903889895.1 uncultured Verrucomicrobia subdivision 3 bacterium | reverse complement strand
GCCGGGGTGTCGGTCTAATTTGGTTTTTTCAGCGGGGTCGGCCAGTTTCGCAAACGCAGCCTGCGAAGTGCCGCGAAGGCTGGCCGTCCCCGCGACTACTGCTGACGTCGTGCACCGGGCGCAGCCTCGCGGTGCTAATGCTTGCGTCTTCGGCGATAGGCAACGCCTCGCGCCGTAATGCTTTGTCTTGCCCGTGCGAAGCATCGCGGGCTAATAATTTTCTGGCCGGACGTAGTCTCGCGGCCATCTTTGTTTTTTGTCGCCACGCCCGAGCGCGATCAGCGAGAACCGGAAACGCAGTGAAGGTTCAGCCGCGCGAGGAGCGCAGCGACGAGGTCCTTCCGGACTGGCAAATTTGGGCGCGGCCGGTTCGTGACGGTCTCGGCTGATTTGCAGACTTCGGAATGCAGTGTAATGGAGGCGGAATCTTTGTAGCCGCAATGGAGCGGAATGGAGAGGCGGCAAACTGCCGAGTCCGGCCAGGCCGCGGGCGGAACAGGGTCGGCACTTGAAGCGAGGCACGAGCTTAAGCGCTGACTCTGTGACGCCAGGGTTTTGATGCAGCGTGATTGGCAAGTCGAGCGCCAGTGGCGAGCGGCGAAGTATGAGCCGTTCGCCGGCGCGAGCCGCGCCAGCGTCGAGGTTCCCGTCTTCGCCAAGCGTCCGGGACCACGCCCCGGATGCCTGGCGCCAATATCACCAAGGCGAGCCGGGAGCACAGCGACGGTTCGCCGCCGCGAGCCGCGCAGCGGCGAGTCAGCAATTCACTGACTTTTCTTGCCGACCCCGCGCCTGAATCATCCGCCAACCTGAACGGTCGGCAGGAACGAAAACCATTTGATAACCTGCGACGCCCATGGCGCGCGCGGGGTAGCGAAAGGCCAGCCGTGAGAAACCATTCGCACACCTGCGATGGCTGGCCGGTGCACGGCGTCAGTCGGCGTTAGCCGACTGGCCGTGCATGAGCGTCGGCAACCGCGCGCGGCCCACATCATCCGCCAAGGGAAACCGGGGATGGGTTGCGCGCCGTCACTATTGAGCAACGCGAACACTATTAGCAGGAGCCTGGCCGGCGATTGAGGCTGGGGAAGTTGGATGCGCTGCTGTTTCTGGTGGCGTCGAAATTGCGAGCGGTGACGCAACGGAAATTGCGGAGGTTGTGAAAACGCAACCGGTCACTATGTCATTCAAGGCGATGACCAAACTGCTTCAATAGGTATTCTTGGATTTTGGATGATTTGACTTCTTGGAGACGACTCAATAACTGCCCATACATTTTTGGCTCTGGAATGCCATCCATCAGAATGTTTTCACCTCTGACAATTGGCGTCCTTAAAACATAATCCAGGACAGCGACACTATCGAAATGGGGAACAAGGAATTTATTGTGTATCTGCATATAGCATCCCGGAGTATAGCAGTCTATGAAGTGAATGAGGACTTGTGGCGAATAAACCTTCAACGTCCTGATTTGGACATCGCTGAGTTTGTCCGAAAAGATTATTTCAACCGGCGAACGACCTTCAAGGTCGGCAATTTCTTCGACTGCGGGGACACCAGTATCAACTGGCGGAAGACATTTATCGTCGCAGATCCAAGCATAATTCAGCAAAGGCATTCGCAATAGTTGCGTTGCTTTTCCACACTTGAGGCACACTAAATCTACGCGCGGATTCATGTGATTAGGCTGCGCCGCTGAAACTGCGTTGTCGAGAATTTTGAGGCATGGAGTCCAGAGGTCGCTGACCTTTGGCGTTGGGGTTCGGGGATGCGCAATCCCCGATGGAAAAAATATCGCGGCGAGCCATCAAGGCGAAGCCGCGAAAAAATTTTACGCCCGGCACCTTTCGGCACCGGGCGCGTGTGTGGCCGGTTACGCTGTCCGACTGGCCGTGCGGAATGGGGCGGTGATTTCGTCGAACCACGGGTGGAGCTGGATTGCCTCCGCCAATTTCTTGATGCGGAAATAAACGGTGCTGCGGCCAATCTGGTGGCGGTCGGCGTAGGCATGAATCCGGTCTAGCATGCCAGGCTCGCGGACGGCGAGCATGAGACTGTAAAGCTCGCGCTCGGTGTCGGGAATCATCGCATCAATGGCGCGAAGGGCATCACGACGGGCGGCGTATTCATCCGGGCGGATGTGTCCGGGGTCGGCCAAGTGACAAGCGCGGACGCCTTCGGTGCTGGCGTCGTCGTGGTCTTCCTCGTGAATCGCCAAGTCGGTCATGTGGCGCTGCTGCTCTTTGCCGGCCATGAAGCTCAAAACGGCGTGGGTGATTTGCTGCTGATTGAACTGCGCCTTGCCGGTCTGGTTGAAATATCTAGCCGACTGGCCAAGCTCCTTGTTGATGAGATAGTCGAGCGCCTCGTCAACGGTGGCGGTGCTGCTGCCCAAACCAAAGCGGTCTAGGGCACGCGAAACACGGGCGCGCAAGTTGTCGTTCTGGTGAATGCCTGCCTCGAATGAAAGCCAAGCGGCTTGGTAACGGGCGGTGATGATCTCGCCGTCATGCTTGCGGGCGGCTGGCTGGGTGGAAGTATCGGAAAGAGAAGTCATAAAAAAGGTGGGCACGCTGTCACCGTGCCCGTGTGGGTTAGTTGGTGCGCGTGTCGGCGGGGCTGTAGGTGGGATACTTCTCGTGCGGGTCGCCTGCGCTGGAGAGACGGAACTGGCCGCACGGGTGCTGCCACGCTTGGCGGGTGCGATTCCAGTGAAAGCCAAGCTGCGCCAAAGTCTGGCGGACGGTGGGCGCGGGCTGCTCACTGAATGAAACCCAAATCCACTTGCCGACAACCTCGGCCAATTCCCACAAGCGGCGGTCATGCTGCTGGAGCAAGGTCAAAACCTTCTCGGTGGGCAAAGTCCGGTTAGCCTTCCGCGCTTCCGAATCAATCGGCAAACGCGTGTCAACGCGCTCTGGCTGCGGTGCCTCCGGTGTCTGCGCCTGCGGCACTACTAGCTTCGATTCTTGAGGGAGCCTGTTCGATTTTTTTTGGGATGTAGTTTTCATAGTCTTTTTTGTTGGCACTGCTCGCCCCTCATCCGTCGGTCGCCTTGTTCGCGAAAAGCCAAGCCTCCAGCCCTCCTGCG
>CAISYZ010000115.1 GCA_903889895.1 uncultured Verrucomicrobia subdivision 3 bacterium | reverse complement strand
AACCCAAATCAATATGAAATACAAATTAATCGCAATATTGCTGGCCACCGGCACTTGCTGTCCGGCCTTTGCACAGTTGACCAACCTCCTGAGCAATCCGGGGTTTGAATTGCAAACCATGACCAGCCTCAAAGCCACGAACAACGCTGCCATCCCCGGTTGGGCGGCGGGCGGATACAGTTTTCCACCGGGTTATGACAATATTCTTCCCAATTACAATATCGAAGCAGTGTTTCCGAGTTGGCTTGATCAAGGCAACCTGACCAATGCTTTCAGCGGCACTTCCCTGTTGATGGAGATGTATGGTTATTACAATTATGGTGATTACTGTTTTGTATATCAGAATATAACCAACAACAGCCCGGCCGGATTCCGCGCCACCATTTGGGCGGAAGATGCCTGGTCTCATGGAATGTCCACGGTAACAAACTATTCCGGTGGAATCAAACTGGAATCCTGGGATAGCACTGGAACTAATATGTTGGCGTCCCAATTGTATAGTTTGCCACTTCTAAAGGATAGCGCCTGGCATTTCTTCTCGTATGATTTCACCAATGTTCCGGGCACATATAATTACAAGTTTGTGGTGGCAAACGGATGGCATCAGGGTGCCATAATGTTTGATGATGTTTCATTGACCGCCCTCCCGGCGCCAGCCCTCAAAATCAACAGCATCAACACCTCGGGACCGAATGTCGTCCTCAATGGCGGCAATGGTGCTTATGGTGCGAGCTATTTCGTTCAGCAAACAACCAGCCTTTCGGCGCCAACTTGGTCGAACATTGGCACAAACCAGTTTGACGCTAACGGCAATTTCATTTTCACAAATCCGCTTGTCCCGGGCGCATCCCAATATTTTTACCGGGTTGTGCAGCCTGTGCAGCCTTGAGCAGTTGAGCCAGCCAAGTATTGGCATCCCTATGCAGGGGTTATAAAGGACCGGCTCATGAGAGCGTTCTCATGGGCCGGTCTCTTTGATCGGGATCAACTTCAAGCAGGGGGCGTTGGTCAGGGATCTATCATCCGATTTGTGAAATGAAAACAATTTTGGACTTGTCGTCATTAACCCGGCGATTTTCGAGGAACAATTTGATTCTCATCTTGGTATTACCCATCATGACCGATGTGAACAGATCATGAAGCGAAGACCCGCACTTTTCAGAAGCTCCGTGGACCGGATTCTCCTTGAAGTCCAACAGGTCATGCGGAACAAGGATTACCACCGCGGGATGGAATTGCTGGAAAGAGCGGCTCGCCTCGAGCCTGCCAATACCAACATCCTGTTGCATTTGGGACGGATTTACGGCGAACACAACGACTATGCCACCGCCGAAAGATACTTTGAACAGGCGTTGCGTGTCTCTTCAAACCGGACCGAGACTCTGGCTTTGATTGGTGACCACTGTCAGAATTTCCATTCCCTGAAACTGGCGGATAAATATTTGGCGCTGGCAGTCCAGCAAAAGGATGTTACGCCGGAAATCCTGGCTGAACAGGCCGAACTATGCGAGCGTCTGCGCCGCATGGAGGAAGCGTCAGAACTGGTGGAACGCGCCCTCGACTTGAACAGGAACTGCGCCCCAGCTTTGCTCGTCGCTGTCCGGCTCGAACGCCAGGCCGGGCGGCTGGAAGCGGCGGAAAAACTTCTGGTGGCCTTTCCAGAGAATGCGCTGCCCCTCATCCGCATGCGGGCCTGCTATGAACTCGGCACTGTCTTGGATCGGCAGGGCCGATATGATGAGGCCATGGCTGCGTTCACCAAGGCCAAGTGGATTTGGCGGCCTTTTGCCAGCGGGCGCATCAAGGAGCTGGCAGCTATGCGGACGCGCATGAATGAACTTTTCGAAAAGGCCACGGCCGATGTCTTGAAACAATGGTTCGATTTCAGTCCCCAGCTCCAACCCCACTACCGGCTGGCCCTGCTGGGCGGTCATCCGCGTTCCGGAACCACCTTGCTGGAACAGGTGCTGGATTCACACCCGGATATGGTGTCAGCCGAAGAATTTGAAATTTTCCTGGACGATGCCTATGGCCCGCTCTTGCGCAGCCGGTTTAATGCTAACGCCAAAACTTCCAATTTCGAATTGCTCAACACTTCCACACCGGCCGAATTGCAAAAATCACGTCAGGCTTACTTTGATTCCATGGAATTGGCCCTTGGGCAACCGATTGGCGGGCGGTTGCTGATTGATAAGAATCCTTCCCAAACCTTTTTGGCTCCCGCCCTCATCCGCATTTTCCCGGAAGTCAAATTTCTCGTGGCTCTGCGCGACCCCCGCGACGTGGTCTTAAGCTGTTACATGCAAAATTTCCCGACCAATCCGACTGGGGCGGCGTTTTTAACCCTGGAAAGTGGCGCGGCGGAATACGCCAGCCTCATGGGTTTCTGGCAAACCGTCGCCTCACGCATGAGCAATCCACACTTGGAAGTCCGCTACGAAGACATGGTGGAGGATCTTGAATCCGTGGCGCGCAAGACTTTGGACTTTCTCGGGGTTGCCTGGGATCCCAAGGTGCTCGGATTCGATGAACATGCCCGCAAGAAGGCCGTGCGATCCCCAACCTATGCCGACGTGACCCAGCCCGTTTACAAACGGGCTCGCGGTCGCTGGCTGAATTACCAGAAATATTTGGAACCACATCTGGAAAAACTTGAACCATTTGTCAAAGCTTTTGGTTACGAATAATCATAAAATGAAACGCCAATTATTTGCCACCGCCTTAGTGATAAGCACGTTGTTCGCTCAAATTTCCGCCGCACAAACGAACCAAATCATCAATGCGACCGATGCCAAGAGTGTTCCCGGCCATGAAGAGAGCAACAATAGGGGTTCGATTTCCGTGCTGGATTACCTGAAAGGTATTAGTGGCAAACTTACGGTCGCCGGCATCCACAATCGCGAACCGAATAGTCAACCTTCGATGCAAACGGACCGGATGACAGCCCTTGTCGGCCGTCACCCCGGATTTTGGAGCGGCGATTTTTTGTTTAGCGCAGACGACGTCAGCAACCGCTGGACGATGATTCATGAGTGTAAAAAACAATGGGACGATGGATCGATCGTCCAGCTGATGGCACATGTCGCCCCACCGAATCAGCCCGAAGTCTGCCAATGGAAAGGCGGTTTATTAAGCCATCTGAGTGATGAACAATGGAATGATCTGGTCACCGAGGGAGGAACACTCAACCAAGCATGGAAGTCCCGGCTCGATGTGTATGCTGTGTATCTTCAGTATTTGAAAACAAATGGCGTGCAGGTTTTGTTCCGGCCACACCACGAGATGAACCAGGGACTATTTTGGTGGGGAGGCAGGAAAGGTCCTGATGGCACGGCGAAACTTTACCGGCTGACACATGATTATCTGGTGAACGTGAAAGGTCT
Organism: uncultured Verrucomicrobia subdivision 3 bacterium; assembly: GCA_903889895.1. Classification (GTDB taxonomy): domain Bacteria; phylum Verrucomicrobiota; class Verrucomicrobiia; order Limisphaerales; family UBA11358; genus UBA11358. The sequence goes on along the minus strand of CAISYZ010000115.1, from coordinate 6,790 downwards.
CACCAATCTGATTTGGGTGTGGGATATGCAGGATTTGAGCCGCGATTTTCAGGAATACAATCCGGGAGACGGGTATTGGGACGTTTTCGCCTTTGATGTTTATGGCGATGGCTACAATCAGAGCTGGTATGAATACATCCTGCCGATCGTCGGTGACAAACCCATGGCCATTGGGGAATGTGAAAAATTGCCAACTCCTCGAATTCTGACGGCGCAACCACGCTGGTGCTTTTTCATGAGCTGGGCGGAACTCACGTTCTCGGGTAATGCCGATAAGCAGATTCTGACTTTATATGATTCCCCGAACGTGGTCTCCCGTGACCGTTTGCCTAAATTCAAATAAAATCTCTCGTCAACCTATGAAACTCTCATTCCGATTTTGCGGCATTTGCTCTGCGATTGGAGCGTTTTTCTTTGCGGTCCAAACTGCGCGGGCCGACCTAAAGTTGCCTAGCCTGATTTCCGACCACATGGTGCTGCAGCAGGCGCAGTGCAACCTCATCTGGGGTTGGGATATCCCTGGCACGAAAATCACTGTTGCCTTTGCTGGCCGAAGCTATTCCACAACCGCCGGAGGTGATGGCAAATGGTCGGTGAAGCTCGCTTCGCTGGCGGCCAACGCTACACCGCAGTCGCTAACGGTCATTGGCTCGACCAAGCACGAAATTCAAGACGTGCTGGTTGGCGAAGTCTGGCTTTGCTCCGGGCAATCCAACATGCAAATGGGCATAGGCCAAATTCAGAATGGGGTCAAAGAAATCGCCGCCGCCAACTTTCCCAACATCCGCCTGTTGATGGTTCCAAATCTTTCGAATCTGGAGCCGCAACCGGATCAAGCCGGGGAGTGGAAGGTCTGTGCGCCGGAGAACATTGCGCAAGGTGGCTGGAACGGCTTTTCCGCCGCCGGATATTTTTTTGGCCTGGAACTGCATCGCAAGTTGAATGTGCCCGTAGGTTTGATTGATGCCACCTGGGGCGGCACGCCCATTCAACCCTGGATGTCGCTGGAAGCGCTGAAAGCTTATCCAGGCTATGCAGCCCTCTTGGAGCGCAGGAAATTGGAAGTCGCCGCCTGGCCGGCGCGGGAGAAGCAGTTGGAGGCGGACATCAAAGCCTGGGAAATCACAGCCGCGAAGGCCGAAGCCTTACACCAAGCCGTGCCGCCCAAACCATGGAATCCGGGACCGCCGGATTCAGGCCAATACATGCCCGCCCAGCTTTACAATGCCATGATACATCCGTTGCTAAATTTTCGCATCCGTGGCGCGTTGTGGTATCAAGGCGAGGCCAATGCCGGCGAGGGTCTGTCGGGCGCTAAAGATTACACCGATTTACAAAGTCGCTTGATCGCCGACTGGCGGCGGAACTGGGGCCAGAGCGAATTTCCTTTTTTCTTTGTTCAGCTTCCCAACTGGAAAAATGGAGATGATGGCAGCCATATGAGCTGGGCTTTTTTTCGCGAGGGACAGGCTAACGTCCTGAAGTTGCCAAACACCGGCATGGCGGTGACGATTGATATCGGCGACCCGGAAGATATTCATCCCAAGAACAAGCAGGAGGTTGGTCGCCGCCTTGCATTGCTGGCGCTGAAGAATGTGTATCATCAAAATGTGTTTTGTCAGGGACCGCAATACTGGAAGGACAGGTCAAAAGGCACGGAGCTCAAAATATATTTTCATCACACCGATGGTGGACTCATCGCCCGCAGTGGAGAATTGAAAGGCTTTGAGATCGCCGATGCGCACCGTCAATGGCATCCCGCCGATGCACGGATTGTGGGCGATGCGATCTTTGTGCGCAGCAAGGAGGTTCCGCAGCCGGTGGCGGCGCGCTATGACTGGGCGAATAATCCCGATGGCAATCTTTACAACGGCGCGGGACTGCCAGCCATGCCGTTTCGCACCGACGATTAGCTTTAATCGGCTCGTCCGCGATTTTGGAGGCGAATGCCACCTGCCTTAATTCTGATAAGACTATCGAGAACGTAGGTTTGCGCGATGCCAAAGGTTGCCGGAAACGAAGAATGCCAAAAAGGAGGAGATGCCCTTTTTCATTTGCCAACGTCCCCTCATTGATTCAAGCCGCAGCGCACGAGGCGAACGTAGTTGTAAATGCGGATGACATCACCTTGTGGGCCTCGACCATGAGGGAACATGGCGGGATTGCCGGCCTTGGGATCGCTGCGCTGTGCACCGGCACCGTGAACGTCAACATAGTGGTAGTCACCCGAATTATTATCCTGTGGACCACCGGCACCCGGCGGCCCGCCTTCACCGAAACCAAACCCGCTGGGCCGTTCCGGTGGTCCGCCCGCCATTGCCCGTGCTGACATCCAGCCTGCCGCGCGTCCAAAGGCCACATACATCGCCGCGCCACCGCCCATGAAACCGGCATGCGTCGTCGCCGACCAGTAGAACGGATAGTCAACCTGCCGAGCTTCGTTGGTAAACGCGGTGCAGCTGAACAGCGGATCAATCGCGGGTGAATGCGTCGTTTCGGGCGACCGATTGTAGTCCACAATGCTCTGCAATTCCTTCACACTCGGCAGCCGCCAGTCATCGTGGCCGAGAAATTTCTCCGCGTTTTTCTGTTGCACCCATGCCAGCGCCTCCTGCCAGTTCATGCCCAGGCCGCTGTCCGCTTTCGACCAGACGAGGCCGGTGGCCCGATCAGCAATCGTGCCATCGTTATTGTCGTGGAAATTATTTTTGCCGTAACCCGGATTGCCGCGCACGCAAATCACAAAAAAGGTTTTCTGCATGTCGCCGCCGGGCATGAAGAGGTCGTAGCCTTTGATGCGGCCGTCGGCGAAGTTGACGCCGAATAGTTTAGCAAACCCGCGCGCGCCCTTGCCAACATACTTGGTGTTGGAAGCGTATTGGGAATCAATGACGCGTTCGCCGGTGCTCGTGTTACCGTAGGCAAACTTGAAAAATGTTGTGTTAATGAATGGCGTCAGTTTTGAAGTGTCGTTGCCGCCAGGACCGCTGGGATCGGTGCCTCGGGCGTCGAAGAGCGAATAAAGCTCCTTAATCGTCGGCAACCGCCAATCGTCAAACCCGCCGAACTTGGCGGCGTTGAGCTTCGCCGGAAGGGCTTGGGCTTGACCCAGCGTCAGCTTGTCGCGGCGCGTGATCGAGCCATCTCCGTCAGTGTCCGGACTGCGCTGCCAGGTCAAGCCGGTGACATTGTCGTGAATCGTCAACCCCTCAATCCCAAATGTGTAGCTGGCCGGATTATTGTGAAATTGCGCGTCCTGGCCGTAAAAAGGCTGTCCCGGTTTCGGCGGGGCGATTTCGTTACGGTTGTCAAAACACTTCGTTTGTCCCGTATCAACAATCGTGTAAGTTTGGCCTGCACTAAAGCCGTTGTTTGACAGGCCAACCGCCAGCGCGACATACAATGTCTGAATGCTATTTTTCGTAGGCGCATTTTACTCAAGACAACCTTAAGACAACGTGAAGCCGAAAAAATATTGGCACCACTTCCGCGCCCGCCAGCGAGCCGACAAGCTACCGCAGTTTGATATCCGACGGTTAATTTTGGCCTTAAAATCAGAAATCGCTCTATTGAAAATTGACTATTGACGTGTTCCGTCAGTCGAACGACACATCGTCGAATATTGAAATCGGACAATTTTAACCCACTGATTAATAGAATGTTGTAAAACACAAAAACTCCACTAGAATCTGAAAACTTTTGCCTGGGATAAAATACGCCGATTGGGGGATATGAAATAGAACTGAATGAGTTAGTGTTAGTCATCAATGTTTCGCAGCAACAACAAAGAAATTGGTTTTAAGTTGTAAAACTTGCGGCAAACAAAAGTAAAAATGACAAAATTAGGAATGCAGGCACAACTAGCGAGATGTGATTAATATCCTTGAAGCGAAAATGAAACAACCTCATACCCAATCTAAGGCGCTCGTTCCACATATTGCCAATCGGGCCTTCACGTTGATTGAATTGCTAGTCGTCATCGCCATCATCGCCATTCTTGCGGCGATGTTGCTGCCGGCGCTGGCGAAGGCCAAAGACAAAGCCAAAGCAATCCGCTGCACCAGCAACATCAGGCAAGTTGGCTTGGCTTTCATGATGTATGCCAATGACAATCAAGACTTTCTTCCACCATTGAACACCGGCAATTATTCAGCCGGCACGGCGGTTCAGGGAAAATGGTGGTTCAACATTCTTGACCAGGGCGGTTATGTAACCGCAAGCGGGCAGACCAACAATGTCTGGCGTTGCCCGGCGGTGCAAGACCAGGACATAACTGTCACCGTTTACAATTATTACGGCATCTCGTGGCAAGGTTATGGACCGGTTCAAGACCAAGCTAGTGATTCCGGGGGTGTCATTCGTTATGGCACGACCAGCGCCGGAGCCATGCTTGGCAGCATGAAACTTTCCGGGTTAAAACGCACTTCCCAAATCTGGATGATGGGGGACGTGGGGGTTCCCAAACAGCCAGGATGGGGCGACACTTTTCCAGCTTGCGGTTACAACACCGAAATTGTCACATTTCAGCCAGATCCTACTGTTGGTTGGACGAAAGTTAGCCCGCCGCGCAAACAGCCAGCGTGCCGCCACAACAGTCGTACGGTGTTCGTTGCCTGCGACGGCCATACCGAATCATGGAAATGGTCTGATTTGCGCGCCAACTTGAACGATGCGTTTGCCATAAATTCTTACTAAAATGTTATTGGAGGTAATAATTTCAAGTTAGAATAGAAATAACGCTTATGCCGAGCTCGGCATAATGTGGATCTCTAAGCATACCGAGACACTCTGGCATTGCATCAGCCGGTTTATCTCAGCCCGCGTGATGACGTCGAAGCCGGCGAATGTCTCGTGTCGCAGTTGAAATTCAAAGCCGAGTGGAAAACACCCGGTCACACTTGAATGTGTGACCGGTTTTTATTTTCCGGTTACCACGAAATCGTCGGCAATTGAAATGTCAGACGAGGACTTAACGTAATCCACAATGACTTTTTCGGGCGACACCGTGACTCGCACATGGCCGGCATTGCCGAGAAATACCCCCTGCTTGTAACCATAGTTTTTCAGGTCGCGGATGCGATCGTTCCCAGCAAAGCTGGGTTGCGGAACCATCAAGTAAAGAATTCCGTCTAGTTCCTGACGGGCATAAAAATTGTCGTGCGCCTTGAATACCGCCGTGACGTGGTTGCGAAGGAGTAGTTGATGGATTGGCATCGGCCAGCCGGGACGATGTTGTGCAAAGCCCTCAGTTCCATCAAAATTCTTACCACCCCATTCGTTGAATCCGGCAATTTCCACACCGCCGCGCGAAGCTTGGTCTCCGCACAAAAGATTGTGCAGGAAGACGAATTTGTATTTCGCGCGGCTGGCGGCCAACGTGCGGGCGAGCCAATCGTATTGTTCGCGACCAAGCGACCACGCCCAGCCATCACCGCCACCGCCGCGCTGACGAAGTGAATACCGATACGGGTCGAGCACAACGAACAGCGCATCACCCCACGTCCACGCATAATAATTTTCAAGTTGTCCGCTCTGTGGGTTTGGAATGACATCGCCGGTGTAGAAATTATCGGGAACCGGATTAGGGAAGTAGCGTTTGCGCAGCAAATTCGACCATACAGCCAAACTATCTGGCAAACCGTCTTCGTAGCGACTGCTCTCGCCATCATGCACGCCGAGCGCGAGAAGGAGCGGCACAGAAGAACAGATTTGCCCCAGGTAAAACCGTTGCGCCAGATACTGCCGCGCCGCCTCATCACGCGTCGCGTGTTTATCGGTCATGAAGAGGTTTCCGAGGTCAATGTGGAAGTCCGGCTGTTCAGCGCGAATGTTGGTGAGTGATTGTTCATACACTTCAGCGCTGGTGTGTTCATCCAGATGCACGTCCGCCGTCATGGTAAAAGTGAAGGTGCTGCCCGGCGAACGCGCCGTTTGGAAGGAATACTCCGGGCTGATTGCGAATTTGGATGCGCCCGCCAGCCGCGAATGGAATTGGTAGAAATACTTGGAGTTGGCTTGCAGCGGAGCGATGACGAATTCAACCGGCACTCCGGCTTTGAACTGACGCATGGGGGTCTGATTGGTGCAAGCGCCGGATTGCATTCCGTAGGCTACAAAACCTTCAATGCTTTGATACGCCAGCGCACTCAAGGTGACGGAATTCCTTTCCGGTCGGGCGAGAATCAAATCATACGCATGAGCGGGCACGGCGACGTTGAAATAATTCGTCACGGCTTGACCGCGATGGCCATGCCCATTTTCGGGTTTGGCATCTTGCGCCGAAACATCGAACGCAAGGATTGCCAAGACACCAGCCACCACGACTGAAAATGATTTAGGCATGGCTCGTTTTCGCTTTGATCGTGTAGCTGCGGGCAATGTCTCCGGTTTTGTTTTGCGCGGTTTCGTCCTTTGGCAGAAAGCTACGGACGTAATCCACCTTCACATTTTCCGGCGAAACGGAGACGCGCAGATGGCCGGAGTTCGGCAGCTTCACGCCGGATTGATAGCGGTCGGCATTGTAAGCCATATAGCCCTGGTCAGCGGGCATGGGGACTTCCTGATAAATGATGCCGTCCCGTTCCTGCTGACAGTAAAGATGGTCGTGACCTTGGAAGAAAATCGTGACGCCATGCTTGACCATGAGTTGATGGACGGGCAATTCCCAGCCTGGCCGGTGTTGGGCGAATTCCCAATCACCGCGTTTGCTACGCCCGCCCCACTCATATAAATCACAATCGTCCACACCGCCACGCCCCGTGCCGAGGACGTGATGGGCAAAGACGAATTT
>CAISYZ010000114.1 GCA_903889895.1 uncultured Verrucomicrobia subdivision 3 bacterium | reverse complement strand
TCGTATTGGAAATGGGACGCTGTTCTCCTTGCGCGTGCAAGGGTCGGACGTAACAGCGAAAGTGCCGGACAAAAATCAAACCAAAGTTGAACCAAAAATTATGAATACAACCATCGTATCCGCCGAGGCGAAAGCCCGCTTGACCGAAGCCGTCAAAAATTACACACCGCCCGCGCCGGAAAAATACCGCGCGTTGAACGAAGTCAAAGATTCAATTATCGCACTGCGGGAACGCAAAGCGTCGTATGAAACCATCCGTGCCATGCTGCACGAGAACGCCGGCATCGAAGTGTCGCACCAGACCGTCGCCCGCTACTGCCGCGAGGTGCTGGATTCAGCCAAGCCAAAGAAACCACACCGTCCCAAGACACCGCCGACCGAACCACCGGCAACCGCCCAGGGGGAATTGGCGGCGCGAACACCGTTAAGCCAGTCACGGTCACGCGAACCACGCGTCACGCCATCGAAAAATCTTTAGCGCAGCAGCGCAGGTGTCGCCAGTCGCGGCGACGGAGAGCGACCAAAAAGAAATCCGCCCATCCTAAAAAGCAAAAGCCGTGGGTTCAATGTCCGCGACCAACGCACGTTACACAGCCCTGTAACGCGCGCTCGTCGCGGACGGACAATGGAAAGCGCAGTCGCGTGGTGCTTCCGTCCTGAGCTTGGCGTCGCCGCTCCGGCGTTCGGCTGCACTCATGCCGTTCCGCCGCGCCGCCTGCCGCTTACCTCCGCCAACTCAAGACAGAAGCCGGGGATAAAAATAAATTCGTGCCGGCTAGTGTCGAGACGCAACGCGAATTGCTCAAAGCATACGAAAACAAGCAGCTTACTCAAGTATCCATTCGCACGGTGAAGCGCCTGATTGATCAGCGACGGTTCGCCGGCAAACAACGGGATGCCGGCGACCGCGCCGGACGGAAAAAGCTGACGAGCGCCGAGAGTCTTGTGAATGCTTACAGGCGCGAAAGCCAAAAACAAAAATTGCTGATACGCAAAGCCAGGCTTAGCGATGAGAAGCTGGTCTTTATCGTCAACGCATTTAACAAACTTCTGGCGGATGAAAATTTCGTAAATCTGTTGAGGGCTGAGACGCTCTCCACGATGCCAAAGTATTTGTGGGACAAACTTGGAACCAAACATAAGGAGGCTGCATGAGTGACGCAAAAATTGGATTTGAAATGCGGAAAATTCGGCTTTCGCTCGCCGTTATTCTTCCTGTGCGCCAGATAAAAGACCCGCAGAAGAATATCCGCCGATACAAAACTATCCGCGCATCCATCAAAGAGGTCGGGCTGGTTGAACCGCTCATGGTGTATCCGCAGAAGGACGGACCTGGCACATATCTGCTTCTTGATGGTCATCTCCGCTATTTTGCGCTGAAAGAACTCGGCGAGACCGAGGCGGACTGCATCATCGCCAACGACGATGAAAGCTTCACCTACAATGCGCGTGTCAGCCGGCTGGCTCCCATCCAGGAACATAAAATGATTGTGAAAGCGGTTCGGAACGGGGTGAGACCGGAACGAATCGCAGCGGCGTTGAACATCTCCGTCAAAAATGTGAACGCTTCAATGAAGCTATTGGATGGGATTCACGAAGAAGCGGCTGATTTGTTGAAGGACAAAGCAATCAGTCCAAAAGCGATTTGTTTGCTAAAACAAGTCGCTTGCTTACGGCAGATCGAAATTGCCGAAATCATGGTTGGGGCAAATAATTTTGCAGCGGGTTATGCAGAAGCGTTGGTGTTAGGCACACGGAAAGATCAGTTGGCGCAACCTGAAAAACCGAAGATCAAGAAGGGATTATCAACCGAAGACATTGGCAAAATGGAACAGGAGATGGAATCCCTTGAACACGGCGTCAAAGCCGTCGAGGAAACTTACGGGGAAAATATGCTAAATCTGACACTGGCTTGCGGCTATATTAAAAAACTCGTTGATAATGCCAAAGTGGTCAGGTTTTTGAATGCAAATTATTCTGATATTTTTTCTGCGTTCGAAAAGATTGCGACCGTTGAAACTGTGTGATTACCTGATTTTGATCCGGCTCAACATCCACGGTGTGACAGTGCCATCTTAAAATTTTCATTAAAGTGGCACTTTTCACGATTTGATGAAATATTAAAATTGAGCGAAATAACACTTGCATATTTCATTGAATACACTATTTTCATCGTGCAGTGAAAATAGCCTATAAACTGAAAGATCGCAACCTTGAACCGCAGTTCGAGGCTGCAATCCGGAATTTTTTGTCGCGCGCATCCTTTCTGAAGGTAAAATCGTGGAGTCTGATTAAGGGAGAATTTGGAGATCAACCTGACTGGATCGCGGAGGTTTGTGCCGGAGACCGTAATTGGAGGGTGGTGGTGAAAGGCCGGCGGCTTGGGCAGCCGCGCGAGGTTCGAACCGGAGTCCTGGAATTGAAGCATTTTATCGAGCAGTTGCCGAATAAAACGCCATGTTACGGAGTGCTGGTGGCTCCATTCATTTCTGAAGAATCAGCTCGCATCTGCGAGGAGGCAGGAATCGGCTACGCCGACCTGGCGGGGAACGCGCGCCTGTCCTTCGACCAGTTTTTTATCGAAACACACTCGGCGGAGAATCCGTTTCGGGAACGCCGCGAGGTGAGATCACTCTTTGCTCCGAAAGCCGCGCGAGTCTTGCGTGTGATTCTTCAAGGACCGCTGCGGCCTTGGAAGGTTGTGGAACTGGCTGATGCGGCGCAAGTGAGTCTCGGTTGGGTGAGTGCGGTGCGGCAGCAATTGTTCGCACGCGAATGGGCGGTGGACGAACCCGGCGGTCTGCGAGTAACGAAACCCGGAGCATTGCTGGACGCCTGGGCAAAAGGCGATGAATGGACGAAGCGAACGACCACGAGAGAGTATTCGCTGTTGTCGAGTGATCCTACTCAACTGGCAGAAAAACTCCGGGATTTGCTTGGCGGGCAGCCGCACGCGTTCACTCAATGGTTCGCCGGCTGGCTTAGGCATCCCTACACAATCCCCATAGTTGTCACCGCATATGTAACTTCATTTCCTGAAGAGTCGGCCGTTTCAGAAAAATTACTGGCTAGGCGGGTCTCCAGCAGTGGCGGATTGCGCCTTGTGGTGCCCAAGGATGAAGGCGTCCTGCGTCCCTTGCAGTCCGTGCGCGGGTTCAATCTGGTTTCGGATGCGCAGATTTATCTCGACCTACAGCACGCAGGCTTGCGCGGCGAAGAGCAGGCGGCGGAATTACGGAAATGGCCGGACTTCGCGGGAGGTTGGGCATGACCAAATTCGGAAAGTTTGACGATTACCCGCCGCGCAGTCTGGAATCAGCCGAGGCAGCTTTGTTGACGGCGTGGCGTTCGTTGGAACAATACCACATCCCCGGTGTGAACCGTGCGCTGGCCAGTCGCCGTATCATGACGGTGCATGGTCGTGACCTTTATGGCGCGGAGCAAACCTGCCAAGTAGCTGTGGCAAACATCGGTCCGTTGCTGGTTCTAAAACTGAATGCGTTTGGCGGACCAACTGGAAGACGCAGCCCGAAGGATGCCTACGACGTGTTGCTCGCGGTTACAGGTTTTATTGATGGGCCGGAGGCGGCGGTATCGGCGTTCCGCGCTGAAAAAGACGCGGGGAACCCAGCTTACACTGCTGCGCTGGCGGCATTGCGAGCGGATTTTTCTGAAGCAAATCAAGACGGGCCAGTGAGGGCAGCGGAATTTTACCCTGGTGACGCGGCTGATCGTGATCGCGTGCGGCAGCAGGTCGTTACCATGGGCAGGATTCTGCTTGGAATATAACCGCCATTCTCAACGCCTGCACCGAAGACCAATTGAAACTCAAATGAGTGAAAAGAAAACTACCGGCTGGCAGAATATTCGCCGGCAATTGGACGACTGGTCGAAACCCGCGCTGATTGCCTTGGTGAAAGACCTTCACGACGCTTCGCCGGACAATCGCGATTTTCTTCTGGCCCGCTTTCAGGCGGAAGAAGGCGCCGGCGCAGCCTTGGAAAAATACCGGCGCAAGATCGTGGAACAGTTCTTCCCTGCGCGCGGCGATGGGAAACTCAAACTGGCCGAGGCGCGCAAGGCCATCCGCGATTACCGCAGGGCCACCGGCAATTTGACTGGAACGATTGATCTGATGTTGACCTATGTGGAGAACGGCACCGAGTTCACGCATGAATTTGGCGACATCAACGAGTCTTTTTACAACAGCTTGGAATCGGTCTTGAATGAAATGGCGCAACTGCTCATGCGCGAAGGGAAAGAACTTTATTCCCGCTTTCGTGAGCGGATTCGGCGGTTGGCAACTCTCGTGGACGGCATCGGGTGGGGCTATGGCGATGCCGTGCGTGATCAAGTGTATCAACTCGAAAACGAACTGGCTGGCGAATGAGGCCGCTTTCGCAAATCATATTGGAATTCGCCCAACCCCTGTTGGGTGATAAACCGGATGAGCGCCGGTTTCGTGCCGTCATGGATCAGGTGGTTTTGTTGTGGAATCTGGCGCTGTTGCCGCCAACGGAACAAGACCTTTACTGG
>CAISYZ010000113.1 GCA_903889895.1 uncultured Verrucomicrobia subdivision 3 bacterium | reverse complement strand
TCTGCCCGCTGGTCTCCGCCTCCCGCAGGATCCGGATGATTTGCTCGGTCGTATGATGTGTCTTCTTCATGATGGTTTTCCTTTCGTTACCCGAAAACCATCCCATCCTCAATGGCCTAGTTCAGAGGGTCCCAATCAAAGACCAATGTAAGACCTTTTTGGAAGATGATTTGATGCTGTTTTAGCAATCTGTTGCAAGCAACGTCATTCAAGATTTAAAGAGGCGATCTGTTTTCAAGATTAGCGGTCTGGCATAGTGAATAGGATGCACCGTTTCAAGGCGTCAAGTTGGTGATGATATGTTAGGTTCCGCAGTTATTTCAGGCAGAGCGTCTGTTTTACCTGCCAGGGAAGATGCTCGAACCGGAAAGAGTGGGGGACGAACGGAGTCATTCTTCCAGCCGAACAGGAATTCAGCGGCGGCTCCGCAGATGCGTCCCTGACATGATCCCATTCCACAACGAGTATTGAGCTTGGTGTCGCGCCAGCTTTTGCAGTTGCTCAAATCTTCTAGTCGAACATCTTCGCAACGGCAGACATATGTGTTGGGGGTGGCCAGTCGCCGTAACTCGGGTCGAAGAGCAAAGGCTTGGTGCAAACTGGCCCGGAAGCGATGCCAGTCAGCGCGTAAACCAAACAACTTGCGTGCGTAGTCCGGGGCTTCTACCGCAACCCATCCGGCCACCTGGCCTTCGATTAGAGCGCAGTCAACTCCGCCGATTCCAGTGGGTTCTCCGGCGCAAAAGACATCAGGCACGCTGGTCAATTGGAATTCATTCACGCTAACATATCCATTTGAAACCGCACATCCGAGAAGGCGTGGCAGTTCAAGATTAGGAACCAGATGGAATCCGCAGGCCAGATAGTCGCAATCTACAGTCCAGCTTCGTGAACCGTCAGTCAAAGTGACGCTTTCGACTTGAGATGAGCCGTTCGCCCTCACCGGCCAGCAACCAAAGTGATAAGGCACGCCTATTATGCGAGATTTAATGCCCACACCCTGAATCAACTTGCGCGGATGTCGTAGTAGGCTCAAACCGAAGCGCATGACCTCGCTCCAATTGGCTTGTTCGGCCACCAGACTGACGCGGGCGCCTTCTTTTTTTAGTCCGTCCGCAACCGCCAACAAAAGCGGACCGCTGCCGGCGATAACAACTTTCTTTTCCGCCACTGGCCAGCCTGATTTGGCCATCGCATGCAATCCACCCGGCCCCATCACCCCGGGCAGTGTCCAACCAGGAAAGGGAAGGAATAACTCTCGCGCTCCTGTGGCCAAAACCAGCTTTTTCCAATTGAACTCCAAGACACCATCCGGGGTTTCGGCAAGCAATTGGTTGGCAGACGGTGAAGCAAATATTGTGGCACTGGAAAAGATTTGAACATCGGAGTTCTGAAGTCGGTCAAGCCAATGGCGAGCCGTCCCGCCCCGGGTTTTAGTCTGGATGCCCCGCCAAATTTGTCCGCCTAGCCAAGGGGAGTTGTCCACCACGGCAACCGTCCGGCGGTTTTCAGCCGCTACACAGGCGGCGGCTATTCCCGCCGGTCCGGCGCCAACCACAAGCACATCAAAGTTAAGCCGTTGGTCAGGCACCGGTCAACACCTCCATTCCTTCTTCGCAGAGAGTCAGGCAACTGCGGCGGTGAGGCGAGCCATTGATTGTAACACAACATTCGAAACATGCCCCCATGCCACAAAGCGGGCTGCGTGATTCTTGGTGCACACTGTGGTGGAAACACGACGGATAAGATCGAGCGACCGCTGCAGCCACGATACTGCCCACCGGGACACTGATGGGTTTACCGTTGATAAAAAGAGTTACGCGGTCAGGCATGGTTCGGGCGCAGATTCATTGGTTTGAAGGAGGCGTGCGGGAGCGTAAGGTTCGGCTGAAATTTCAGTTGGACGTTCGAGCAGCAGATCCGTCAGCAACTTCCCTGTGGCGAGTGAGGTGGTAATGCCTAGTCCTTCATGGCCGGTGGCAAGCCAGATCTTTTCGTTGTCTGGGACGGGGCCAATCAATGGAAGTTTGTCCGGCGTTGCGGCTCGGTGTCCGGTCCAGCAGCGAGTAACTGTGAGTTTTGCCAGCCCTGGCATATATTCAAAGGCGCGTTGGAGCATGCGTTCCAGAATCTCGTGGTTAATTTCGGTTCCCTCCTCATTGTATTGACGAGATGAGCCGATGAGGATCTGACCGGTCTTGCGACACTGAACATTGAAGGCCACTGAATCGGTTCCGACCGAATGTGCGCTCTTGAGATAGCCCAGTTCGATAATCTGATGATGGATTTGGCCCGGATAGCGATCCGTGATTACCAAATGACCTTTTCGTTTACGCACCGGCAATCCTGGGATGAGAGCGGGCGACCAAGGGCCGGCGGCGTTTACCACAATCCCCGCGGAAAAACGCGAACCATCCGCCATCACCACGCCTCCTTCGCGCAAGAGCGCTCTCACGTCGGCTCCTGTCCGCAACTGGGCTTTCCACGCGATCGCGGACTCGATGAGGTAGCGTGCCGCGCATGGTGGGTAAATTACCCCGTCATCAACCACCCGCAATCCGCCTGCTAAATTACGCCGGAGATATGGTTCGGCGGCGGCAACTGCCCTTGCGTCAAGCACCTCCGCTCGCACACCCCGCTGGTTATAATATTTCTCCTTGCGTCGCACCTCCGCCATTTCCTGCTCATCGGCCGCAACCCACAGAGTGCCGCATTGGTCGTATTCGGCGGAGGCAGGCAAGTCCGGGCGGAGTTCGTGCCAAAGTCGGCGAGAGTAGCGCGTTAAAGCAAACTGGGCTTCGGAATCATCCATCACTACGATGTGACCCATGCCGGCCCCAGTAGTGCCCCCTGCGACCGGACCACGATCCAGCACCAGCACTTTCAATCCAGCACGGGCGCATTCGGCGGCGCAGGCAGCACCGACGATGCCAGCGCCAACAATGATGATATCAAAAGTTGGGTTCAATGGCGGATTCCCCAGCAGAAAGGGTCTCTTTCATCCAACAATAACGTGGACTCAGCATTTACAAATGCAGTCCCGGTAATTGAGGGATAAATGCTCCCTCCATTCTGAAGATAGCGACCGACAAAGGTGGTGCCAATAATGCTTTCCTGAATCCAATCTTCGCCCTCCGATAGTTTGCCGTCGGCGGCCAGACAAGCCAGTTTGGCGCTGGTGCCGGTGCCACAGGGAGAACGGTCATAGGCCAGACCCGGACACAATACGAAGTTGCGCGAATGTGCACCGGGAATGGTTGGTGGGCCAAAAAGCTCGACATGATCCACTTCCGGAAAACCTTGAGTGTTGATCGCCTGGCGAACCAGCCCACTGTATTTGGTCAGGTTGTCCACGTTTTTCAGGCACAACTCTTGATCATGATCTTCCACCAAGAAAAACCAGTTGCCACCCCACGCAACATCGCCGGTGACGGCTCCAAATCCTGGGACTTGGACAGTTGCCGCTTTGGCTTTACGATAGCTCGGAACATTATTAACAGTTACTTCGCCGTTGGCATGCAAACTGGTTGTCACAATGCCCACCGGCGTTTCAATCCGGTGGTTGCCGGGACAAATGCGGCCTAAATGGGACAGCGTTGCTATCAGTCCGATGGTGCCATGGCCACACATGCCAAGATAGCCGACATTGTTGAAAAAAATGACGCCTGCGGCGCAAGTTTTGTCTTCGGGAGGAACGAGCAATGCGCCAACCGTCACGTCCGAGCCTCGCGGTTCGTTGGCCACGGTGGAGCGAAACTGATCGAAGTGTATGCGAAATCGCTCCAGCCGTTCCTGCAATGGACCTGTCCCTAATTCGGGGCCGCCGGCGATGATAACTCGCGTGGGTTCTCCCCCAGTATGTGAGTCAATTATCTGAATCCGTTGTTTCATGTTTCTAACAATTAGTTTATCTCGACTTGCGAGATTTGGCTTGGTTGAAATTAACAGGTAATCTGTCAAATATCACCAAGCAGGAGGCAGGAATGACCTGAAAGCAATGGGTGTTAACTGGAATTTATTTGAATTCAGATATTGGTATAATTGGAAATCAGCTTCAATTTCGCGATTTTTATCGAGTTCTTGCTTGTCCCAAGTTTTTACGTTGTATGTTTCGATACTGCGTTGGGGTAAGTTTTATCACTGATTTGAAAGCGCGAGTTAGCGCACTGTGGTCGTAAAAACCGCATGCAAGGGCTATCTCCGAAATGGATTTATTCGAGTCGGTGAGAAGCTTGGTGACAGCGCTCAAGCGCGTTTGGAGTATAAGCTGATTGGGTGTGAGACCGAAAATCCGCTTGATTACTCGTGCGAAGCGGGCGGGGGGCAATCCGGCTTGGGCAGCGAGAATGCTTGGCGTGAGATGGTCATCATAGTTGGACTCGAGACGTTCCATCGCCTTCGTAAGATTCGGCGGGATGGATTCACCGCGACCTGGCGTTAAGAGGTCGCGGGATATGCCCGCCACGCCAATGACTGAATTCGTTTGGCCGAAGATGGGCAGTTTGGTCGTCAGGCACCAACCGGGTTTCCGGTATGCGAGCCAGTGCATTTCTAAATGGTTTAGAATCGTTTGGCCTTTTTGCAAAACTTGATTGTCCTGATCAGAATAGATTTTGGCAAGTTCCTTGGGAAAGATCTCGGAGACAGTCCGCCCCAGCAATTGTCGCTTTTCCTTGAACCCACAACGTTCAACGAGTGATTGGTTGACAGCAATATAACGGCCATAAGCGTCTTTAATAAAAAAAACAATGTCAGGCACATGGTCGAAAATTTTTTCGACCATCGCCGTTTCTATGGAGCCACCCAAGTGAGAATTCATCCTGAAAAACGGGGGCGAAAAGTTATCGGTTTTCATATGTTGCAATCGCTGCAGCCGTGTTCATAATATTTATCCGATCACAGTTACGCACGAGCGGAACCGAAATAATCCCATTTTTGGTGCAAAAAATAACCGGGTTCGGTCTGGTTGGCTAGGCGAAAATTGACAGGCTTGCCGTCGTTTTGAGCCAAGCCATGGTCATGGCTAAATGGTATCGTGCCATGTTTAAGAGCCTGTCTGAAAAAGCATGAAGCGTGAGTATTCAAGCAAGTCTGCGGAGTTGGATGCGGATCATGGCGATGTAAATCCAAGCTTCGGCGCTGGCCTCGGTGGTTTCGTAATCGCGCACCAGCCGCCGCTGGTGCATCAGCCAGCCGAAGGTGCGCTCGACGACCCAGCGGCGGGGCAAGACTTTGAAACCGCTGGTGTCGTCGGAGCGTTTGATCACTGCGACCGCCAGCTTGGGGCGGAGCCCCTTGACCCATTGGGCGAAGGCCGCGCCGGTGTAGCCGCCGTCCACCCACAAAATGCGGAGCCAGGTGAACCAGCCCAGCACGCGGCCCAACAGCAGTTGGGCACCCGCGCGTTCAGTGGTGCTGGCCGGGGTCACGACCACGCCGAGCACCAGCCCCAAAGTATCCACCAACAGATGGCGTTTGCGCCCTTTGATGCGTTTGCCGGCATCGTAACCCACCGCGCCACCGTGACCGGCGGACTTCACGCTTTGACTGTCGAGAACGGCCGCCGTGGGGCGACTGCGCTTGCCCTGACTGCGCCGCACCAGCACACGCAAGGTGTCGTTGAGCACGGCCCATTGATGGTGGTGAATCCATTGCCGGAAGACATGGTAAACGGTTTGCCAGCGGGGAAAGTCAGCGGGCAGATAGCGCCATGGACAGCCACACTTGGCCAGATAGAGAATGGCTTCAATGATCCGGCGGCGGTCTTTGGGTGGGCGTCCGCGTTTGGCGGGTTTGGGGAGCAGCGGTTGGAGGTAAGCCCATTGGGCGGCGGTGAGGTTGGTATCGTAAGTAGCGATTTTCATCGCCTGACTGGCGCTACCGCGAAAATAAATTCAAAAAACACCCATTCAAATCAAGCACTTTATACGCTTTTCTTTCACCGCGCCGCCGCCAAACCAATCCGTCCGCTTTTTCAGACAGGCTCTAATGATTAAATTTTTGTCTCGTGAGGCGCTTTGTTCGGATGGAGGGGATCATTTATTTGCCGGGGCTTTTATGTTTCCTTCCATTAACGTGGATAGCACGATACTAGAAGTCGTCTCATAAACGCCTAAAATCGCCTAAAATCGCCTAAAAACGCCTAAAAACGCCTAAAAACGCCTAAAAACGCCTAAAAACGCCTAAAAACGCCGAAAAATGGGCAAAAATCATATTTATGAGATGGCTTGTAGAAGCAGGCTTGGCGTCAGCACCAAATTTTTCATGAGGCCAATGCAAGGCTTGCAAAATCGAACAAACACCCGCCTTTCAACTTGAGCATAATGACATGAAACAAATTTTTTCAATTCATTTGATAAATGCCATCGTTGCCATCGCTCTTGGAATTATTCCAGCCTGTGGTCAGGAAATGGATCAAAAGCTGAGCGTCTTTTATCAGAATTACCTCGAAACACAATTTCACCAGCAGCCGTTCGAGGCCACCCAACTGGGGGATCATCGGTTTGACGCCCGGTTGGACGACATATCGCCTCAAGCCCGTGCCGGTTGGCGAACCTTGGCGCAACGAACGCTGGACGATTTGCCGGGACAGGTAAATTACTCGAAACTTAGTCGCGATGGTCAGATTGATTATGAAATTTTCCAGAACGATCTTCGGCACCAACTTTGGCTCGACGATAATACGCATCCGTTTGCCGAAGACCCGCGCATTTACGGCGATTACCTGAATGATAGCGTTTATTTGCTTGTAGCGCAATCCACGCTGCCAAAAGAAACCAACATCGCCAACGCGATCGCGCGGATGGCGCAAATGCCGGGCATCATCGCCGAGGCGGAAAAATCACTGACACAGCCGGCCACACCCTTGCTGGAAACAGCCATTCGCCAGAACGCCGGCGCCATTGATTTCTACGAGCGCGATCTTTTTAACTACGTTGGGTTAACGCCGCAAAAAGAACAATTAAAGGCAGCCGCCGCGAAAGTGGCATCCGAGTTGAAGGCATACCAGAAATTTCTCGAAGGCCCGTTGCGGGCGCGGGCCAAGGACAACTGGCGGCTTGGCAAGACCAGATTCGACCAAAAGTTTGAGTTGGAAACGGACGCCGGCATCACCGCTGAACAGAACTTGGCCGACGCCCAATCTGAGTTTGCGCGTGTCCAGACCGAGCTTTATTTGATTTCCCGGCAGCTCTGGCCGCAGTGTTTTCCCAACCAGAATCTGCCGCCCGATGATGCCGCCGGCCATCGTGAGACCATCACCAAGGTCATTGGCGCGGTGAACCAGGAACACGGCGACGCAACAAACTTGGTGGCGGACGCGCGGGCCACGGTGGAGAAAATCAAAGCCTTCATCCGGGAACGCAATTATCTGCAACTGCCTGAAACTGATAATTGCGCAGTGGTCGAAATGCCGGGATTTCGCCGGGGCAACTCGCTGGCTTATCTCGATAATGCGCCGCCGCTCGATCCGCTGGCTAAAAGTTTTTATGCCGTCAGCCCGCCGCCTTCAGACTGGACGCCGCAGCAGGTCAAAAGTTTTCTCGAAGAATACAACCGCTATATGTTACAGGTCTTGACGATTCACGAGGCTTATCCCGGTCATTATGTGCAGTTCGCCTACGCCAACCGCAATCCGTCTCTAATCCGGCGTGTGATTCAGTCCGGTTCATATGTTGAAGGTTGGGCGGTTTATGGTGAGGTCACGATGTTGAACGAAGGCTATGGCGAAGGCGATTTGCGCCTGCGTCTGATGCAGTTGAAATTCTACTTGCGCGCGGTGGCCAATTCCATTTTAGATTACCAGATGCACTGCACACAGATGACCGATGCCGAGGCAAAAAAGTTTTTGATGGAGGATGCGTATCAATCCGAAGGCGAGGCGAAATTGAAAATTATTCGCGCCAAGCAAAGCTCGGTGCAGTTAAGCACCTATTTTGTCGGGCGCATGGCACATTACAAGTTGCATCAGCAGATTGAGCGCGAACTGGGCATCCAGTTTGATTTGAGCCGATACCATGCCGCCGTTCTGTCCACCGCCTCTGTGCCGCCGAAATATTTGCCGGAACTGGTGCGGCGTCAACTGGGTCTACCACGCTGAAATATTGCAATATTAAAAATGAACCTAAACGATCTTGCCAATCCCGAAACGGTTACAGGCCATCTCGCGTCGCCGGCGGCAGCCGTCTCCCAGAAACATCCTCCTGGACTTTACACGCTGTTCTTCACCGAAATGTGGGAACGGTTCAGTTATTACGGCATGCGGGCGCTGCTGGTGTTATTCATGGTGGATGCCGTGCGCGGCGGCATGGGCATGAGCGACAAGGTCGCTACCGCCATCTACGGACTCTACACGGCGTCGGTGTATCTGATGTCGCTGCCCGGCGGCTGGCTCTCCGACCGGTTGTGGGGGGCGCAACGGGCGGTCTGGATCGGCGGCATCATTATCGCAATCGGCCATTTCACACTCGCCTTGTCCTCAATACACACTTTTTATCTGGGTCTGATTCTCGTTGTGATTGGCAGTGGCACGCTCAAGCCCAATATGAGCGCACTGGTGGCCGACCTGTATCCCGAAGGCGGTTCACGCCGCGACGCAGGTTTCACGATTTTTTACATGGGCGTGAATCTCGGCGCGTTTCTCGGGCCGATCGTGTGCGGCTGGCTGGCTGAAACCTACGGCTGGCATTATGGCTTTGCCGCTGCGGGCGTGGGAATGGTGCTGGGCTTGATTCAGTTCCGCCTGTTGCGGCATCTGCTGGGCAATGCGGGCCGGCGACCAGAAAATACCAAACCGCTGCATCCGGTCGAACACTTCGGGCTGGTGGGCGGCATTATTGCTGTGTTGCTGACAGTGGCACTCGGCTTGACGGGCGTGCTCGTGTTGAATCCGGTGGCGATTGCCGGATTTATGACCTATATGATTCTGGGCATTACCGCCATCTATTTCCTCTATCTGTTCTTGTTCTATGGACTGGATAGTTCTGAGAAGCAGCGCGTGGGAATGATCCTAGTGTTATTTTTTGCATCCGCGTTGTTTTGGGCCGGATTTGAACAGGCGGGTTCATCGTTCAACCTGTTTGCCGAGCGTTTCACCGACCGGCAATTGGACTGGTTCAACCATCGTTTTGAAGTGCCGACCTCCTGGTTTCAATCGTTGGGGCCAATTTTCATCATTATGTTTGCGCCCGCGTTTGCGTGGCTCTGGGTGAGTTTGGCCCGGCACAAACTGGATCCAAGCATCCCGGTGAAATTTGCCTTTGGCCTGCTCCTGCTCGCCGCCGGTTTCGTGATCATGGCTGGCGCGGCGACAGTCGTTGCGGCCGGTCACAAGGTCTGGCCGACCTGGCTCATTTTGACCTACCTCGTCCATACTTTTGGTGAACTCTGCCTCAGTCCGGTGGGCTTGAGCTCCGTCACCAAGCTTGCGCCACGCCGGCTGGTTGGGCAGTTGATGGGAACGTGGTTTCTGGCCACGTCTCTGGGGAATTTGATTGCCGGTCTGCTCGCCGGCCAGGTTACTGGTTCTTCGGTGGCCCAAATGCCCGGTCAATATGTGCGGCTCGTGTTCGTGCCGGTGGGTGCGGGTATTGCGCTGCTGCTGTTAGCCAAACCGATAACGAAGTTGAGTGCGTCGGGGTCAGAAGGGCTGGATCAGAACAGCCGGACTCCTTCAAATTAAGATGCAATGGGTGGGGCAACTTGATTTAGTTGGACGGGTCAAGTGATGCGGCATCGCTTGTTGACCCGGCCCACAAACCAATAGTATCACCTTCACCTTTGAGGTGAGCCAGATTGTCGTTATTCCAGCGCCGCCGCCAGGTCATGTTGAGCGTGGCAACCACATCCGGCCTTTTGGCGGATTCATAATGGCCATCAGCGAAGAGAAAGTCGATCAGGTAGTTGTGACGATTGGATGGCCATTGACATCCCTCCTGGGTGGGATCAATATTGGCATGGCACAGGTCGGTTGGGTCGCTTCCTCTCACATCGCCAATCTCAATCATGCTGGCTGGGCTGACAACCATGGTATCTTTCATTGGAGGCCAACCAGCATTCATATCGCCGCCCAATCCAAGCTGTGGAGTGTGCCCATACTCCAACCCCCAATCATTGTAGCCTAGTGAAAACAGTGACGTATCCTTGACGGTGTAAGGGTCGTAATTTCCATTTTCGTCGTTGCCGCCCAAGGAGGTGTTGAGATTTGTATCCCACCATTGATTCTGCGGTGCGGTCGGGCAAGAAAAAGCCTTTCGATTATTGCCCATCAAAGAGAGCAGCCGCGTCATCCAGACGTAATGCCAATTAGGGGCTTGCGCAGTGGGAATCCAACTGCTTCCACAGTATTGGCCAAAATCGCCCACATACATCACATTCGCCAAGCCGATTTGTCTCAAATTGCTAATGCACGCCGTCTGTTTGGCCTTGGCCTTTGCTTTGGCCAGCGCGGGAAGCAACATGGCGGCGAGGATGGCAATGATGGCAATGACCACGAGCAGTTCAATCAGGGTGAACGCCGAATTGCGGGGGCAACGTCCAGATAATTGTTTCATAAAATATGATTGGCTATGCCTGCTATTTTTATTCCACCTAAATTTTTAACCTATCACTTCAAATCGTTCAACGGGTTTTATTCCTTGATCTATTTATTTCCTGCACCGCTTTGACGGCGGTCGGGGCGTTTGTTTTCGCAGCCTCCCATAGACGCTGGTGGAACAAGTTGAGTTCCTTGGCTGCTGCCTGATACTGCGAATCGTTCAAGGGCATCTGCCCGAGTTTGTTTAGCAGGTTTTGCGCCGTCACATAGTCATTGGCTTTGTCCGCCGCCAAAGCATTTTCCCAAACCTGTCTGACTTCCGCCGGAGCGTTGTCAAAGGCCTGATGTTCGCTCGCCGTCAGCTTGTCCACCACCCGTTTACCACAGCCGGCTCCAAGCACCAACCCGATCGCCAGCAGAAGCCGGACGACGGATATAAAAAATGCCAAAGCAGGGATTCGCTTCAATATTTCTAAAATACCCCCCAAGCAACCGATTGTCTTGGCTGAAATTGACAGAAAACTGTCAAATCAATCCAATTTCACTTGGATGGTTGCCATCGAGAAAACCGATTTGCGGCATCCGCCATTTGCAATTTTACCCATAGATTGATTTTCAACCAAAACAGCGCAGTCAGAAACAATACTGAAAGATTGCGGTTAGCGGTTAGATTAGGTGTCATTGTTTTCATGGGGTGAAATTCATCTGTAAAACTACGTCCGCTAATAATAAGACAATTATTGCCCACTTGACATTATTAAGCCCACTGTCATCCGGTTGAGCGGGGCAACAAACGCTTAAACGACCTGAAAACAATGAGGATTCTGTGTTTTGGCGATGTGAGCGATATGAACTTCGTTTGCGATTTTTCCGCAGCAGCGACAGTGCCAAACTGTCGTAATGCG
>CAISYZ010000112.1 GCA_903889895.1 uncultured Verrucomicrobia subdivision 3 bacterium | reverse complement strand
GAATCCGAACTACTCCTACTGGGTGTCGGAAAACGTCTATTGCATGTTCCAGTTGATGTTCGCCATCATCACCCCGGCGCTCATCATCGGTTCCATCGCGGAACGCATGAAGATCAAGGCCATCTTTGTCTTCATGACGCTGTGGATGCTGCTGATTTACTTCACCCAGGGCCACGCGGTCTGGGGCATCAACGGTTACATGAACGGCGTCTGGAACGCCAACGCACCCATCAAAGCCATGGATTTCGCCGGCGGCACGGTGGTGCACATGACGTCCGGTTACTCGGCGCTCGTGCTCTGCTTGATCCTAGGCAAGCGCAAAGGCTTCGGCAAAGAAAACTTCGCCCCGCACAGCCTCGTGCTGACCTTCATCGGCACCGGCATGCTCTGGGTCGGCTGGTATGGCTTTAACTCCGGTTCCGCCGTCGCCGGCGACGTCATCGCCGCGAACGCCTTCACCACCACCACCATTGCGACGGCGATTGCCTCGTTCGTGTGGCCGATGTGGGAGTGGATTGTCAAAGGCAAGCCGAGCGTGCTCGGTTTCTGCTCCGGCGCCGTGGCCGGCCTGGTGGTGATCACCCCCGCTTGCGGTTACATCACTCCCCAAGGTTCCATCTGGATCGGCATTGCGGCCGGCACCATCTGCTGGTTCATGTGCTACAAGGTCAAAGTCTGGCTCGGCTATGACGACGCGTTGGACACGTTCGGCGTGCACGCCATCGGCGGAACGACCGGTGCCATCATGACCGGCATGTTGGCCCGTAACGCGGCGAACCCGAACTTCGCCACGAACCTCAGCAAGTATGTGACGGATTCCTGGTTCCAGCCGCTCGTCAAAGAGCAGCTCAAGGCCGTGGCCATCACCATCGTGTTGAGCGTGATCGGCACCATCATTATCGCCTACATCACCAAGCTGCTCGTGGGTCTGCGCCCGACGGAAGAAGTCGAAATCACCGGTCTCGACGAATCCGAACACGGCGAACTCGGCTACCACGACTGAGTTTTAGTCCAAGGAGGAGGACGGGGGATCAGACGGCGGGCAACGCAAGTTGCCCGCCGTTTTTCCTTTTATTTAACAAATTTGGATCACGAGCGCGGTGGTATTGTCGCGGCCGTCGTTCTTCACGGATGATTCCACGAGCGCCTGCGCGGGATTGAAATCTTTGCTCTTCGTCCGCAGCAGGTCCACGATTTGATGTTCATAAAGCCCCTCCGTCAGCCCGTCGGAGCAGAGCAGGAACTGGTCGCCGCGACCGCATTCCACCGCGCCGACCTGCGGATCCACAAACTGGTTTTCGCCGCCGAGCGCCTTTTGCAGCACGTTCCGGCGCGGGTGCGTGCGGGCTTCGTAGTCCTTGAGCTTGCCCTGGCGCAGGAGCCACGCGACATGGGTGTCGTCCTCCGTCAATTGCAGTAGCTCATTTCTAGCCTTTGCCAGTTGATAGATGCGCGTATCGCCGACGTGGCCGAAATACATCCAGCCCGGCGTGAACCACGCGAGGCTCATGGTGGTCTGCATGCCGTGGCATTCGTCGTAGCTGCGGCCGAGATAGCTCAACGCGCGGTGGACCTGCTCGTAAAGCTCCGCCAGCACGTCGGCAAAGCCGGCATCCGGGCCGGCCGCGGCCGCCTTGAAGGAGCGGGGGAGCAGCGTCGTGATCTTCTCCACGGCGATGTTGCTGGCGAACTCGCCGGCTTTCGCGCCGCCCATGCCGTCGCACACGGCGAAGGTGAAGGCGTGCTGTGCCAGCGAGGCGTCGCCGAACTTGCCGAGCCGGTGGACTTCCTGCGCGTCGAACCGCAGGCCGAGAAACGAGTCCTCGTTGTTCTTGCGCACGCGGCCGATGTCGGTCCAGCCGAACCAATGCAATTCGTCGGCGTGGGTGGCGGGTTGCTTTGACGTTGGCTTCATTAGATTTATAACCGCGAAATACCCGGAATACGCGAAAAGGAAAAATTTATTTTTCGCGTGGTTCGGGTGTTTCGCGGTTCAATGCGTTTTCTTTTCATCCGGGAAAATGGTGGCGAACTCGAAATCAATCACGCAGAAGCGCCCGTCGGCGAAGCGGTAGGTGACGTTCCGCACGTCCGGGTCGTCGTGCCGCACGCCGTAGCGCTCCAGCTCGGCGAAGATTTCCGCGCGGCGCGGTTCGTCCAGTTGCTCCACGCGCGTGCCGCAGTTGGTGGTGATGATGCGCAGCTTTTCGCGGTCGGCTTCCAGCAGGCGCGGGACGAATGGACAGCCGCGCGCCTTGAGGTGGCGCAGCACGCGCACTTCGTTCTCGAAGCGCGCCGCCGCGTGCGGGCCGTGGTAGGCCTTGAACACCCGCCCGTCGAAACTCAGGTGGACGGTCGCGCGCAGGGTGTCTTTGACCTTCAGCATACGGCACCGCGAATATGGCCCATCCCGTCCGCGATGCAAAGCGGCTTTACATCCGGGAATGAGATTATTTAAGCACGCTGGTTAAATCCAAACAGCCCGCCCGCGCCCGCCCGCCGCATCGCCCGCGCTGGCGAATATTTTCCAGCGCGGCAAAACCGTTGGCGGACGGGGCTGAAATGGATTTTCCGGAAAACCCAAAGCAAAAACCTTGCGGACTGGCACCCGCCCTGCTAATCATTTTGCACACAGGTTCAGCCCTCGCTTATGGTGCGACCGGGCACAAAGAACCGTTCCTCACTGACAACAACAAACTAGCACAATGCCAAAATATAAATTGGAATACCTCTGGCTCGACGGTTACGAACCCGTCGCCAACCTCCGCGGTAAGACGCAAATCAAGGAATTCAAGACCTTCCCGAAACTGGAAGAGCTCCCGTGGTGGGGCTTTGACGGTTCCTCGACCCGCCAGGCCGAAGGCCGCAGCTCCGACTGCATGCTCAAGCCCGTGGCCGTCTATCCCGACACCACCAAGAAAAACGGCGTCCTCGTCATGTGCGAAGTTTACATGCCGGACAAGAAGACCCCGCATCCGAGCAACGGCCGCGCGACCATTCCGGATGATCCCGGCGCCTGGTTCGGTTTCGAACAGGAATACTTCCTTTACAAAGACGGCAAGCCCCTCGGCTTCCCGTGCGGCGGCGGCTTCCCCTATCCGCAGGGCGAATACTACACCGGCGTCGGCTACAAGAACGTCGGCTGCATCGCCCGCGAGATTGTGGACACGCACCTCGACCTCTGCCTCGACGCCGGCATCAACCACGAAGGCATCAACGCCGAAGTGGCGAAGGGCCAGTGGGAATTCCAGATTTTCGGCAAAGGCTCCAAGAACGCCGCCGACCAGGTCTGGGTCGCCCGCTACCTCCTGATGCGCCTCTGCGAAAAATACGGCGTGGATGTGGAATGGCATTGCAAGCCGCTCGGCAAGGATGTGGACTGGAACGGTTC
>CAISYZ010000111.1 GCA_903889895.1 uncultured Verrucomicrobia subdivision 3 bacterium | reverse complement strand
CGCGGCGCGACCTCGGTCGGCAGCGTGGCGGTGGAGCTGGCGGAAAAAGTTTTTGACCGCGACCTCAGCGCGAAGACCGTGATGATTTTGGGCGCGGGCAAAATGGGCGAGGCCTGCGTGAAACATCTGGCCAAGCGCGGCGCCAAAACCGTGCTGGTGGCCAACCGCTCGGTGGAGCGCGCGGAAAAACTGGCGGCGGAATTTGGCGGCCGCGCGGTGCGGCTCGAGGATTCGGCGGCGGCGCTGACCGAGGCGGATATTTTGGTCAGCTCGACCGGCAGCCCGGAAATTGTTTTGCAGCGCGCCGACGTGGAAAAGATTTTGACCGCGCGCGGGAACCGGCCGCTGGTGCTCGTGGACATCGCGGTGCCGCGGGACATTGACCCGGCGGTGGCGGAACTCCCGAATGTTTTTCTTTACGACATTGACGACCTGGAGGCGGTGGTGCGCGAAAATACCAAGAACCGCAGCCAGGAACTGGCCTTGTGCCAGCAGATTATCGCTGAACACACGGCGGAACTGATGGCGCGATTTGATTCGCCGTGGGCGAAGCGCCTCGAAGCCTCGGCCCCGGCCGCGCCGGCGTGGGCGATGGGTGGCCTAGTGGCCGGCAATGCTTGAACCGCATGAATGATTTTAACCAATTAGACGGTGGAGGTGAAACGGCCGGTTGGCCGGGATGCGCCTCTGCCATGGGAAATGCGGCATTAACTGATGCCGTGACCAACAAAACGAAAACGCGGCGCTGATATCCGACCGCGAACAAACCGAATCGAACGGACAACACAACAACAAACGCGCGTAGCTAAACTGATAACCTGAACATAATATTATGAAATCCCTCAACCTCCTCACACTGACCATGGTCGCCGGCGCCCTGCTGGCCTTCACCGCCCGGGCCGGCATCGTCGGCAGCCCGCATGACTTCCATACGCAATCGTGGAACACGGATCCCTCGGATCCGGCCACCGTTTGCGGCACCTGCCATGTGCCGCACCATGCGGACAGCACCGTGGTTCCGCTCTGGGGCCATCAGACCACGTCCTCCGCATTCAGGATGTATAACACCAACAATGTTCCGGTTTCCAGCATGCAGGCGGCGGTGGCGGCGTCACCGAACGGGCCGTCTCTGGCGTGCTTAAGCTGCCATGACGGCACGGTGGCCATCAACACCTATGGCGGGGTTGGCTATTATACCACGCATGGCCCGGCCAGTTTTATCACCAACAGCGCCAATCTGGGCACCGACCTGACCCATTCTCATCCCATTTCCGTGACCTACAACTCGGCGCTGGTCGGCACGGGCGTTGGCCAGGATGAATGGCTGTGGAATCCTGACACCACCTACGTCTTGCAGCCGGACAGCGGGTTGTTTATACCCGGCAATAATATGACCATCAATGGATTTTTACTGAATGGAAGTCATACGGTGGAATGCACTTCCTGCCACGACGTGCACAATCAGGAAGGCACGCCGTATGACATCAACAACAATCCCAAGTTGGTCAAGATCGTTGGGACCCAGGCTGGCGTGGGCAGCTTGCTCTGCCGCAGTTGCCATAACAAGTGATCCGAAAATAACCGATGTGCCTTGAGGTTATGAAGACTTGCCCGCACTTGACATACTACCGCGAGGTGCGGCGGGTGGCCGGGCTGGCTCATAACGGTGCGGGGACAACAAAAATCTAAAATCAAATGAAAACCATGGATCTTTACCCTATGCGCCGGGCTTTGTCCGTCCTGACCGCCGGCCTGGCTCTGGTCGGCATCATCGGCACGGCATCCGGTCAGATGTATCAGATGCAAACGCTCGGCTCCGGCGGCGGCGTTCCCGCCGCGCCCGTGCTAAACAACCCGGTTGTGAACGGCACCAATGTCACCTTGAGTTGGTATGGCACGATGGGCTGGTATACCATTCAAGGCTCGACCAGTCCGGCCGGGCCTTGGAACAATTACCAGACAGTAGAGGCGACCAGTTTTGCCTGGCAAAACACCTTCCTGGATACGAATGGGTATGACAATTTCCGATTGAGCCAGGCCAATCTTTATGCCGGGTCGGCGGCCTGCGGTGGCTGCCATGGCGCGGAATATACGCCGTGGACCACCACGGCCCATGCCAACGCCTATAATGATTTGTTGCACAGCGGCCAGCAGAACAGCAGTTGTGTCCTCTGCCATACGGTGGGCTTCAACCAACCGACGGGTTTCGACACCAACTCACCGGTGGCCAGCCTACAAGGGGTTGGCTGTGAAGACTGTCACGGCCCGGCGGGCTGGCACAAGAACAGCGATCACGCGGTCATTCTCCCGGTCGTCAGCGTTGACCCGGCAATTTGCGGCAGTTGTCATCAGGGACATAACCCGCAATATAACGAATTCACCAATTCAGCGCATTACCTGACGGTCTCCGCCGCTGTTTCCAGTGTTGGTAATGAGGCAAGTTGCGGCACCTGCCACTCCGGAGCGGCCCGCATGGCGATGCTTAATGATTATGCCAATCGTCTGAAAGGGCAGACCAATGCGCTGGTGCTGCCCACGCTCAGTGACGCCCAAGCTTGGGGTCCCAGTTGCGCGGATTGCCATGACCCGCATGGGCTGACGCCTACGCCGGTGTTTGGCTATGTGACCAACATTATTGCGGGCGTGAGCACAAATGTCAGTTGGACCAATGTGTATAACAATTACGTCCAGTTGCGGAATCCGCTGTGGTCGTCGAATTTTTACACCATGCCTTCGCAGGCCGACGCGCGCAAAGATTCTTCAGGGAATACTTATTACATGAACACGACGTTTGCCAGCATATATAATCCCGGCATCAATGTCTGCGGCCAGTGCCATAACACCCGTGGCGCCCGCTGGGATGGTCGTGCTTATGGCTTGATTACCAACGTCGTTCCCGTGACGAACTTGTTGGTTTCGGCGGCCTATACCTACACCTACACCACCAACTACAACCTCTATAATCAAATTGTCGGTATTTTGACCAATGCTTATCCGACAGGTGGCACAACGACGAACACGGTCATTACCAACGCTCTGGCGGTGACCACGGGCCTAACCACGAACGTCACCGGCTTCAGCCGCGCGCCACATCTCTCGCCGCAATATAATATGCTGACTGGCATCCTTCAGCCGGATTACCTGAACACCACTAATGGCAAGACCTTTTATACCAATGGTATCTTGAACAATGGCATGGGTATTTATGCCACGCACAGCGGCATTGTGGCCAAGAGCACCTATAATACCAACCAGTGCGCCACCTGCCATGTGCCGAGTTATACCTCGGCTGCGGGGGCTAATGTCACTGGCCACACGTTCCTGATTGATCCCAATGGTTGTGCTCTGGGTGGATGCCATACTTCCGGCGCACCGGATTACCCGGACTATGCGCTCGAAAACAGCAACCTTGTGGTTAGCGTGGCGGATCTGCTGAATCGCTGGGGGTTAAGCAACGCTCCGGCCATATTCACCAACAATTGGAACAATTACCAACAGAACAGTTGGGAATACACGTCGCCCGGCTCGCTGGCCTCCATCACGAACTCCGGTCCGTCGGCCGCCGATCAGTTGCTGCTGCCGACCGCCATCCAGCAGGCGCGGTTTGACATCTACATGGTTTACAGCGATGGGACCTATGAAACCCACAACCCCACGCTGATTCCGCTGCTCATAAAAGACGCGGAAACCAAGGTCATGAGCCAGTTCCAAACCGCCATGTTCACGACCAAGTCAACTTATGGTAAGCCGGGAGCGTCGTTCACGTTCACCAATTTGAATTATCCCAATGTGACAGCCTGCACTTGGAATTTCGGTGATGGCGGAACTAGCGCCAGCACGGCCCAGGTTGTTACCTATGCCTACACGAATACCACCACTGCTACCAATTACACGGTTTCCCTCACGGCAACCGACGCCAATGGAACGCAGACGATGGCACGCAACAATTATATCCACATCTATGTTGTGCCGACGCCCAGCTTCACCAACAGCTCCACCACGCTGGTGAAAAACAAGGTGACGGTCAACTTTACGAACACCAGCCCCAACGCCAATTATGGCACTTGGTCGTTCTACAGCCCGGCTGGCATCAGTTCCGCCAACAAGTTGGCGGGTGTGGCCGCACCGCCGAGCTACATCCCATCGTTCACCTACACCAATGCCGGTAGCTACCCGGTGGTTCTTTCCGCCGCAAGTCCGGGCGGCAGCGCCGGTGTGACCAACATTATTGTGGTGCAATAATCGCCCGGTCTAAAGTTCTGAATCAGGCGGGCTTTGGTCGAAGTTTGACCGAAGCCCGCTTTTTAGGTAAGGCAATTCCTGCGCCAGCTAGTCCGTCGCAGGAACAAGCGTGCCACTTTCGGCTGAAACGAATGGAAACGCCGGATCATAAAATGCTGCCCGATTTGAATTGCCGGAGCGCGCCGGGCAGCTAATTCGGTTATCATTTCTTGTTGGAGCAATGACAATTTATGGCTAGCGAATGCCAAGGAAAGTAGTGCTAGGTATCCTGATCGGGGCTAAAATCTTTGCATGAAAACAACGACCAAATGGCAGTTCGTCCCAATAATTGGCTTTTGCGTTCTGGTGGGGCTGTTGAGTGGCTGCGCCACGGCGAACAAGACGCCCAAGCCTTATACTTTTTTTCCGCCCTCGCCGGATGAACCGCGGATCCAATACCTGACTGCGTTTGCGTCGGACGCCGAATTGGGTCGGCACCGCAGCTTCGCCGATTTTATCACCGGTGAGGAGAAACCCGCAGATCCGCTAATCAAGCCGTATGGCTTGGCGGTTCATGCCGGCAAGATTTTTGTCTGCGACACCGTGGCGGGCGTGATCGAGGTGTTTGATCTCAAGAAAAGCCGCGCCTCGTATTTTTCGCCGCAGGGCGAGGGCAAATTG
Source organism: uncultured Verrucomicrobia subdivision 3 bacterium (assembly GCA_903889895.1). Classification (GTDB taxonomy): domain Bacteria; phylum Verrucomicrobiota; class Verrucomicrobiia; order Limisphaerales; family UBA11358; genus UBA11358. Next base: position 13,544 of record CAISYZ010000111.1, on the reverse strand, counting down.
CGGCTGCCCATCAACATCAGCGTTGATGCGGACGGCACGCGGTATGTCGCCGACACCGGGCGCAACCAGGTCTTGATCTACGGCGACGACGGCACGTTTTTGGAAGCGCTCGGCAAGAAGGATGAGATGAAGCCGGCGGATGTTGCGGTCACGGCCGACCGCATTTATGTTGCCGACCTGTTGAACCATTGCGTGCGGGTTTACAGCAAGTCGGGACACCAGCTGCTGTTCACCATTCCGACCGACGCCAAGGCCACGGTTGGAAAACTTTTCTCGCCAACAAACCTTGCCGTGGACCAGCCCGGCAACCGCCTGCTGGTTTCCGACACCGGCGGCAACGTGGTGCAGGTATATGATCTGTCGGGGAAATTTTTGCGCTCCATCGGCCACGCGGGCGTGGCGCCGGGGCTGTTCGCCCGGCCCAAGGGCGTGGCGGTGGATCGGCAGGGGCTGGCGTATGTGGTGGATGCCGCCACGCAGGTGGTTCAGATTTTCGACACCGAAGGCCGGCTGCTGCTGTTCTTTGGTGAGTCCGGCGCGAGCATACAGGGGCAGGTCATTTTGCCGGCGGCGGTGAAGGTGGATTATGACAGCATCGGCTATTTCAAAAAATATGTCGCGCCCGGCCGCCAATGCGAATACCTCATCTTTGTCACTAGCCAGTTCGGTGGCCAGAAAGTCAGCGTGTATGGCTTCCTGAAACAAAAGTAAATTGTCAGCCGCCAATCCCGAACGCCGGCCAGATGAACCCGCCATTAACCAAAGCGAATTTCCGCCGCCGGGGCTGCACGCTCGGCGGCTTGGCTGGGTTGGTCTGCGGTGTGATGATTCTGGCCGGCTGCACCACAGATTCGAAACAGAAATGGCTGACATTTTTCTTTGACGGCGTCCCCCAGCCGGGCGCGACGAACGCGGTGGTCGCTCCGGACACGCACCGGCCGGCCGCCACCAACGCGGTGAGCGGCTCGCCGGCGGTCGCGCCACCGCCGAGATTCCAGCTCGACGTCCATCCGCCTTACGCCAACCGCGACTGCACGGCCTGCCACGAATCCCAGTTTTCCCAGAAGATGCTGGGCAAGCCGGGCGATGTCTGTTTCACCTGCCACAAGGATTTTCGGCTGGGCATGAAGGTGAAACATGATCCGGTCGAGGCGGGCGAATGCACGAGCTGCCACAATCCGCACCAGTCGGTGAACAAAAAACTGCTCATTGCCAAGGGCAACGCGCTGTGTCTGACCTGTCACGACGACCCGCTCGCCGCCGGCCCGGTCAAGCACGCGGCGGTGGAGTCCGGCGAATGTCTGGACTGCCATGCGCCGCACGCGACGAACTTCAAGAACCTGCTGAAAAAATCCGTCAAGGACACCTGCGCCGACTGCCACGACGACCTGACCGCGCAGAAAAAATATGTGCACCAGCCCGTGGATGACGGCGACTGTCTGGAGTGCCACACGCCGCACGCCGGCAAGCTGAAGCACCTCCTGAAAAAGCCGGTTAAGGAAACCTGCCTGAGCTGCCACGACGACCTCATCGGCAAGAAAAAATACGTCCACCAACCGGTCGGCGACGGCGAGTGTCTGGACTGCCACAATCCCCATGCGAGCAAAATCAAGGGTCTGTTGAAAAAATCCGTCAAGGACACCTGCGCCGATTGTCACGACGACATTCCGGCCAAGAACGCCAAGGACGTCCATCAGCCGGTCGGCGATGGCGACTGCCTGGCCTGCCACACGCCGCACGCGGCGAGCAACAAAAATTTCCTCAAGAAAACCGCGCCCACCTTGTGCTGGGACTGCCACGACAACTTTTTGGAGAAGGCGAAATTCCAGCATGACGTAGTCGAGGATTGCACCGGTTGCCACAAGCCGCATTCTTCGGCGGGAAATTTCCTGCTGGCCAAGGACGTTTTGAAAGTGTGCGGCGACTGCCATGACGACAAGGATTTGAAAGCCGTCAAGGGTCACGCCGGCGCGGAAGGCAAGTCCTGCGTCGTTTGCCACGACCCGCACGTTGGCGTAAATAAATTTCTGCTCAAAGCCAGCGCCCTTAGCCAGCCCGGCAAGGAGGCGGCGGTGACCAAATGAACATTGTTTGGCTTCAGCGCTGCCGCTTGCTCGCCAGCCTGCTCGTCGTGGGCGTCATGCAGCGGCTGGCACCGTGGGCACGGGCGGAAGACCCGATGTGGTTCAAGCTGGACGGCACGCCGCAGGCGAGCGTCGGCCTAGAGTTGGACGACTCGCATGAGAATAACCGGGTCGGTAGCACGACTTCCACCTATGACCAACTGTTCATCACGCCGCTGGTTGGGCTGCAGACTTCCGGCTCCATCTATCACCCGAACCTGCTGGCCTTTAATCTGGATGGCGAGCTGGGCTGGGGCTGGGATCGGACCACCTCCACGAGTCCTGGTTCCAAACAGACCCAGAATAGCAATCAGGATGTGAACCGCTATCTGGCGCAAATCAATTTGCTGCAGGCCAAGCCTTACAACGCCTCGTTCTTTGCCGCGCAGGATCACACTTATGAGAACTATGGCTCCTTCGACACCTTCACCGTGGATAGCACTCGTTACGGCGGGCGCATCAACGAGGAGACCGACACTCTAAGTCTAAACGCGGATTTTGGCTACCGGAATGAAAATGACTCCGGGTTCAACGACAATACCGAGATTTCCGAGACTTATCTAAACTTTATTGGCATCCAAAAACGCCAGGCCGGCCAGACCACGCTGACTTATCGGATAGACCAGTATGATAATACCCTGAATTCCAGCAACAGCCTGAGCAGCCTGACCCAATCCGTGGGCGCTTCGGACTCGGAATCTTTCGGCCACAACAAGCAGATTACGGCCACCACCGGGGTCGCTTACAGTGAGTCGCAATACAGCGGCCAGCAGTTGGACGCGGCGAATGCCACCGAGAACGTCAGTTTTCACCACACGCCAAAGCTGGACAGCTACCTGATGTTCAACTTCAGCACTTATCAGCTTCACCCGTCCACGGCCAACAACTTACAGGGCAGTTATACGGTGCGCCATCAGCTCTATGATAGTCTTACTTCGAGTCCCGATGTCCACGGCAGCTATTCGGACAACTCCAATCCCACCAGTTCCTCCTCCACTGACCGCTATGGCGTGGGTTTGTATGAAGGTTACACCAAGCGGCTGACCTCGCAGGCGCGGCTTACGGCGGGGCTGGGCTTCATTGTTGATCATGAGGACGACTATTCCACCGGCGATGTCGCCACGACCATTGACGAGCCGCATCAGCTTTACCTGCCCACGAGTCCCAACTTCCGTCCGGTCTATCTGGACAAGCCCAATGTCGTTCCCGGTTCCATTCAGGTCACGTCCGGCGGCAGCCAGTTGGTGGATGGAACCGATTATCAAGTCATCCCGTCCGGCCAACTGACGCAGATACAACTCATTGTCCCACCGAGCGCTCATGTCCTATCCCTGCTGGGCGGCAATCCCGCCGCCGCGCTGCCGGTGCTGGTGACTTATCAGAGCGATTCCTTGAACAACGCCTCCTACGAGATCTATACCGCGAGCGCTCAGTTCCGGGTGGATTTGTTCCAGCGCTACGGCGTCTATGGCCGGTTGAACTGGTCGGGCAACAACGCCCCGGCGGGCACCGTGGTGCAGTCGCTGACCGACGTGGTGTTCGGCGCGGATTACAATTGGAAGTGGTTTCGCGCCGGGGCCGAAGTCGAGGACTACAACTGCAATTTCACCCATTACCAGGCCGCGCGCGCCTATCAGAGCTGCAATTTCCGCCTCGACGACAAGTCCACTCTCGGCGTGAACTTCAACCAGTCGTTCTACAACTATTCCTCCGGCGGCACGCAGTCGCAGTTCCTGGCGCTCTGCCGTTACAACCTCCAGATCTTCGCGTCGCTCGCGTGGTATGTCGAGGGCGGCGGTTCGGCGCAGGACATTTTGGGGACGGATTCGTTTCAGGGCGCGGCCCGCACCGGCGTGAACTGGTCGCGCGGCAAGCTCAGCGTCCGCGCCGGCTACGAATACAACAACCAATACACCGCCACCGGCTCATGGTCACAAGACCTTGTGAAGAACCGGATTTTCCTTTACATGAAGCGGGTGTTTTAACGCGAAGATGAATTTGAAACGTCATTCGAAGTTCGGCGGGCTGGCGGCCGGCGGCCTGGCGCTGCTGTTGGCGCTGGGCTGCGCCGAGGTTCCGCCTGCGCCGCCGAAGCCCGCGCCCGTCTGGCCGCCGCCGCCCGCCGAACCGGCGGTGATTTATGAGCGCGACATTTCCGCGCCGGGGGACATCGGCGTGCAGCCGTCCATGTTCAGCCGGATGGCCGACTGGATCACGGGCATCGGCAAGGTCAAGGGCAAGCTGGTCAATCCGTTCGGCCTCGCGCTGGACGATGCGGGCAACCTGCTCGTCACGGACACCGGCGCGAATGCCGTCTGCTTTCTCGATTTGTCGCACAAGAAATGGCTGCGCTGGGTGGCCGTTGGCCAGACGCGGTTCCAATCGCCCGTGGCCGCCGCCCGTCACGGCGATACTTTCTTTGTGGCCGACTCGGCGCTGGGAAAAGTGATTGCGTTTGACGCGAAGGGCAACCTTCAGTTTGAAATCACCAACGGCCTGATCCGGCCTTCCGGTCTCGCGCTGCTGGGCGACCGGCTCTATGTCGCGGACGCCGGGCAGCATCAGATTTTTATTTTTGATGTCGCCGGCAAATTCATTTCCAAGTTTGGCCGGCGCGGCGATGAACCGGGCGAATTTAATTTCCCCACGCACATCGCCGTTGACGCCGCCGGGCTGGTCTATGTTACCGACTCGCTGAACTGCCGCATCGAGATTTTTGATGCGGACGGCAAGTTCCTGCGCGCCTTTGGCAGCACGGGTGACGGGCCCGGACATTTTAGCCGGCCGAAGGGCGTGGCGGTGGACCCCGCCGGCCACGTCTATGTCGTGGACGCGGTGTTCGACAACGTGCAGGTGTTCGACGGGCAGGGGAGATTGCTCATGGATTGGGGTGAATCCGGCCCGGCGCCCGGCGAGTTCTGGCTGCCCATCGCCATCGTCATCAGCCGCGACAATGAAATTTACGTCGCCGATTCCTTTAACCACCGGATCCAGGTGTTTCGTTACATCCGCAAACCATGAAAGCCCGCCCCGACATTTCCTTGGTTGGTCCGCCGCGCGCCGCCGCGCCGGTGAAGAAATTTTCCGCCGTGATGGCTTTCCTCTTGCTCGCGCTGGCGGCGGTGGCGCAGCAAAATCCCAACAGCATCATCTATTCAAAACATAATCTCTCCGTCAGCGGCCCCGGCACGCTGCGTTCGGCCACCGAGCGGGAGGTCTGCGTTTTCTGCCACGCGCCGCACAACGCCACCGGCGACGGCCCGCTCTGGAACCACGCCCTGTCCGCCGCCAGCTACACGCCTTATAGCAGTTCCACGCTCAAGGCCGTCGTCGGCCAGCCGACCGGCGCGTCGAAGCTTTGCCTGAGCTGCCATGACGGCACGGTCGCGCTCGGCATGGTGGGCAGCCGCCCCGCGCCGATTACGATGAAGTCCGGCGCGGCCGCCCTTTCGTCCGGGCGGAGTTACATCGGCACGGATCTTTCAGCGCATCATCCGGTGTCGTTCGACTACCGCACTTCTTTTGCGGGTGCGAACGGCGAGCTGCGCGACCCGTCCGCGCTGGTCAACAACGTGCGGCTCGACCGGTCCGGCCAGTTGCAATGCACTTCCTGCCACGACCCGCACAACAACCAATACGGCACCTTTCTCGTGATGGCCAATACCGCCTCCGCCTTGTGCGTGCAATGTCATAAGCCGAACCAGTGGGTCGGTTCCGCCCACGCCACCTCGACTGCGGTGTGGAACGGCACCGGCGCGAACCCCTGGCCACACTCCGGCGGCACCACCGTTGCCGCCAACGGCTGCGAAAACTGTCATCGCCCGCACGCCGCCGGTAGCCCGAAGCGGCTGCTCAACTTCACCCCCGAGGAACAGAACTGCCTCGTCTGCCACAGCGGCACCGTCGCCACCAAGGACATTGCCAGCGAACTGAACAAGGTCAGCGTGCATCCGGTCCTTCAAACCTCCGGCATCCATGACGCCGCCGAGCTGGCGCTCAGCACCTCGCGTCACGTCACCTGCGTGGACTGCCATAATCCCCATGCCACCAAGGCCTCCGCCAGCCCGGCGCTGGAAGTGTCCGGCTCGCTCGCGAACGTGCGCGGCATCAACGCCGCCGGCGCCGTGGTGCCGGCCATCAGCTTTGAATATGAATTGTGCTTCCGCTGCCACGGCGACAGCGAGGGCAACAGCGGCACCGTCTGGGTGCAGCGCCAGTATCCGCAGACCAACCTCCGGCAGGCATTCAATCCCGGCACCACCTCCTTCCATCCCGTCGAAGTCATTGGCAAGAACCCCAGCGTGCCCAGCCTCATCCCGCCGCTGTCCGCCGCCAGCCTCGTCGCCTGCGACGACTGCCACAACAACGACCAGGGGCCCGTCACCGGCGGCACCGGTCCCAACGGCCCGCACGGTTCCAGCTACGCGCCGCTGCTGGAGAAGATGCTCCTGCTCACCGACAGCACGCCCTACAACGCGAACAACTTCGCCCTCTGCTACAAATGTCACAGCAGCACGGTGGTGGACAGCGCGTCGGCCACCAGTTGGTCCTCGCATCAGACGCACCTCGAGAACTACCGCGCCGTCTGCACCACCTGCCACGATTCCCACGCGGCCAGCAACTCCGCGCACCTCATCAATTTCAACACCACCTACGTCCTGCCCTACAACGGCGTGACCCAATATATTTCCACCGGCCCCAACCACGGCACCTGCACGCTCACCTGCCACGACGGCGGCGGCCAGCCCATCACCCACAATGCCGTGAGCTATTGAAGGTTTACCCAACGGAAACTTGTTGCCACCACCGCCATAAACTAAACTCCCGAACACTTTATGAATAAAATGAAATGCCTCCTCCTCGCCGCGCTCCTGGCCGACGTCGCCTCCGTTCGCGCGCAGGGCGAAATTTCCACCGCCGTGACCGATCCCGTCGCCGCCGGCTTCTCCGGCCGGGTCGTCGAGACCACCAACACCGCCGGCTACACCTACGTCCTCGTGGACACCGGCAGCCAGAAACTCTGGGCCGCCACCACGCAGTTTGACGTGAAGACCGGCGACCCCGTGACCGTCGGCGCCGGCACGTCCATGGCCAACTACCACAGCCCGACGCTCGACCGCACCTTCGACATGGTCTATTTCACCGGCGGCATCACCGTCAACGGCGGCACCGCGCCCGTCTCCGCCACCGCGCCGGTGCTGCCGGCGGGCCATCCGCCGCTCGACGGCGCGAAGCCCGTCGCATTGCCGCCCGGCCATCCCGCGCTCACCGGCACCGCGCCTGCCGTCAAGTTTGACCTCACCGGCATCCCGCGCGCCGACGGCGGGCAGACCATTGCGGAAATTTTTGCCGGCCGCGCCACGCTGGCGGGCAAGCTGGTGTTGGTGCGCGGCAAGGTGGTGAAGTATAACGCCATGATCATGGGCAAGAACTGGCTGCACATCCGCGACGGCTCCGGCACCGCCGACGTCCAGGACAACGACCTCGCCGTGACCACCGCCACCGCCGCCAAGCTGGGCGACACCGTGCTGGTCAGCGGCGTGGTGACCACGAACAAGGATTTTGGCGCGGGCTACAAATACGTCGTCATTCTCGAAGACGCCAAGGTGACGGTGGAATAAGTGGCGGAGCAGGGCAGGGGCTCGACACGAATTGCACGAATTAACGCGAATTGGCAACGGACGGCGCGGATTCGGGAATTGAATTCGTGCCAATTGGTGAAATTCGTGTCCAATAAACCAGTGCCATCACCGCTTCGTTCTTGCGTCCGCTTCACCACGCCGGTTTTATTTTCACTGGCAAAAGCGTTAAAAATCCGCCACTGTGCGCGCGCAATATCCGTTGAAAACGCTCCAGAAATATCTCGTCGGCCAGGTGTTCGTCACGTTACTGCTCACCGTGACGGTGTTCACCGCCGTTCTGCTCATCGGCAACGCGCTGAAGGAAATTCTCACGCTCCTCGCCAGCGCCCACGTCAGCCCGCTGATTTTGGTGAAGGCGATGCTTTACCTGATTCCCTTCGTGTGGGTCTTCGCGCTGCCGATGGGGATGCTCACGGCCACGCTGCTGGTGTTCGGCCGGTTCAGCGCGGATCAGGAGCTGACGGCGGCGCGCGCGAGCGGCGTGAGCCTGATGTCGCTCATCATGCCGGTGCTGCTGCTGAGTTTGTTTTGCTGCACGCTGGCGGCGTGGTTCAATATGGACGTGGGCCCGCGCTGCCGCGTGGCGTATCTCGGTTTGATTCAGGACATCAAGAAGGAGATTGTGAACGCGCAACTGCCGGCGGGGCGCTTCATCACGGATTTCAAGGGCTATATTTTCTACGTGGAGAAAAACGACAACGGCAAGTTGAAGAACGTGATGATTTACCGGCTGGCGGACGAGACGAACGTGGACACGACGTTGCGCGCGCCGAGCGGTCAGCTCAGCCCGGATCGCGCGAACAACCAGCTTATTCTGGATTTGGTGGACGCCCACAGCGTCTCCACCGGCGAGCACGGCGATGTGATCCAATACTTTCCCACGCTGACGCTGAACTTGAGCACGACCAATGCCGCGAGCAACCGCGTGAACGAGCCGGGCATCAATGACAGGACGTTCCTGCAACTGCGGCAGAAGCTGCGCGTGCTCGAAAACCTGCGCGTGCCCATCGGCACGAACGCGCCAGCGGCGCTCAAGGCGCAGATGGCGGCGTTGCGGCTGGGCAAGGCGGACTTCACCGAGCCAGTGCGGGTGGCGATGAACCGGCAGGTGGCATTTTCGTTCGCGTGTTTCGGCTTCACGCTGGTGGGCATCCCGCTGGGCATCCGCGTGCACCGGCGCGAGACGAACATCGGCATCGCCATTGCGCTGGTGCTGGTGCTGGTGTATTACGCGTTCATCATGCTGGGGCAGTCGCTGGCGTTTCACCCGGAGTTTTGCCCGCACCTGATTTTGTGGATTCCGAACTTCATCTTCCAGGCTGTCGGCGCAGTGCTGCTGTGGCGCGCGAACCGGGGGATCTAACCGGGGGAAAATCTAATTGGGGGAAACATTCAACGTTCAACATTCAACTTCCAATGACCAATGAACACCCTGCCTTCGATGTTCAGCGTTGAGTGTTGAATGTTGAGTGTTGAGTGTTCACGCCTTTCTTCTGAACACTTTCCCCATGTCCGTCTGGTCGGTGGGCTTGATGAGGATTTCGTCAATGTTGACGTGCGGCGGCCGGCTGGCGACCCAGACGATGGTCTCGGCGATGTCGGCGGCGGTGAGGGGATTCATCCCGGCATAAACTTCGTCAGCCTTCTTCTGGTCGCCCTTGAAACGGACGTTGGAAAATTCCGTCTCGGCGAGGCCGGGATCAATCGTGCCGACGCGGATGCCGGTGCCGAACAGCTCGTGCCGCAGCGCGCGGGTGATGGCGAGTTCGCCGGACTTGGCGGCGCAATACGCCGCCGCGCCCGCGTAGGCCGCGTGCCCGGCGATGGAGCCGATGTTGATGATGCTCGCGCCGGCGTCGTGCAGCATCAGCGGCAGCGCCGCGCGCGTGACGCGCAGCAGGCCGAGGACGTTCGTCTGAAACGTGGTTTCCCAATCGGCGTCCTTGGCGGAAGCGACGGTGTCGAGGCCGTGCGCGCCGCCGGCGTTGTTGACGAGGACGTGGAGATTTGCGATTGGCGATTTACGATTTACGATGGTCTTCTTTGCCCATGCCATGAAGGTTTCCACGCTCGCGGTCTGGGAAACGTCCAGCGCGTGGAAGTGCGCGGCGGTTGCGCCGGACTGCTTGGCGGTGGCGGCGATTTTCTCCAGCCGGTCCACGCGCCGCGCGCCGAGCAGGAGCTTGGCACCGTGCGCGGCGAACGCCTGCGCGGCGGCCGCGCCGAAGCCGCTGGAGGCGCCGGTGATGAGCACCCATTGGTTTTTAAGCGGTGATTTCATGGCGTGATTGTTTTCGAGAAGTTCTCCTAAATGAAGGTTTTCTTGCCGGCCTGCCGAGCCGTAGCTCTTGGCGCAGTTTGATGCAGCCCGCCTTCGTTTCACTTCGGCGCGGCAGCCTTCGCTTTCACTGCATTCAAGCGAAGGATGGTGGAGCCTAGGAGGCTCGAACTCCTGACCTTCTCATTGCGAACGAGACGCTCTACCAACTGAGCTAAGACCCCATCCACCAAAACTGCAATGACTTACAGCTATTTTTTCGCCTCGCAATATTCTGCTTCTATACTGCGCTTCTACACGCTATTGTAAGTGGTATGAAAACGACCCACTCACGCACGGGTGTATTTAGCAGAATCGGCGAAAACCTTTACCGCTATACGTCAAGCGGCGTGTATTATGCACGCTATCGGAACAAGGGCAAGCTCATTCATCACAGCCTCAACACCACCGACCGCGAATTTGCCAAGCGCCGGCTCAAGGATGAAATCAGCAAGCTCAAAAAGGTTGACCCGTCGCTTGGCAAGATGACCTTCGAAGAATTGTTGAAGCAATATGACGATTCGCTCAGCCGGTATGCGTCGAAGACAGCGGCGACCCGGCGGTCAATTTTAAAAATTTTCAAGGAAACATGGAAGCACGGCCTAGATCTTCAGCTCAAATCCATCAGTGCAGGGCAAATTGAAATTTGGCTGGGCGAGCGGCGGGCAAATTTCAAAAACGCGACCTACAACGAATATGCGCGATTCATCCGCCATGTTTTTGAACTCGCGGTGAAACTTCGCGCGTTGCCGTCATCCCCTGCGGAAGACATCAAAGGTTTGAAAGTTGAGACGCCGATTCGCATCACGCCGACTTGGGAACAGTTCCAAAAAATTGTTGCGGAAATTCGTTCTCAGAAATTTAGTGACACGGCCAAAGACACCGCCGACCTGGTTGAGTTCATGGGATTGTCCGGGGCCGGCACCGCTGAATGCGCCAACCTAAAAGGCGAACACATTCATTTTGCATCAAACCGCATCACCCTTTATCGGCAAAAGACCGACACCGGCTTTTCAATCCCAATTTTCCCGCAGCTACTTCCCTTTTTGAAGCGTTTGGAGGAAAAAGGAAATATCAAACAAGGTCAAAATGTGTTTCGCGTCGAAAGCCCGAAGAAAGCTTTGGCGGCAGCGTGCGCGCGCCTCGGCTTTCCAGGTTTCAGCCCGCGATCTCTCAGAAGGTGTTTTATCACCAGAGCCATTGAATTGGGGATTGATTTCAAAACGATTGCTTCTTGGCAGGGACATCGTGATGGTGGTGTTCTGATTGCAAAAACATACAGCCATTTACGGAACGAACACAGTGATGCCATGGCTCAGCGCCTCAAAACCGGAGGTGATTGAAACCGTTTTTTCAAAGTTAATTTTCCTGCTGCAATGTTTTCATGTAAATGCTAACATTCGTCCAGTGGTTTAACCTTAATTTTTCCTCTTTCAGATTATTTGCGTTCGTTGCATCATTCATTTGTGCGCAGGAATTCTTTTTCAATGTTTGGAAAAACAGCGTGTAATTTTTTGTGAAAAAAAAAGCGAGGGAAATCGTGGGAGACGCTTTCGATCTGGTTGAACCCAATCACATTCGCGCTGGTCGGGTTGACCGAGTTCGGCTTTGGCAACGAAGGCCTCGAAGCCTGGTTTTACTTCGTGAGCCAGTTCGGCGGTGAGTTCCTGCGCCCGGGCGACGATTTCCTCCGCGATATGAAAAACTCCGGGTGATTGTTTGCCGACCATTTCCGAGGCTGAATACCCCAGCATCCGCTCGGCAGCGGGATTAAAGAGCTGGATGATGCCTTGCGTATTGGTGGCGATGATGGCGTAAACTGACGGCCCAGCGCGCGGAATTGCGCCAGGCCAACGAACGTCTGCAGCAACATGAGGCGGAAACTCGCAAACTCGCGCTGATCGCAGAACGCACGGACAATGCCGTGGTCCTGACGGACGCCACCGGCAAGGTGGTCTGGGTGAATGCGGGTTTCACCCGGCTCACTGGCTACACGCTTGACGAGACCATTGGCAAGAAGCCCGGCTTACTTTTGCAGGGGACGGAAACTGATCCGGCCACCGTGCGATATATGCATGAGCAGCTGTCCAAGGGCGAAGGGTTCAAGGCGCAAATCATCAATTACTCGAAAACCGGCCGTAAATACTGGCTGGCCACCGAGGTGCAACCCATCCGCAATGAAGCCGGGGAAATCCTCAACTTCATGGCGATTCAGAGCGACATCACCGAACGTAAAAATTCCGAAACGCTGCTGTTAGAAACCAGCACCCTCCAACGCGCCATGCTTGAGGGCGCGGGTTCGCCGCCAGCTTCTTCGCATCTTCCAGCGCCATTTTGTTGGCCTGAAAAACTTGCAGCATGTCCGCCACCGGATCGTGAATGGCAAAATCTTCCAAGTTGAGACCCAGGGCGATAATTTCTGACGAATCGGTGAACCACGGCGAACCCAAGAACACCAACGTATTCTTCTCTAGCAACCGCATGAACTCGCCGCGCAAGAGTAGTTTCGTCGTGCGATGCTCCAGCAGGAAAAAGCGGCTCTGGTTGGCTTGCACCCAGTCCAGGGAAATTTCTCCCTGGGGTCGGATGGGATTGAAGATTTGATCCAGCGGCACGCCGGGTTGCGCAGCCGGACACAGCCGCCGCAAGGATGAGCCCGCCTGCAGGAATTTCAGATCCAACCCCAGCGCGAAATGGAATGGAAAGGCCACGGCGAATTGCTCCGGCGGCAGGCCGATCGGTTGAGGCGCAGGCTGATGGCTGGCATTCATCATGCGCGATTGGGATTCCAGGCCACCTCAAAAACATCGTGGTCCGCCCCCTGGTCCTTGACGGCAACCGGCCGCACCACCGCTGGCGTTTTAAAATTTTTCCCCAAGCGCTGCATCAACCCCACGACGAACGGTGCGAGACCATTCCGATGCGAGTAATAATGCAGCTTCAGCGAGTGGTCGGTGATGTCGGTGCATTCAAAGTGTGGTGGTTGCAACTTGGGGAAGATCAAGGTGACCCGCGAATGGAAGTTCGGGAGGTTGCGCATGAACTCCGGCAGGGTTTTGCCGGACGCCTTCATCAATCCGCCATAACCTTCGGACGCCGTATGCAACACCCAGTGTTCAGCGAAGCCGATCAGAATTTGTTCCGTCGGCAAGTTGAGCACCTCGCTCGCCGCGCCGACAAGTTTATAGGTGATGTCGTCCGAGTAATTTTCGTTGCTCATGAAAACATCAATATCCACGCCCGCCTTGGCCTTGATCTGTTCCCACACAGATTCGCCATGATGCATGACGATCATGTCCTCAACTGCTTGATTTACCATTCCAGAGCCAGTTTCAAAACCTGCCGCTGGTTGATGGCGGCAGGTGAGTTGCCGTCGGTCCACTGATGAAAAAAGGTTTTCCATCTTCAACCACCGGTTTGGCGACGTGGGCAAACGCGCTCCGTCCGCCGCGCCGGGTTTGG
>CAISYZ010000110.1 GCA_903889895.1 uncultured Verrucomicrobia subdivision 3 bacterium | reverse complement strand
GGCTGGAGATCGCCAAGGAGATCTACGCCTACGCCATCGAGCACGTGGACGAGTTTTGCGCGCCGTACGCCAGCGTGATCGACATCGACAAGGCCAAGCTGCCGTCGGCGGCGGCGGTGAACGGGTGGAGCTCGGCGCAGTTTGTCGCGGCGCTGCGCCATGACCAGAAGAACCCGGCATTCAACCCGAGCTTCCGGCAGCTGCTGCACGTGAGCTTCAAGGTGGCGGCGAAGAAGGGCGACCGCTATCTGAACGCGCTGAAGAAGCACGAGGCGATCATCGCCAAAAACGTCACGGAAAATCTTTTCGAGCGGCACATGAAACCGCTACTCTTGGGCAAATAAGCCATGAAAGCGTTTATCCACGATGATTTTCTGTTGACCACAAAAAAGGCGGCCAAGCTTTATTACAAATATGCGGAGGCTGAACCGATTTTTGATTACCATTGCCACATTCCGCCGAAGGACATCGCGGAAAACCGGCAGTTTAAAAATCTGTTCGAAATCTGGCTTGAAGGCGACCATTACAAATGGCGCGCGATGCGCAGCAATGGCGTCGCGGAAAAATTCTGCACTGGGAAAGCCTCGCCGGAGGAAAAATTCAATGCGTGGGCGAAAACGGTTCCGCACACGCTGCGCAATCCGCTCTATCACTGGACGCATCTTGAATTGAAGCGCTATTTCGGCATCTCGGATTTGTTGAGTGAGAAGACCGCCGCAAAAATTTGGAAAACGGCGAACGCCAAGCTCGCCACGCCGGCTTACACGACGCAGGGCTTGTTGAAAAAGATGAACGTGAAGGTCGTCTGCACCACGGACGATCCGGTTGACAACTTGGAACATCACCGCGCGTTCGCGAAGTCGGGGCATCCGACGAAGATGCTGCCGGCGTTCCGTCCCGACAAGGCGCTGACGGTGAACCAGCCCGCCGGTTTCAATAAGTGGGTGGAGCAACTCTCTGCGGCCGCGAACACGGACATCAATAGTTTCAGCGCCTTCATTAGCGCGTTGGAAAAGCGCCACGAGTATTTCCACTCGCAGAACTGCCGTCTGTCCGACCATGGCATGAACCACTGCTTTGCGGATTTTTGTTCCGAGAAAGTGGCCGCTGGTATTTTTGATAAGGCCCGCAATGGCGAAGCGATTTCAAACTTAGAACACTCGCAGTTCGCGTCGTTCATGATGCTGTTCTTCGGTCATCTCGACGCGAAGCGTGGCTGGACGAAGCAGCTTCATCTCGGTGCGTTGCGCAACAACAATGACCGGTTGCTCTCGCAACTTGGCCCCGACACGGGGTTCGATTCCATTGGCGATTTTCCGCAGGCGGTCGCGCTCTCGGCCTATCTCAACAAACTGGATTCGGAAAACAAACTGCCCAAGACGGTCATCTACAATTTGAACCCGGCGGACAACTACGTCTTCGCCGCGATGATCGGAAATTTTCAAGACGGCACGATTCCCGGCAAAATCCAATACGGCTCCGGTTGGTGGTTCCTTGATCAAAAGGAAGGTATGGAATGGCAAATCAATGCGCTTTCCAATCTTGGACTGCTCTCACGCTTCATCGGCATGATTACCGACTCGCGCTCGTTCATGAGCTATCCACGCCACGAATATTTCCGGCGAACGCTGTGCAACCTCATCGGGCGTGACATCAAACAGGGGCTAATTCCTGATGACGAAACCTTGGTCGGGCCGATGATTAAAAACATCTGCTATGCAAACGCCAAAAATTACATGGCGTTTCCCGGTTTAAAATGAGGTGAAAATCCCGAGCGCAGGCGGTGCATCTCAATGTCAAATGTGAAAGCCATCGCCCTGTTCTGCGCATTTATTTTTTCGGCAGCCGGATTGTCTGCCCAACCGGTCAAGGTTTGGAACGTCCGCGAATTCGGTGCCGGCGGTGACGGACTAAACTTTGATACCATTGCCATCCAAAAAGCCCTCGATGCCTGCAAACCCACCGGCGGCACGGTGGAATTTCCGGCGGGAAATTATTTAAGCCAGCCGCTCAAAATTTATTCCAAGACGATCTTGAAGCTGGATGCGGGCGCGACGCTCTGGGCGAGCACGAACCAGCAGGATTACATGAAAACGCCAGGTGACTGGCTCAGAGTCAGGCGCGGTGAATTCATTCCGTTCATCAGCGGCAAGGATTTGACGGACGTGACGTTTACGGGCGGGGGAAAAATTGACGGCAACGGTTTCGTTTGGTGGCCGGAGGCGGAAAAGGCGAGGCAACTCAAGCCGGGCTACACGCTGCCGCGGCCGAACCTCCTGGAAATCCAGCGCTCAAAAAATTTGCGGTTTGAAAATATCACATTGCAAAACTCGCCGAAGTTCCACCTCATCCCAACGGATTGCGACGATGTGGTGATTTCCAACGTTACCTTTCTCGCGCCGGAGCGCGCGGCGAACACCGACGCGATGGATCCGAGCGGACACCGTTATCTCATCACCAAATGCAGGGTGGACGTGGGGGACGACAACATCGCGATCAAGGCGGGCAAGCGACAGGCGGACGGAATATTTCAAAGTGAGGATTTCACCATCACAGACTGCACGATTCTGCACGGGCACGGCATGAGCATCGGTAGTGAAACCGTCGGCGGCGTGCGCAATGTGACCGTGAAAAACTGCACATTTGAAAATACCGAGAACGGCATCCGCATCAAGTCCGACACGCGGCGCGGCGGCATTGTGGAAAATATTTTCTGTGACGGCCTAATTATGTCCAACGTGAATCCGGCCATCACTTTGACCGCGGTTTATCAAGGTGCTTCGGTTGGTGATAAAAACCAGGCGGACGCCAGACCGGAATCTACTAGCGGCAATTATATTCCGGTCTATCGCAATATTCGGATTCGCAATTTGACGGCGACTTGCCCGAAGGCGGCGGGTGTCATTTTGGGATTGTCGGAAAGCTGCATTTCCAACTTAGTGTTGGAAAATGTGAGAATTTCCGCAGCCAAGCCGTTCACTATTTCCAACGCGAAAGCTATCCAACTAAAAAATGTTTCGGTGACGGTGACGAAAGGTGAGCCGTTCAAGTTGGATAACGCCGAGGTTTCCGGATTGCCCGCCAAATAATCATAATTGTCATGAAAAAAATTCTTGCCGCCGCTGCCATCAGTGTCGCTGCCATTGCTAATCTGCGCGCCTCGGTGCCAGCATGGAGTCAGGTGCCGGAAATTCTCGCGCGCATCGTGCCGCCGCAATTTCCCGCGCGCGATTTTGACATTACCAAATTTGGCGCGGTCGGCGACGGCCAAACTGATTGCACTCCAGCGCTGGCAAAAGCCATTGAGGCCTGCGCCGAGGCTGGCGGCGGGCGCGTGGTGGTGCCGGCGGGAGAATTTTTGACTGGCGCAATTCATTTGAAGAGCAATGTGGATCTACACCTCGCGGCGACCAATTCGGTTTTGAAGTTCAGCCCCGACCCGAAGAAATATCTGCCTGCCGTGTTTACGCGGTTCGAAGGCATTGAATGCTGGAATTATTCGCCGCTGATTTATACTTTTGGCGAGCAGAACGTCGCCATCACCGGCCAAGGGACGCTCGACGGGCAGGCTGACGATTCCACTTGGATGGCATGGAAAGGGCGCAAGGGCGTCAGCATCGGCACGCAAACCGTCGCGCGTAAACGGCTTGATGAAATGAACAACCAGCAGGTGTCGGTGGATCAACGGCGCTTCGGCGAAGGTGATTTTCTTCGGCCGAATTTTATCCAGTTCCAGCGCTGCCGAAATGTTTTAATTGAAGGTGTGAAAATCCGCCGCTCGCCGATGTGGGAAATTCATCCGCTGCTCTGCACGAACGTCACCGTTCGCGGCGTGGATGTTTTTTCCCACGGTGCGAACAACGACGGCTGCGATCCGGAAAGCTGCTGCGATGTGCTGATTGAAAAATGTATTTTTGACACCGGTGACGATTGTATCGCCATCAAGTCCGGCCGTAATGCCGACGGCCGGCGTGTCAACGTGCCGTCGCAAAACATCGTTATCCGCGATTGCACAATGCGCGACGGCCACGGCGGCACGACCATCGGCAGCGAGATTTCTGGCGGCTGCCGGAATGTCTTCGTCGAGAATTGCGAGATGAGCAGCCCCGAGCTGGCCTGCGCGCTCCGGCTGAAGTCCAACGCCATGCGCGGCGGCTTGCTGGAAAATATTTTCATGCGCAACGTCAACGTCGGTCTTGTGAAGGATTCCGTGTTGCAGATTGATTTTCTTTACGACGAGGGCGCTAAGGGTGACCAGAAGCCGGTTGCAAAAAACGTCGTGATGGAAAATATTAAGGTGGCGCAGACGCCGCGGGTGCTGAACGTGAAAGGTTTTCCCGCTGCAAGTATAAGTGGTGTGCGGATTTACAATTCCAGTTTCAAGCAGGTTCGGAAACCGGATGTGATTTTGGAAGCCGACGTGAAATTGGTGGACTGTAAAATCGAACGAGCGAATTGATTATTTTTATTTCGCCGAGAGTTTTTCGTAGAGCCACATAATAAGCTGCTGTTGCCAGTCGGGCGTGAACTTTTTCCAGTCGACAATGCGGTGCTGGCCCTCTGGAATCACAATCAACGTGGCGTCGACATTTGCCGCCTTCAATGCTTTAAAAAAGTTTTCGGTCTGGCCAATTGGCACGGTTTTGTCCGCGCTGCCGTTGATGAGGAGGAATGGTGGCAGGCCGGATCGGACATAAGTCAGCGGCGAATTTTTCTTCAGCACGGCGCGCACCTCGTCGGTAAGGTTGGTCGAATCACAGTTGAACAGGTTCCGCATGGAGATGCTCAAACCGCCGCGCCGTTCGTTGTCGGCGACCAAATCCGTCGGCGGGGCAAAAGCGACGACGGCTTGAACCGTGGTGTCGGCGGCAGCCTGCGTTCCTGCGAGTGTCACGAGTTGTCCGCCGGCGGAATAGCCCAGCAGCGCGATGCGATTCGGATCGCCTTTGTATTCTTCCGCGTGTGCCTTCACCCAGCGGATTGCTGTCTGCACATCGTCAAAGCACGCCGGCCAGCGGTTCGTCGGCGCGAGCCGGTAATTGATGCTGAACCAGACAAGATTTGTCGCCACTGGTGCGAAGACCGGCACGATGTCCGTCTCCTTGTCGCCGCCCATCCAGCCGCCGCCGTGGACGATTAGCACGACGGGAAAATTTCCTTCGCCCGCCGGAACGTGCGCATCGAGCAATAATTTTTCTCCGTTCGTCTCGCCGTATTCGATGTCATATTCGGTCGCGGTGATTTTCGGATCGAGCGATGGAATCGTCGGATTCCAGCCGTCGTTGCCGCCGAGAACTTTTTCCACCGTGATTTTTTTTGCCTCGTCGGCGGCAAGTTGTTTTGACCAGTCCACGCGGTTCGCCGGATTCGCGCCCGCGCCGGTTGAATTAAATTCAGCGTAGCGAATCGTCTCGTGCGGCTTCGTCCAGTCGTTCCAGCCTTCGGGCCGCACCGCGTCAGACATTTCACAGTTCAAGTAAATCACGCTCGCAAATTGCCGCCACGGCCGGCCAAGGTAAGTTTGCACGCCCGGCTCGCCGGTGATTTTGCAGCGGTTGAAAACGTAGCCAAACGGCACGTCAATCGGCGTCGAGGCGGCGGTCAGGTAGCCGTCGCGGAGCGCGTGGATTTCGCATTTTTCAAACCACGCCGTCGCCGCTCCAAATATGAAATCCACATGGCCTTCAATGTAACAATTTTCAAAATACTGCCGGCCACGGTTGATAAGTATCGTGTCCTGCCAGCCAAGAAAGCGGCAGTGCCGGAAGCTTGCGCGGTCGCCGTCCACACGGATGGCGAGTGCTTGACCGACCGGACCGGCGTCGTTGGCAAATGTGATGTTCTCCGCGCTAAAATCATCCGCGTCAATTGTCGCGGATGGCGTTTTGAAAGTGCCGATGGGTTTGCCCTCGGCGTTCGTGATGCCGGCGAAAAGGTTGAAGGCGAGCACCGTGTTCGTCGCGTTTTCGCCGACGAGCTTAAAAAATCTTTTCTCGCGCTGGATGTAAATCAGTTCATGGTAACTGCCCGGCGCGATGCGGATGACGACGGGATTTTCGCGCGTGCCCATGGGCACGGACATGATGGCTTCCTGAACGCTCTTAAATTTCGCGCTGCCATCGGCGGCTACGTTGACGACGGTTTCCGCCAGCAGGCAGCTGGCGCAAAGGCAGAGCAGGGCGGCGCAATGCGAAACGGAGATTTTCATCGCGGAAGCATAACCAACCGACTACTTCGCGACCATGCGAAAAACGCCGGATGCCTTGGGATGCCCGATAAACAGTTGGGTTTAACAGGTAAACCAAATTCTCCGTGCCGCCGGCTTGTCGTCCGGAGTTTTTTTTGCAAAACTGACGGCATGATTGCCAATGCCATCCGTCGCACGCCGCGTCCGCAGGATCTCGTCGGGATGTCCACGCAAGAACTGCGCGACACGTTTCAAATTTCAAATCTTTTTGTTCCCGGCGAACTCGTCGCCCATTTCACCGACCTCGACCGGCTCGTGGTCGGCGGCGTGACGCCGACGGATAAAGCCATCGAATTGCCAAACCACAAGGAAACCGGCCGCGCATTTTTTCTTGAACGCCGCGAACTTGGCGCCATTAACATCGGTGGCGCGGGCAAGGTCATCGCCGACGGTCAGACTTTCGCGCTGGACAAGCTGGACTGTGTTTATCTGCCGATGGGCACCAAGGCCGTTTCATTCGCGAGTGTTGATGTGAAGAATCCCGCGAAGTTTTATTTCCTCTCTTGTCCCGCGCACGCCGTGCATCCGGCGCGCGTGATGAAATCCTCCGAAGCCGCGCCGGTGAACCTCGGCGCGCAGGAGACGAGCAACAAGCGCACGATTTACAAGTTCATTCACCAGGGCGGCATCCAAAGCTGCCAGCTTGTCATGGGATTGACCGCGCTGGAACCGGGTAACGTTTGGAATTCATTCCCGTCGCACACGCACTGGCGCCGCACAGAGATTTATTTTTACTTCGACCTCGGCGCGAACGTGCTGTCGCATTTTCTAGGCGAATCGCAGGAGACGCGGCATTTGTTTTTGCACAACGAGGACGTCGCGTTGTCGCCGAACTGGTCTATGCACTTCGGTGTCGGCACCGGGAGTTACAAGTTCATCTGGGGTATGGCCGGCGAAAATCAGGTCTTCGACGACATGGACGCGGTTAAACCCCAAGATTTGCGCTAAATGAAATTCAAAAATATAGTCGTGGTTGTCACCGGCGCCAGCCGGGGCATTGGTCAGGCGATTTGCGCGGCGTTTGCCAAAGAAGGCGCAACGGTTGTCGGCGTGGCGCGCAGTGATTTGGCCGAAACGGAAGCGGTGGTCAAAAATGCGGGAGGCAATTTTATCGCTAACAATGCTGACCTTGGCACCGGCACACAAAAAGAATCCGCCGATGTCATCGCGCAGATTCTAGCGAAAGCAGGGAAAATTGACGTGCTCGTCAACAACGCTGGCATCATTCGCCGTGCGCCGGCCAAGGATTTTTCCGAAACGGACTGGAACGCCGTCATGGCGACAAATTTGAACGCGCCCTTTTTTCTCATGCAAGCCGTCGGCAAATGGTGGATTGAAACCGGCCGCGCCAAGGCGCCGGCACATGCACGGCTCAAGCTCGTGAATATCGCATCGCTGCTCTCATTTCAGGGCGGCATCACGGTTCCCGCTTACGCGGCGAGCAAGCACGGCATCGCCGGCGTGACCAAAGCCTTGTCGAATGAATGGGCGAAGGAGCGCATCAATGTGAACGCCATCGCGCCTGGCTATATCGCCACAGAAAACACCAAGGCCCTGCGCGAGGATCCGGTGCGTAACAAGGCCATCCTCGATCGCATTCCCGAAGGCCGCTGGGGCACGGCGGCGGACATCGCGGGTGGCTGTGTTTTTCTGGCCGGGGCGGATTCCGACTATCTGAACGGCACAGTGCTGAACATTGATGGCGGCTGGCTGGGGCGTTGACTCAAGCCATTCAATTCGGCCTCAAATTTCTGCCGCTTGCAGTCACGACAGCACCCAGCCGGGACGGTTGGAACGCTTGATGAATGGAGCGGCTGCGGGACAATTTTTCGCGATCATGTTTGGTCCGTCCCATTCAATCTTCCGGCCTGCGCGCAAGGCGACGCAGCCGAGCAGCATGATTTCCGTGAGTTGCGCGCCGATGGCGAAACGCGAGTAACAGTCCTGCGGGCGGCCGGCCTTGATGGCTTCAATCCATTCGATGTGATGGCGATGGTCGTTGTCGCCCTTGTGCGGATTGCGTGGAATGGTTTGCGCGATGGTGACTGTCGACGCGTGCTTTTTGTAGTGGGTGTATTTTTTTTCGCCGTTGAGTTTGACGAAAAATTGTTCGCCGTAATCGTCCGGTGAAAAGATTTTGCCTTTATCGCCGATGAGCAGGCAGGCACTGTTGGGAATTTCGCCCAGCATTTCCGCAATGTCGGCGGTCAGCTCCTTCGGAGGTTTGTTGCTGAAATCATGGCCGTTGGGTGCGCTCGCATCCGGCTGGCCGCCGTCATACCACCAGAGTGTGACCGGATTCAGCGCAATTGTGTCGTGGTGGTGAAAAAATGATTTTTTGGCGGCGGCTATCTGCGTTTTACGCGCAGGGAATTGAAAGCGGATTTTGGAACCCATGGGATAAGTTTCCCGGTTCATGCCGCCGATGGTCTCGGCTTCGATTTCGCTCGGATAACCCAGATGCAGCGCACGGAATGGCATGTTGACGGTGTGACACGCCATGTCGCCGAGCGCGCCGGTGCCGAAATCCTGCCAGCCGCGCCATTTGAAAGAATGATAGACGCCCTTTTTAAACGGCCGTTCTGGGGCCGGCCCGAGCCAAGTGTTCCAGTCGAGCGAGGCGGGCACGGGATCGGAGCCGGCAGGACGTTCCATGCCTTGCGGCCAGACGGGGCGGTTGGTCCAGACATGGACTTCGCTGACCTGGCCGATGAGGCCGGACTGGATGCATTCGACGGCACGGCGCAGTCCATCGGCGGCGCTGCCTTGGTTGCCCATCTGTGTGACGACGCCGGTTTCGTGCGCGAGGTCGCGAAGATAGCGCGCCTCATAAATCGTTTGCACGAGCGGCTTCTGGCAATAAACGTGTTTGCCCAGCCGCATCGCGGCGGAGGCGGCGATGGCGTGAAAGTGATCCGGTGTGGAAACCGTCACGGCATCAATGCTCTTGCCCATCTCATCCAGCAGCCGGCGGTAGTCCTGAAAAAATTTGGCCGAGGAGTAAATCTTGAGTTGCTCGGCACAGCGTTCGGCATCCACGTCACACAACGCCACAATGTTTTCACCGGCGCAGTTGTCGGTGTCGGACTTGCCCTTGCCCATGGCGCCGATGGATGCAATGTTCAGTTTGCTGTTGAGGTTTGCGCCGCGCAGGAGCGTCGGCACGCCGAAGGTGATTGCGCCGGTGGCGAGGGTGGTGGACTTGAGAAAGTCGCGGCGGTTCCAGCGATGGGCGGTGGAGGCTTTCGGGGATTTCATTTTAGGAATTTAGCAGTTGACGGTGGCGATTCAAAAGAAAACCGCAGGCTGTAGATAACATGATTATGTAAGGAATTTAATTGGACTGCCGGGTTCTTGAATGCATGAAATGGAGTTATCATTTCTGAAGTTACAGACGCCGCCATGCCCCAAACGGGTTACTTGCAATTTACATAATAACTGAAAAAATGCGGTCATACCAAACACTCCGATTCAACAAATGAAAATTCATCTCTTCCAATTCTTCGCTCTGGCCGGCGGGTTTTGCATATCAAGCGTCATCGGCCAGGCCAACCCCATTCCCGAAAGCTGCCAGACCGGCGGCATCGCACTCGGCTGTCAGGCATGGTCGTTTAAGGAATTCACCGTGCTGGAAGCAATTGATAAGACGGCGGCGGCAGGCGGCAAGGTCATTGAATTTTTCCCCGGCCAGAAATTGAGCCCGGACCAGCCGGAGCTGAAATTCGACCAAAATGCCACCGACGAAATGATCGCCACCGTCAAGGCACGTTTGGAAAAGGACGGTGTGCGCGCGGTAAATTACGGTGTCACCAGCATCCCCAAGGACGAGGCAGGTGCGCGGAAGATTTTTGAATTTGCCAAGAAACTCGACCTATACGGCATCACCACCGAGTCCGTGGACGCGATTGATACCATTGAAAAACTCGTTAAGGAATACGACATTCGCGTGGGTTTCCACGATCATCCGCGCCGCGACAAGGATCCCGGCTATAAAATGTGGGATCCGAATTACATCATGAGCGTGGTGAAGGACCGCGATGCGCGCATCGGCTCGTGCGCCGACATCGGCCACTGGTTTCACTCCGGCCTGGATCCGGTGGACTGCTTGAAAATTCTTCAGGGCCGCATCATCAGCACCCATTTGAAAGACGAGGATTCGGATTTCAAGGTGGTCCCCTTTGGCACGGGAAAGATCAACTTCCCGGCCGTGTTCGCGGAGTTGAAGCGCCAGCATTTTGTGGGGAACGCCTCCATCGAATACGAAGCCAACTGGAAAAACAACGTCACCGACGTAGCGGAATGTGTCGGCTTCGTGCGCGGTCTCGCCGCGAAATGATTTGATTCAAGCCACTGGCGGCATCGGGCGCAAGCCCAGGTGCCGCCAGTTTTCTTTTTCCTGAAGGAAGACCAGCCAGCCTTCGTTCTTGGTGGTGATTTCGGAAATTTCGTCTTCGCGCAAAATCATGCATGCCGTCGAAAGCGCATCCGACTCGGCGGCGGAATCCGTCAGCGCCCAGGCCCGATGCCGCAAAGTGCCCGGCAGACCAGTGCGCGGGTCGAGGATGTGCTGGCCTTTGACCGCGAGACCGGAACCGCTCAAGGAACAATTCTTCAGCAATAATCGCTGCGGCGAATTATCCTCACCCAGCCCGCACGACCAGCCCGCGTTGTCCGCCGGCGCGTCGCCAGCGAGGATGCTACTGCCGCCCGCGACGAGCAGAAACTCGGGGCAGCTCCATTCGCGCAGCAGCTCCGCCATGCCGTCGAGTGCAAAGCCCTTGCCGATGGCCCCGAGATCAAATTCCAGTTTGCCGCTGTCGCAACGGAGGGAAAATTCACATTCAATCAGGGACCACAGCGGCTTGGTCGGCTGGGTCTTAAGCGCGGCCGCGCTGAGGGAAAATGCGCCACGCGTGGCAAACTCTATTTTCTGCGCGAGTCGCAGGCAGGCTAGCACTGGCCCGGTCAGTCGCAATTTTTCGCCGACTTTGAGCTGGGCGATTTGGGAAATCTCGCTGTTCGCGCGGAACCGGCTCAATTTGTTTTCTAAATCATCCACCAGCGTGAATGCCGCCTGCGCCGCCTGTGCGGCGTATGCTTTTTCTTCGCCCGCGAGGCGCACCTGAAACTGCGTCGCCATCGCGCTATGGTAGAAGACGTGGATTTCGCTCATGGCTTTTTCAGGGCGGGCGGAATCCACAAAATCAAAAGCACGTTTGGGCGGACACCAAAAAATTCCGGGCGGAAATCTTTCAACTTCGTTGCCAGCCTGCCGTCCAAGTCGGTCGGCGTGATGAAAAAATCTGCCGCGCCGGCTTCCTGTCCCGGCTGCCAGTAGCCGACGTTAGAAAATTTCCGCAGAAACCACGGCAGCGGCCACGCATCTTTTGCCACCACCTCGATGCGCGGCTGCGAAAGATTTCGCTGCCGGCAAATTTCCGCAAGGCGCGCCGGCAAACCGAGGATGTCCTCAGTCGTGTGCGCGTAGGCGAGCGGATTTTTTTCGTCCGCCGGATAATCAAAGGCCAGCGTTTGGGTCTGCTGCCCCGCGACCAAGACCAGCGCGGCGATGCCGATGCCCGCCACCCAGCGCCCGGCGGAGTTGTGAAACTGCAGCGAGATTCCTTCCGCGCCGAGGCCGCACAACAACGTCAGCGGCAGCCAGAAATTAAGCGCCAGCCACGGTGTCTTGTAAGGAATGGCTGAATAGATCAGGAAGATTGCGAGTGAGTAAATCGTCAGCAGCAACCCAGCGCGGCGTTTGCCAGCAAAGGCGTCGCATACCACGGCGAAGATGCCGGCGGTGGCCACGATGATAAAAACAAAAAGGGGATCCAAAACCGTGAAATAGTAAAGGAACGATTTCTCGTGGCCTTGCCCGCCAGCGCGCGCGGCGAAATTCGGGATGGCGCGGAGCAGGTCGGCCAGCGCACTCCAGTTTTGCCCGAACCAGGTGAACAGCAAAATCGTCGTGACAAAAAAACTTCCAAGCGCGGTCAAAATCAGTTTTGCCTTTATAAAATATTTTTTTGATTTTGTCGCCCAAGGGCAGATTGCCGCGCCGAGGCCGAGCGCGAAAAAGTGGATGACGGCAGTTTCCTTGCACGCCAGCATCAGCGCGGCGCTCAGACCCGTGAGCGCGGCAAGAGAAGTTGAGCTGTTTGCCGCCGCGCGCCAGCCGCACAGCATCAGGGCAAACGTCGCGGCGACAAACATGGTTTCGTGGATGAAATAGCGGCTGTAATAGACGGGCAGGGGACCGACAGCGAACAGCAGCGCGGCAATGAGGCACGGGATGAAACCAAACATTTCCACCGCCGCGCCAAAAAGCAAAATGGTGGCGCTGCCGACAAAAACAGGCGTGAGCCGGAGTTCGGTTTCAGTCAACTCCCCGAGATTTTTTGCGCCGCAAAGCTGCGCAACCGGTTTGGCGAGCAGATACAAAACCGGACCATGGCGGTCCTGCGGGTCATAGTGATATTTTTCGCCGGCGAGCAACTGGCCGGTGATGTAGGCGTTGACGGCTTCGTCCGTGTGCATCGGCCGTTCGCTCAAATGTGGCAGGCGAATGGCCAGCGCGATAAGTGACAGGGTGATGAAAATCACCCAGCGAATTATTGGAGGCAGAGTCGTAATCTTAAATCTGTTCTAAATCTTAATCGCCACCGCGAACGGATTAAGATTACGATGACGATGACGATTAGGAAAACTTTTTATGCGGCTGGCTTGCCGAAAACTTCGACTTCGATGTAGTGATTCATCTTGTTCGTCGTGTTGCCGTTGCTGTAAAGGCGGACGTAACGGCCCTTGACGCCTTTCGCGTCCATCAGCTTGCCGAGATAGCTTTCGATGTAGGGATGATCCTTGCCGGCGGCGGAGTTGTCGTAAATCGTCGTCACGCCCTGCTCAAACTTCGGGTCGTCGGAAACCTGCACGACGACGTCACGGTAAACACGTTCCTGTGAATGGAAATGCCAGACAACGATGGCATAAATGTTCGCGTCCTTTTCCAGATCAATTTGCACCCATTGTTTGCCTTGACCGAGTTCAATCCACGACCCCTCGTCGCCAGCCTTGTCGCCATCGGTCACGAGATCAAGCGTGCCGACCACGGGATCGCTGTCACTGGCGGTTACCTTTTTGCCCTTGGCGAGATTCACCGTGCCGGCGGGGACTTCAAATTCTGGCCAAGCCTTCAGCTTGGGTTCAAGGTTCGGCACGGTGATCGGCACTGGCGTGCCGACGAACAGCGGTGGCGGCAGTTCGGTTTTCAGTGGTTCGGCCAGCGTGACGCCGGCGGCGAAGAGAGCGACAGTCAAGGTGGAGCAAAGTATCTTGTTCATAAATTAAGCTTCGGTTTCCTGGGCGGTGATGGCAATCAATTTTTGGGCGGCAATGGCCTCGTTCGCCTTGTGGATGACGTATTCGCTGCGGAACGCCTCGTCGGCCGGGCAGTTCAATTTTGCCGTGCCGCGGATGGCGTTGAAAAAGTTTTCCAGATGCGGCTGGTGGATTTTCTTCGCGAACGAAACCGGGATGTCATATTGCAGCAGCGGCGCGGTCTCGCGCACATCCACCTTGTCGGCATCGCCGGCGGGCCGTTCCGTGGCGCTGGCGCGGAGATAATTTTTCGCCACGAGATCATCCCACGAATCGGCGCGGTCCTCGCGGTAAAGTTTCGTGATGCTGGGATTCTCGGACATTTTAATCGTGCCCTTGTCGCCCATAAACATTTCAAAATACCCGCCGCCGGCGCTCGTCGTGGTTTGCACCTGGTAAAACGCGCGGGCCACGCCTTCCGCTAGCGGAAATTCGTAGATCACCATGGCGTTGTCATACCAGTCGTGGTTGGAATAATAATCCAAGCCACCGCTGGCCATCACTGACTTGGGCGGCGTGCCGAACCACCAGTTGAAAATATCGATTTGATGCGCGCCGAGGTCGGAGAGCGGGCCGCCGCCGAGTCCTTTGAACCAGCGCCAGTTGCGGAACTGGTGCATGTCTTTGAACCCGTATTTGGCCAGCACTTCCGGCTTGATTTCTGAATGCTTCGGAAAGCCCAGATCGTTGGTCACGGTGCGATTCCACTGTGCCTGCGCGGCAGTGAGCCGGCCGAAAATCTGCGCATCACGGATGAGCTTGTTTAGTGCGAAAATATAGCGCGGATTACTGCGGCGCTGGTGGCCGATTTGCAACAACTTGCCCGTCTCGCGCATCGTCGCGACCATCGAGCGGGCGCCTTCGATGGTGTTGCTCATCATCTTCTCGCAATAGACATTCAACCCGGCCTTCAAACAGGCGTTGGTCACGGGCGCGTGCCAGAAATCCGGCACGGCGACGACGACCGCCTGTAAATCTTTTTCATTCGCCAGCAATTCCTCATAATCGTGATAACCCTTCACGTCGAAGCCGTTGTCCTTGAGCCGGCGGACATTGCTGTTGCGGTTGTAATCCCAAATGTCCACGACGGCGACGAGCCGTATACCTTCGATCACCTGCAACGAATCCAGCAACACCTGTCCCTGCGCACCGCAGCCGATGAGCGCGATGCTGATCTTGTTCAGCACCGAAGCCTTGTTCGCCGCGCTCTTGGAATTGGAGTCCGGACTGCACGAAGTTAGCAGCAAACCCGCACCGGCGGCGGCGGTGGTGCTGAGAAATTCCCGGCGCGTTAGGGATGGCGTTACCATTTTTTTAGCAAGGCAAGTTTGTTGTGCTTGGCGAGCGTCAGGGCAAACGCTACGAGTGCGATATGGATGCCCAGCCAAGAAACGCCGTCATCCTGATGAATCAAAATGAGGCCAACCGTTAGCGCGATGTAAATCAAGCCCTGCACGAAGAGCGACACGCGCGTGCCGAGACCGAGCAAAAGCATCACGCCGGTGGCGATCAGCAGCGGCCCGAGCAGATGGTCAAACAAGTTCAGCGCGAACGGCGGCAGCATACCTTCGTTGGCGAACTTGCCCTTCAAGCCGGCGGGTATGCCGGAGTAATTTGCCATGGAATAAAATTTCACCTTCACGTCAATCACCGCGCCGCTGGCGTCTGGCTGGCCGTTCGCGTCGAGTAATGGTTGCTGGATGCTTTTATAAGCGCCAAACTTTTCGATGCCGGTGAAGAGGGCGCGCACTGCGAGCCAGCCGCGCAGGAGCAGGAAGGCCAGCGAGTAGTCGCAATTGCAGCAACCGGCATTTTCCGCGGAACCATTGATTTTTTTGTCAGTCGAGTCGTTCATGCGTTTGTTCGTGTTCGTTGGTAGACGGATATTCTGCCACAAAGGTTGCCAAAAATGCTTCGCAGCACAATACCCCAAATAGCGTATCAGCCAATTTTATTATGCGCCGCACTTGACCTGTCAGCGCTCCTTGGCAAAATCACCGGACCATTCTCCATTTATTATGTCACGACCTGTCACCCTCTTCACCGGCCAATGGGCCGACCTCTCCCTCGCGCAACTCCTGCCGCTCGTCAAAAAGATGGGCTACGACGGCGTCGAACTGGCCTGCTGGGGCGACCACTTTGAAGTCGATCGCGCCCTCGCTGAACCGGATTACTGCAAAAAGAAATGGGCGCTGCTGGCCAAACACGGCCTGAGCTGCCACGCTATTTCCTCGCACTTGGTCGGCCAGGCGGTGTGCGATTTGATTGACGAACGGCATCAGGCGATTCTCCCAGCCGATGTCTGGGGCGACGGCAAACCCGAAGGTGTCCGCCAGCGCGCCGCAGAAAAAATGAAGGCCACCGCGAAGGCTGCGCGGAAGTTCTTTGATACGAAGCCGGGCGGAAAAAAGGGTGAAATGGCCGTCGTCAACGGTTTCACCGGTTCCTCCATTTGGCATTCGATTTACGCCTTTCCGCCGACGAGCCAGGAATATTGGAACAAGGGCTACGCCGATTTCGCGAAACGCTGGCTGCCGATTCTCGACGTGTTTGAAAAAGAGAGCGTCAATTTTGCACTGGAAGTGCATCCCACGGAAATCGCCTTCGACATCGCTTCCGCCAAACGCGCGCTGGAAGCGGTGAAACTGCACGCGCGTTTTGGTTTCAACTACGACCCGTCGCATCTTGGCTATCAGGGCGTGAATTATGTGAAGTTCATCCGCGAATTTTGCGACCGCATATTTCATGTCCACATGAAAGACGTGTGGTGGGGGCACGGCAACGGCACGGTGGGCGTTTTTGGTGGCCATACGGATTTCACGGACGCGCGGCGCTTCTGGGATTTTCGCTCGCTCGGCCACGGCGACATCAACTTCGAGGAGATCATTGTAGCGCTCAACGACGCCGGTTATCGCGGGCCGCTCTCGGTGGAATGGGAGGACGGCCGCATGGACCGCATTCACGGTGCGACGGAAAGCTGTGAATTCGTGCGCAAGCTGGATTTCGCCCCGAACCAGGCGGCGTTCGACGCGGCCTTCGCCAAGAAGAAATAAAGGGCGGTTCAAGGGCGGAATCGTTGTATCTTCAACTGCTTGGCGGTTGAGGAGAACCTTTCCGCGTTGGGGAGCCAGCGCAGTGTCACCGAATGAAACCACCTCTGGCTGCCTTATCCTGACTAGGCTTTAGACAATTTCCTGATTCAACCTGCGAATTTCCTCTTCGACCACGGTTTTAACGCGATGTTTGATAAGGTAAACTTGGTCTACTTTCACCGAAAAAAACTGGGCGATTTTTTCGGCCGGCCATTCTTTATTCACGGAGAAGTCGAAAATTTGATAATGCAGTGGTTCCACCCGGCGTCGGGTTTTGGCGAGGGCCGATTGAAGCAAATTGTTCTCCCATTCGGCGTCCCATACTTTTTCAAAGTCGAGCGAGCATTGGTTCTGTTCTAGAACGGTATTGGTGCTGTCGATGGTCGTCTGGCCGGCCGGTTGCATCCGTCCTCGTTTTCGGAATTGGTCTTTGATGCGCCAGACCGCCATTTTCAACAGCCAGCTCTTGAAGGAGCCGATGGACGGGTCATACTGGAAAGTCGGGATGTGCTTGGCCACTGAAAAAATGGTCTCCTGGACGGCATCCTCCGCCTCGGATTCCGTGAGGCCGCTTTTGCGGGCGACGCCGTAGACAAGCTTCCAATAAGTGTCAAAAAAATCCTGCCAACTTGAATCATCCCGCCAATCCTTGAGCCGCTTAATCAGCGATACCCGGGTTGGAATGATTTCATCCGTGGATTTTTCCATTAAAAAAATGTTGGAACAGCCTCCCGGATTTTGCCAGTAAAATATGGATCAGGGGACAAGAAAGTAATTGAAAACCACTGGCTATTGGGCATACTCACACCTCTTTAAATCCCAGCTAGATGGGTTTTAAACGGGCTCGGACTTTGGATACAGACTGATTATGGGTAACATCAGATTCAGGCATTTGCCAGGTCAGATATTCCTGCTTTTGACGTGGTTCATCATGTTGCAGGGCGTCTGGGCGCAGTCACTTTCCAATTCAACCGCTTCAGGCACTGTCTGTCTGGTGGAAATTCAGGGAAACGTCGAGGTTCTTCCGGCTGATACCAAGGTATGGACCCAAGCTCAGGTCGGTCATGGGCTGCAACCGCATGATCGCGTGAAGACGGCTGCCAACAGCCGGTTGGCCCTGCGTTGGTCAGACCAGAGCATCGTGTCCTTTGGCGCTTCAACCGAACTCGAAGTGTTACCCATCAACACCCCTGGCGAGCAGCCGGGCTTGCATCTGATTCGGGGCATAATTTCATTTTTTCATCGCGACCAGCCCGGACGCATCCGGGTGATCACCCGCGGGGCCGTCGCTGGCATCGAGGGAACTGAATTTGTCCTGGCGGTCGACGACGCGGATCTCTCCACCCTTTCAGTCGTGGATGGCAAAGTGAAATTCAGCAACGCGGTCGGCACGCTTTCGCTCACCAACGGAGAACAAGCGATTGCGGAGAACGGACAACTGCCCAAGCGGACTGCCGGGTTCATTGCCAACAACCTTTTGCAATGGTGTTTTTATTACCCGGCCGTCATTGCTCCAGACGAGCTGCTATTCAATCCAGACGAACAAACGGCCCTGGCGGCTTCGCTGGCCGCTTATCGCAGCGGCGATTTGCTGAACGCGCTGGCGCAATATCCTCGGGGGCGCAGGAATGGATCGGATACCGAGCAGGTTTATCATGCCGCGCTGCTGCTTTCGGTTGGAAACGTGGAACCGGCAGAGTCGCTATTATCCAACATTTCGGCCGCGTCCGAACGGCCGCAACGTCTGGCTGCGGCCTTGCGGGAAATGATTGCGGCGGTCAAACATCAAGCCGGCAATAGCTTGGGAGAACCCCAACTGGCCTCGGAAGCCATGGCCGCTTCGTATTATGAACAATCGCATGGCGAGAAGGACGTGTCGCTGATAAATGCCCTGCGTCTGGCAAAGCAAGCGGCGACCAGTTCTCCGGAATTTGGATTTGCTTGGGAACGGGTGGCGGAACTGGAATTCAGTTTCGGCCGGATGCCGGCGGCACTGACAGATTTGGATAAAAGTCTGGCGCTATCACCAAAAAATGCCCAGGCAATCGCGCTCAAAGGATTTGTGTTGTCCGCCCAAAATCGCCCGGTGGCGGCCCGGGAAAGTTTTGACCACGCGATCGCGGTTGACGCTGCTTTGGGCAATGCGTGGCTCGGTCGCGGACTGGTTCGCTTGCGCCTTGGTGATGCCAAAGGCGGGCGGGAAGATTTATTGATAGCCGCCGCCCTGGAGCCGCAACGGGCAGAGCTTCGGAGTTACCTTGGCAAGGCATACGCGCATACCGGGGATGATGCCCATGCAGCCAAGGAACTGGCGCTGGCCAAAAAGCTTGACCCGAACGATCCGACCGCCTGGCTTTATTCCACCTTGGTGAACCAGCAAAACAATCAAATCAACGAGGCGATTCGCGATCTAGAAAAATCGGAGTCGTTGAACGACAACCGCAGCGTGTATCGCTCGCAGTTGTTGTTGGACGAAGACCGCGCGGTGCGCGGCGCGAATCTTGCCGGCATGTATCTGGATGCTGGCATGACCGACGAAAGCATCCGTGAGGCCGGGCGGGCGGTGAGTTCCGATTACGCAAATTACTCCGCCCACCTGTTTCTGGCCAGCAGCTATGAGCAGTTGCGCGATCCGAACTGGAGCAACCTTCGTTACGACACCCCGGCGAGCGACGAATATTGGATCGCCAACCTGCTGGCACCGACGGGGGTCGGCTGGCTGTCCTCCACCATAACGCAACCGCCGTATTCCCGGTTGTTCGACCAGAATCACTTTGGCGGAGATTCGGAAACAACCTACTTGGGGCGGGGCGAATGGACCGAACAGGCTGACCAATATTACACGTCCGGTAATTTGAGCTATTATGCCGGCACTTCCTACCGTTACGATCCCGGCCAGCGGCCGAACAACGATTTTGAAAACCGCGAGTTTGATTTCGATCTGAAGGGACAGCTCACTGCGCTAGACAGTATCTTTGCCGGCGTTCAACTGGCTTATGTCAATCACGGAGACAACAGTCAGAATTATAACAACCAGCCCGCCACGGACCTCGACTACCGTGATTCTGAAACACAGGAACCTAATCTGTTTTTGGGGTATCACCATGAATGGAGTCCGGGCGTCCATACGCTGTTTTTTGCGACCCGCCGGGTGGCGGACGAATCCGCCAGCACCACGAATGCCGCGCAGTATATTGCAGATTTTAATGGGACGACATATTCGGGGGTGGTTCCCTTTCTTAATAGCGAAAGCGTTTTGCTCTCCCCGGTGGAGTATTCCACGGAACTCCAGCAAATTTGGGAGCAGGCAGACCACACAACCATCCTGGGAACGCGATATGGATGGGGCAATGTCACCTATCATAACCTTGAGTTCAGCCAGGATAACTGGGGGCCTCAACTTTTCCTCGACACTTACCCGCTGATCATCAACCAAGATTTCAAATTGAATTTTAACCATTTTAACCTTTATGGCTATCACAACTGGCAGATTGCTGATTTCCTTGGGCTGACGGCTGGTTTGAGTTACGACTATTTGCATCAACCCGCAGATGTCGCCACCGCACCGTTCTCGAATCAGGAAAAAACCACCGGCCAGTTTTCACCAAAGGCTGGATTGATTTGGACGCCGGCAGCCAATACGACCTTCCGCGCCGCCTATACCCGTTCATTGTCGGATTTCATCGACGGCAACGACTACCAGTTGGAACCGACGGAGGTGGCCGGTTTCAACCAGTCATTCCGCAGTCTCGTCCCCGAATCCGTGGCAGGCGACACCAGCGGTTCCCGGTTTGACACGTTTGACGTTTCCATGGAACAAAAGCTCGCCACGGAAACGTATCTGGGATTGGCCGGACAGGTTTTATTTTCCAAGTTGAACGAACTTGAAGGCAACTTTGTTTTCCTGGAAAACTCACCTTTGACCGATCCCGTCTTCCCTATTGGCTTGAATAAATCCATAAACTACCGGGAAAGATCGTTGGTTTTTACGGTGGATCAATTGCTGGGAAAACAATGGGCGGCAGGTGCCCGCTATCGGCTGTCCCAGGCGAACCTGGATACCAGTTATCCAGATATCAATCCGGCAATTCTGGTTAAAACCGCCCCTTCATTCCACGTCCGCCAAAATTTGGATAGTGTGTTACAAACGGTGAACCTGCACGCCAACTGGAACCATCCTTCCGGACTGTTCTCGGTGCTCGAAGCTAACTGGTATAATCAGTCCAATTCCGGCTTTTCGCCGGCTGAACCCGGCGATGATTTCTGGCAGTTCAATGTCTATGCCGGTTATCGGTTCTGGCATCGGCGGGCCGAACTTACCGTCGGCCTGCTGAACGTCGCCGACCAGAATTACCGGCTGGAGCCCTTGAATCTTTACAACGAAATGGCCCGCAGCCGGACCATTTTTACACGGCTGCGAATTAGTTTTTGACCGTGTTTTTTGCGGCAAGCCGCGGCGCCGGGAAAATTCAATGCCAGACGATTTGCAAAGTCAGCGGCTGGCCGTTGGTCGGTGGTGGGGGAGTGTTTTTGACAAAGACAAACAATTCGTAGGTGGTCGAATTGGTCGCCGGGAAAGTCACGCTGTTGGTCCCGCACCAGCTCACCAAATCACTTTTACGCGTCACATTCGCCACCGAAACATAAGGCGGCGGAAATCCTGATATGTCTGTCAGCGTGCCGCTCACAGCATTCGTTGGTGGCTTGATCCAAAGCGAGCCGGTGCTGTTGGTCATTTTGGCAAAGCCGGTATATGCGCCCGGACAGCCCGAGCCGCCGCCGGTTTTGGCGGTGAATGGAATTGTCTCGTCGTCAGCCTGGACGATGTTGGTGGCCAGACTCGCAAGCAAGATTAGCGCTACTATGTGAGTGATTATTTGTGGATGTTTTTTCATGTTTTTTATTTTTAATATGTTTTCAGCAAACTTAACCGGCACCGGCAC
The DNA here is from genome assembly GCA_903889895.1 of uncultured Verrucomicrobia subdivision 3 bacterium. Classification (GTDB taxonomy): domain Bacteria; phylum Verrucomicrobiota; class Verrucomicrobiia; order Limisphaerales; family UBA11358; genus UBA11358. The sequence goes on along the minus strand of CAISYZ010000110.1, from coordinate 3,364 downwards.
CACCACCTGGCTCAACCCCAAATTTCACCGATGTTTTTTCGGAAACACGGTTTTGCCGGTGATGGAATTTAATACGGACAAAGGGCGCTAATCTTTCAAAAATTTTTTATTTTATTTGCAGAAAAAGATATCGCACAGGCATCAACGAATTTGAAGACAAATTGCTGTATTTTGCGGGCCGCCTGTCTACCCTTTTGACCTTCGCACGTGAAACCAAAATGGGTCAACTGGAAGCAAAAAGTTTTCATTTCTGCCATCGGCGCATTGCTGGCGGCGGCGTGCGGGCTGTTCTTTCTCCTGACTCCCTTTGGCGATGCTTTGACGGATGCCAGCTATGACTACCTGTTCCGCTTTGGCGTGCAGCCAATCACCAACAATGTGGCGCTCATTGTCATGGACAACGCCGCCTTTGACCGGTTCCACCAGGTGCGCGGCCAACCATGGGATCGCGAGCTGCACGCGCAACTGTTGAACCGGCTGGCGGATGACGGTTGTTCGCTGGTGGTCATGGATTCCTTTTTTCGGGAGCCGCGTGACGCCCGGGTGGATGAGCTGTTGGCGAAAGCGATGAAGCGTCAGCATCGGATTGTGCTCATGGCCGAGCAGTCTCAAGTGACGCATCCCGGCTTGGAAGGGGCGCAGCCCACCTTGCCGGCGGGGATATTTCTGAACGCCGCCGGCACCAATTGGGGCGTGGGCTGGCTGAACCCCGATTTGGATTTTTGCGTCCGTCGCCATTGGCCGTTTCCCTCCCCGGGACCTTATCCGAGCCTGTCCTGGGCCGCCGCTGTCCAAGCCGGCGCCTGGCTGGGTTCGGAACCGCAGGAACGCTGGCTGCGCTATTACGGGCCGCATGGTGAATGGGCTTGCATGAGCTACCAATACGCGTTGACGCAGCCGGCCGGCTATTTTCAAAATCGGCTCGTATTCATCGGGACACAGCCCAAAACTTCCCTGCCAGATGGCGAGATCGATAAGTTTTGCACGCCTTATACGCGCTGGACCGGCGAGGTTTCCAGCGGTGTGGAAATCCAGCTGACCGCGTTTCTTAATCTGTTGAATGGGGATTCCCTGAAACGGCCAACGGCTCCCGTGGAATGGTTAATTTTCATCGCCTTTGGATTTTTGGCCGGCGGCGGCCTGTGCCGTTTGCCCATCAAGCCGGCCCTTGCCGCGGTTTCGGGAGCCATGCTGGTCGGCGGTTTGGCCGCCATCTCATTAAGCTATTTCACCAATTACTGGTTTCCCTGGTTGATTGTCCTGCTGGGGCAGATTCCCGTTGCCTTGATCTGGGCCGTCGCCATGAACCGGCGGCTTGCCGCATGGGACCGTCCGCTGCTTTCCATGGATTCACCGCCCAAGACGCCGGGTTATAAATTGGTCAATCCCCCCTTCGGACAAGGGGCTTATGGCAAGGTGTGGTTGGGCCGGAACCGGGCCGGCAAGTGGTGCGCGCTCAAGGCGGTTTATCTTTCACGGTTTGAGCACAATCCCGATCCCTACGAACGCGAATACAGCGGCGTCCTAAAATATCAGCCCATCTCCGACCGTCATCCCGGATTGTTGCGGGTGGATTTTGTCAGCGAAAAGCAGGATGGATATTTTTATTACATCATGGAACTGGGCGATTCGCTGAAACCGGGCTGGGAGAAAAATCCCGCCCTCTATGCTCCCCACGATCTGGTCAGTGGCCGCACCGGTTTGGAAAATAAACGGCTGCCGATCAAGGAATGCCTGCGCATCGGCATCATTCTGAGCGAAGCCCTGGATTTTCTGCATGGTCAGGGCATGACGCATCGCGACATCAAGCCGCAGAACATTATTTTTGTGAACGGACAGCCCAAGCTGGCGGACGTGGGGCTGATGACCGATATCCGAATGGATGACCCGGAGCGGACATTGGTCGGCACCCCCGGATATATGCCGCCACCACCGGAACGTCCCGGCACGCCCCAGGCGGACATCTATGCGCTGGGCATGGTGCTTTATGTGCTGAGCACCGGCAAAAGCCCCGGACTTTTTCCGGAAATTTCCACCACGCTGGTTTCTGCGAAGCAGCCGGAGCATTTCATGGCCTTCAATGCCATTGTCTTGAAAGCCTGCCAGCCGTATCCCGCCAGTCGCTATTCCACCGCAAGCCAACTGCGCGATGCGTTAAAAGAAGCGGATGGCAAAATTCCCTAGGGCGGTATTTGCCAAAAGAAACCGCCATCTTCAGAAAATGTTTACTTGATCCCGAAATTTATGTAGAAGTTGGCATGTTTTCAAATCATCACACCTCACCGTATCGTCAGCCATATTCCGGCTTCCGGGGACCGGGCGAATATGCCCATCCGCAAAGGCCGCCGGTTGCTGAAAACAAATTAAAGACTGCCTTGGTGCAGATTGAACGCAAATCGTTCCAAATCTCATTGAGTGAAAATGATCGTGGCCGGTTGCTGCGCATCTCGGAAGACAATGGCAATCGCCGCAATGCCATCATCATTCCCGCCACGGGCTTGGCCGAATTTCACAAAATAATTGGCGAAATGCTGGAGGCATCAAACCAATTGCCCGTGGCCGACAACCCACCGCCTCAATAAGGCTTTCGGCATCGCCCCAGCCGGTTTTTTCAGCGGTCTTTGGATTGTCTGCAAAACCCGGGGGCTTTCATCCGTGTTTAAGCGCTCGTGGAAAATTCATGTTTCCACGTCAAATGCTGCTGGATGTGATTCCCCGTCCGCCTGGTTGTTAGTTCGGTAAGCTTTTTTTGAAAGATTCTGGCCCGAATCCCGTATTAAGTAATGTCAGCCCCGATTTTGCGGGCGATGGGCGGAGAATTTGGGAAGACAGGGGGGTGGCGAAGGTGACTGCGGTGTCAAAACGGGGCTGACACTTTTTTACCCCAACGACTTTTTAAGCAGTGGTTTGGGTGGTGCCAGTGGCAATCGTATTAATCACTCCGCTCCCCCGTCTTTTTGACGATTTCCTGGCATGTCACATGACGGCAAATATACACATTTCCGAAATGCAGCGAGTGCGGGCAGGTGCTTTGAAACTCCCCCAAACAAAAGGCAAATTTCGCGACGTCTGGAATTTTCAGAGCGCGACAACTTTCATCTGGAAGGTTGCTCTGGTCTAAACTTTTATTTGTTGGCATGGGCGTCGCGGAGTCAACCCGCATCCTACGCCGAAAAACGGTTGGCAGAGGCAGTATCTCCGAAAATAAAATACCAGCTCCGCTTTTGTAAACGGCGGCTGAAAAGTGCGGCGGGGTCATGTGTGTGACGCGGCGGTTCAAAAGTGCGGCATCTTCATTAACAATGAAGCATGTATCGCAATATGAATGACTGGGCCGAGATTCGCAGAAGAGTGTTGGTGGATG
>CAISYZ010000109.1 GCA_903889895.1 uncultured Verrucomicrobia subdivision 3 bacterium | reverse complement strand
TTGCCCATCGGCACGGCGAAGAAAGGCGGCATAATTGGGAGCGCCAAAAACTCCATCCCGTCCCACCAATTCACCGGTATGATAATTCACGCCCAGTATTCCATGCGCCGCCCACCAATGGGTGCAATCCAAAGCCCACAGCGTGGAAGCGAAAGTGTCGCTTGAATCCTTGGCGCCACCATTGTAGCAACTGTTCATCTCGTCAATCCGGTAGGGAACCCCTTTGGCGGCCAGCACCGCACCTACTTGCGCATAATCTTTTTCGTAATCTTCATGGAGTTTGTTTGAAAGGAACCGCGCACGTGACGCGGGCGGATTCGTTTCAGCCGCCCGCCCGGAGCCAAGAAAATAATAGTGATCGCTCGCCATCGCCAGATGACCGTCGGCAAAGACATCGTTGACCAGATTGAGCGCAAACTTTCCCGTGGCGCTCAGTCCGTCAAACTTCGCATCTGGCACCGCTTTCAGAATAGCGTCGTAGTGAGGTTTCCAGAGTTTGAAAATCTCCTCGTAGGTAGGCTTATTGGGCTTGAAAAAAAGATTTGGCTCATTGCCAATGGAAAAACATTCAAGCGCATCCGCGTAATGAGTCGTGATGTAGCTCGCTAGGCGCGCTGAATCAGCGGGGTTGCCGTTTTTGAGTCGAAACGAATAAATCACTTTTACGCCTGCCACCCGGGCAAATTGAAACAGAGCATCAATGTCCCTTTCCTGTGGAACCGGAACGCTCGGATCATCCACGGCATTGGCGCCAACCCGCAGGTTTTTAATCCCCAGCGTCCTGAAGATGCTCACTAAAGCCTTGTCAGCAGCGTCAAAATAATAATGTCCATCTTTGGGCAGAAGCATGGAAGATTCGTAGCTCAAACCCAAAAAACGGTGCGCAAGCTCAGCGTTATGGTCGTTAGCTTTGACAGCAACCACCACGGGTTGAACTTGGGCTTCGGCAAGACATGGAAAAGCCGGGAAAAGCGCAGAGATGATTGCTGCGTGTTTTATCAAAGCGCTAATTCGCTGGCGGCAGGGTGAAAAGGCAAAACGGACGGACTGTAGTTTTAAGTGCATAAAATGTGATTGCTGGTTGTTCAGTATCTTCCATTCAAGAGGTTTCGTCGTGTCACATAACAATGTGACGGAAAAAAGCGGGGATGCTGCGAATACCCAGTCAACGCCAAACCCATTTTAAATCAGGTTCGAACGCGTTTCTTAATGCTTCAAAAATTTGGCCACAGCCTGACCTTTGTCCTGGACATGGAGCTTTTCGTAGATCCGCTTGATGTAGGTGCGGATCGTGTCCAGGCTGATGTTTAAATGATCGGCGATTTGTTTGTAGGCGAAACCTTTTGCCAGACATTCCAGCACTTCTTTTTCTCGGTCTGACAACTGGTCGGCATCATTCTTAACCGCCGGTTGGCTTTGAAAGGAAGCCACCACTTTACAGGCAATCGGTGCTGACATCGGAGCGCCGCCGGTCAGCACTTCGTCCAATGCCTCGCGCAGTTTTTTGGGCGGCTGGCGTTTCAAGAGATAACCGCTCGCACCGGCCGTCAACGCATTGAAAATCTTATCCGTGTCCTCAAAGACCGTCAGCATCAAGAAATACGAATCGGCCAGCAATGGCTTCAATTTACGGACACATTCGATGCCACTCATGCCACCGAGATTGATGTCCATCAGCACAATCTTTGGATGTTTGGACGGCAGC
>CAISYZ010000108.1 GCA_903889895.1 uncultured Verrucomicrobia subdivision 3 bacterium | reverse complement strand
GCAAATTTTACAGATTTTGAGCGTGAATGTTTTTGAGCAACTGCCTCTGGCTGAACTCGTTGCCGAAAGCGCATCGCAAAATGATACCCTTGATTCGCATAACCAGTTGGTTTTCAAAATGCTTTAACCGGATGACAGTGATTGAAAATAGATCGTCGTGCTCGCACTGTTCGGATTGACGGAAGAATTTAATGTTGCAGAACTCACGGTAACGGAACTGGCTGCTAATGTTGAAACTGTCGGAGGAGCGGATTCCAAATTGACACCGGCAACCCAACCGTTTGGGGATGAGGGGAAATTTATATCCCACCATGTGTATGAAGTTCCATTGAGTGTTGCTGTCGTCGGCCCAGCGGTGATTGATCCGATGACCCCTGAATCTTGAGTCCCCAAAGAAGTTCCGGCGGCTGGCTGTCTGACATTGACCGTAGCGGTCGTTTCGACATGATCACCTATGACAAAAGCAAACAATTGCAACTGGCCAAACCATATAGACAGACAAAATATAATGATGTATGCCGATTGATTCATGGCAGCAGATGGTTTTGCCAACTTGGGGAGGATTAACGGGGTTTTCATAGGTTTAGATTGGAGTAATGTATTTTTTTATTGGGTTACGTTGACGCCTTAATTTCGCCGGTAAGCACATTGTAAAGCTGAGTTGCCGTGACACCGTTAATGAGTTCCAATCCGTCGGCTGCAATCATCCAACGCACCGTGGGGCTGGGATGTTGCAATTGATATTGCAAACCCGAAGGCGTATAGACGTGGGCAAGCACCGTGACCTCCTGAGTGCCAGAAGTGCTGGTCATAATCGCCTTGGAACCGGGCGCTATCACACGCTGCCAGCCCTCCGGCGAATTTGTGGTGGTATCGTTCAACACCCCGGCCGAAGCATCGGCGCAAGTGACGGTGGCGACGCGATTCAACTCAACCAGCAACCCTTCCAACGCGTCCACCAGGTCGGCATTGCCATGGTTTTTTTCGGCTGTCAGTGCAGTGGAAATTATGGCTGAAAAATTCGCGGCCAAACGTTCGGTCAAGCGGAGGCTGCCGTTCGAGTTGTCAAAGATACAAACCCCGTTGACCGGCAAATTGCCGCCGGGTGCGGTCTGGGCGATCGGGACGTTCACGCTGGGCTCGTTGCTCTGCGGTGTTTCAAACAGCATCCATCTGCTGGTGGCCTGCCGCGTCCTGCAAGGGTTCGGCGGCGCGATGATGGTGCCGGTGGGACGATTGACGCTGGTGCGGACGTTTCCCAAGTCCGAGCTTATCCGAGCGATGAGCTTTGTGGCCATTCCGGGTTTGATCGGCCCGATGCTCGGCCCGGTGGCCGGCGTGAGCGAAATCATGTCCAGAAACAGGGTGCCGGTGCCGCCGATGGCGAGCTTGAGCTTGCCTTTCGGATCGGACTTGGACGGCGTGAGCGTGAGCGAATGATACTTCCAGTCGCTGCCGATGTCGGAGATTTCGCCGGAGCCAAGCGGCGCGCCGGAAGCATCGCAGATCTGCACCGTGAGCTTGCCCTTGAAGTTATCCGTGCTGCGCGCGGCGACCGTGAACGTGCAGGCGTTGCCGGCGACGAAGTTCATGCCCCAATAACCTTCGTTCTCCAGCGTGCCGCCGCCTTCCGCCTTCACGCGAAGGCAATGCCGATTGAAGGGATTCAATGGCCGGCTCGCGTCAACGGCCCAGGTGCTGTTCGCGGATGACGAAGTGAATTTCCAATAGCGCAATTCGTCGCTGCCTTCAAAGGAGCGGTTGCGAACCAGTTCAGGATAAAGCCCGCCGTCAGCGGAGAGATTGATATCCTCGAAGAAAATACCCCAGAGCAACGGCGAAATCGTGTGGCCGGGCTTGTCGATGTCCACGGTGATTTACGCCGGCGCGGCAAAGACGTTGAAGGACGCTACCAGCATGGCGACAGCAAGCAGGGATTTAATATTAATGCGCATGGAGATTCAGAGTCATCCGGTCACGGAGCCTGTGGGCAGTTGTAAGTAGCAATAAATAAACGGGCTTTGCAGGAAAAACGATGTGAGCGATTCCGACTTGGTTTTGTCATTTTCCCCAGCAGTCAAGATGCCAGACTGGCATTATG
>CAISYZ010000107.1 GCA_903889895.1 uncultured Verrucomicrobia subdivision 3 bacterium | reverse complement strand
TCGCCCTCCTGACTCCACTCCACCAGCCAGGAATCCCCTCAACCTTCATACCGAAGAGCTCATGTCCGATGGGGAATTATAGTTGTCGTCAGTGAGGAAAAATAAATGTCGTTGACGGGAAGCCGTAAACCTTAAATCATTGAGCCAGCCTTTTGGCCTGTAAATAACGCTCGAAAAGTGCGGCACTTATTGTCAGCCGTCCCACAACGGACGCGGCTGCACATTTGTCTCTATCAGTGCTGGCGAATCTGCAAGCACTAGATTTTACCACCTTAAGAACGCAAAATGCCAACCTACATCTTCCAGGGCGCGCGATAGGCGCGGGTCAGGAGCCGGCTGGCCTCAGGGTCGCCAATAATGGTTTCGCTGGCATTGTCCCACCGGATTTTTCGTCCAACGAACATCGAGATTAGCCCGAGGTGGCCGGGAATGGCGGAATGATGCGCGGTTTCCACCGGCGCGATAGTGGGTCGGCGCGACCGGACGCAGTCCAGAAAGTTCCGCCAGTGGCCGGGGGACTCATACAATTTTATTTGGCGTAGGGCTTCAGGCAGGATTTTGCCCTTTTTCCACTCGAGATTGGAAGCATCAAATCCGCCGCGATCCACCCAGACCCAACCGTCGGTGCCGATCCATTTGGTTCCGCTTTTGATATCATCAAAACCACCGGCGATGGTCATGGTGATGTTCTCCGGATACTTGAGTTCGATGCGGTATTTGGTGGCGGTGTTCCATAGCGCGTTGGCAGCGGGGAATTCGCCGTGGCCTTCAACTTCCAACGGTCCGGAACGGTCAAAACCCAGTCCCCAATGCGCGATGTCAACGTGATGTCCAACCCAGTCCATCAGCTGGCCGCCGCCGGTATTATAATTCCAGCGCCAGTTCATGTAGACGCGCTGCTTGATGTAAGGCTCCATTTTAGACGGGCCGATCCAAGTATTGTAATCAAGTTCCTGCGGCGGCTCGGTGACGGCGAGATCCCATGCGACCGTGCCGGGTATCACATTGGCGAGGTTGTCCACCTTGTCTGGCAGCGCAACGAGTCTTTTAAACAATTCCGGTGCGCTGCCGGCAAAATCCGTGTGGCCGGACGGAAGCCCGACTTCGACGTGGGTGACTTTGCCGATGAGGCCGTTGCGGACAATTTCCGCCGCCTTGTGGAACGGCGGTTGCGAACGCTGCCAGGAACCAGTCTGCCAGATGATCTTGTGCTTCTCGACGGCGCGGACGATAGCCTGCTGTTCCGCGACGGTTTTGGCAAGCGGCTTTTCACCGTAAATGTCCAAGTTGCGGTGGGCCGCCTCGGTGGCGACCAACTCGTGCCAGTGGTCGGGGACGGCAATCATCACGGCGTCCAGATCCTCGCGAGCCATCATTTCGCGGTAATCGTGATAGGCGGTGCAGTCCTTGGTCTGGTAATGGTCGTTGATGGTGTTAACCGCGTCCTGCAAATGATTTTTGTCTAGGTCACACGTGGCGATGACCTGGCAGCCGTCCTCAACTAGAAACGACCTGGTGTTGTTCGGCCCCTGCATGCCCCACCCCACAACCCCGACATGGATGCGGTTTGAAGGCTGCGTGCGCCGTGCAAAACTGGTGGCGCAGCCGGGCAGGATGAGCGGCAGGGTTATGACAGCGGCGGTTTGAGTGATGAACCGGCGGCGGCTGATGCCGGTTGGTGGATTCTTTTTCATGCGATCTTTGGTTTCTCTAAATAATAACGCCTAGCCTTTCTGTTGTTCTTGATATGTTTCGTATTTGTGGTTGCCTGCGTTCCAGTCTGTAGACAAGCATTTTCTTTACACCTACTATGATATGTTCCATTTCTATTGCTGTCTTGGTTACGGCTGACAAAATTACTGTCAATTTGATACAAACAACCTCGTTTTTTGGTTGAACATCTACCCATACCGATAAAAACCAGAATTAGTAGATATTTGACAGTAGGCGTGTCAATTCCATCCAAGCCAAAACGCTATCGTCAGCTAAAATATGTGGAAATTGATCAGAATTAGTCAATGGGCATTTAATGTGTCTTGGTTGATTGGAATGGACAAATCCATCGTATTGCTTGCGCCCGGCGTGAAGATTTTGATGTTTTATTGCCACCAGACCGCTGAATACCAAAACAACGACTGTGTTTCTGTAACTGGTGCTGCCCAGGATTGGGAAAACACACTGGATCTCGTCAAAGCCTTCTGCATTGGCGAGCCGTCATTATTGGAATCAAATAATTTTGGAAATATAAATATGAAAAGGATCCGCGTAATGTTTGAAAAGGTGTTTGAGACTTCAGCCCGCACTGATATCCAAGTGTCGAATCCATTCGGCAACAATCTGTTTTGGCAGAGGAAAACCTCGGTTCCAGTCTGGGGCATGGCTGCCTCGGGAGAAAATTCACAGGGACGCTGGGAAACTCTGAAGCCGAAGACGTCGCTTATGACAAGGGCAGATGAATGGTAAAACTCCCATCCATGAAAATAAGAATTTTAATTATACTTTGTGAGGCCGTGGTCGTCGGGCTACTGATGATTTCAAACCTGGCGTTGGCTCAGAATAAGGCGGCCTCCGAAAATCCCGCCACTTCTGGCTTGCCCAAAAAAAATGATGCCCACTCGTGGACAGTCAAAAAGCGGGCGGATGGGTTAGATGCCACCGACAATGCATTGCGGCTGCGGATTGAGTTTAGGGACGATAAAATCGTCAGGATACGTCGCACTGCACTTCCTGAGTGGGCAAAAACCATGGGGCCTGCGGTTTTACCTGCCGTGAGGGTTGGTGTTTGCCACGTTTCGGATGAAGGTGCGACAACCGTTCTGACAACGACAAAATTGAAAGTTGTCTTCGACAAAAAACACGGTTCCATAGAAGTAGATTCAATTGACGGTAACACTATACTCGTCGAGGATGGCGCAACCATTACTGCCACGACCCTTGCTGGAACATCTTGTAACTCGATTGGGCAACACTGGCACTTGCGTGAAGGTGAATTGCTTTATGGAATGGGCAGCATCATGGCTGACAAACTTCAGTTGAACGGTCGGAAAATCCATGGTCAGATCGAAAACATCGAAGATCCGATGGCTGTCGTGGTTTCAACGGGAGGTTGGGGACTCTTTTGGGATGTGCCTTCGCAGTTTGATTGGGAATCTACGGCGAGCGACATGTCCTTCACATCAAAGACGGCATTTGAGGAAAGCTACTATGTGATCGCTGCGCCGTGCATGGATGACGCCATTGATGGTTTCCGCAGACTCACCGGCGCGGCGGCGTTGCCGCCGAAGTGGCAGTTTGGTTACTGCCAAAGTAAGGAGCGCTATGATAATCAGCAGGAGCTTGTGGATGTGGGCCAACAGTTTCGCACCCTTAAATTTCCATGCGATGTCATTATTCAGGACTGGTTCTACTGGGCCGATTACGGCTGGAGCGCGCCTCAATATGATCGGAGTCGTTATCCTGATCCAGCGGCGGCAAACCTCACCCTGCACGATATGCACTTCCATACGCTGATATCCCAGTGGTCCCAGTTCAATAATGGTCCGAAGACCAACCTGGCATTTGTTGCACTCAAGAAGAAAGGGTTGGTTTATAGCAGTGGATGGAGCACCTACTGTGATGCGTTCAACCCAGAAACCTACGCCACCTTGAAGCCGCTATATCAAAAGTTTTTTTGGGATTGCGGTTGGGATGGCTGGTGGCTTGACGCCACGGATTTGGCGGAAAACGGTTGCGGAGCCAAACCGTCAGACCGGACCGCGCTCGGTCCACTGGGGCTGGTCTGGAATGCCTATCCGCTTGCCGTGTGTCAGGCGATCCATGATTTGCAGGTGCAAGCCCGTCCAGACAAGCGTGTGGCGATACTTACTCGCGGCGTATATCCCGGACTACAACGGACGGGTGCGATGTTCTGGACCGGCGATATTGATGCCTCGTGGGACGTGCTGCGGCGTCAGGTGGTGGATGGTCTTAATACCTGTCTGTCGGGCATTCCTTACTGGAATACTGACATTGGCGGATTTACCCTTAACCAGTATCCACAAGGGTGCGAAAGCACAGAATACCGCGAATTGTATGTGCGGTGGTTCCAGTTCGGCACATTTTTTGGCATGTTCAGATCGCACGGAACCCAGACTCCGAGAGAACCCTGGCGTTTTGGCAAGCCTGGGGAGACCACCTATGACACACTGTTGCGCTTCGCAAATTTGCGTTACCGGTTGATGCCCTATCTTTACTCCTGCGCATGGAATATCACCAGCCAGAATGGCACACTGATGCGCGCGCTCGTGATGGATTTCCCCAAAGACCCGGTGGCGCGCGTTTGCCCGAACCAGTTCATGTTCGGTCCGGCCCTGATGGTTTGTCCAGTGCTAAATTCCCAGCTTGGCTGGGAGAAAATTGGAAGTGAGCACTTCATTGATGCCACGGGAAAGGTCGGTGGCCTGACCGCAACCTATTATCTGGGGACCAATTTCGGAAAAATAATTGCCAGCCGCTTTGAGCCCATGCCGGTGATCCCGGTCACGCAAAAAGTGGATGGCCTTCCGAACGAGCACTACAGCGTTCGTTGGATCGGAACATTAGCAACCGGCCCGGCACCTGCAACCTATAAATTCAACTTGGCGGCGGATGATGGTTATCGTCTGACCCTTGATGGCAAGACGGTGATTGAGGACTGGACAACTCATCCTACCACTAGCAGAACGGCGAGCATTGATCTTCCGGCGAATAGCCAGGTGCCAATTGTTATAGAGTATTTCCAAGATACTGCGGGACAGGACTTGGAACTAAAGATTACCAGCAAGAACAACAGCAAGCCGGTAGATATCTCGCGCGAGGTGGTGTTGCCTGCCGGGACGGACTGGTATGATTTCTGGACTGGTGAACGTTTTGCGGGTGGGCGACAGGCGACTCCCGATGCACCGCTGAATCGTATTCCTTTATATTTGCGCGCCGGCAGTATTGTGCCCATGGGACCTACCATGCAATACACCAGCGAAAAGCCGACTGACCCGCTTGAGATCAGGGTCTGCCCGGGTGCGGATGGAACATTCACACTCTATGAAGATGCCGGAGAGGGGTTCGCCTACCAGAAGGGCAAACGCTCCGAGATTCAACTTGCGTGGAATGATAAGGCGGGCATATTAACCATCGGCAAACGGCACGGTTCTTTTCCCGGCATGCTCAAACAGCGGACGGTTCGCGCCGTATTGGTTCGCAACGGGGTTGGCGGTGTTGATCCTGTCGCCCATGCCGATGTCGAAATTGTTTATGACGGAGCCGCGTTGGGCATTCCGCTGAAGCAGTAGTTTTAATATCCAGATCTTTCCAGTTTGGGCGGGACAATATTCGTTGAAATTTATGTTTATCACCACACACTTCGCTGCCGCTCGCTATTATTAAACATTTCGTTCGATTACCGATCATTACTTGTGTTGCATGAAGACTTTTATTAATGTCGCTCTTTTTTTCGTATTAATCGCTGGTAATGGAGCGGCGCAGGATACAAAAGCGGACGGCGACCGCTCATTGTCACTTGCCCGACGCACGGAAAACAAAATCTTCCGCGCCAACGTCCAGCCACACTGGCTGCCGGGCAATCAGCGTTTTTGGTATCGTGTTCAAACCAGCCCAAACAAATGGGAATATGTCCTGGTGGATGCCGCCTCGGGTAAAATCATGCGAAGTGCCAGCGCAGATGTATTGCATCTGCCCGCCGATGCACCGCCCCATACTTCGACGTGGACTATGCCGAAAATCCATCCCAGCCGTGACACGGGCAAGGCTACCAGCATCCGTTTCTTCAATGACATGATGGACTCGGTTGAACTGTTCTCAATTGATGCCGCCGGTGAACGGCAGTCCTATGGCCGCGTGCATCCGAATGACGCGCGCAACCTGAATACTTACGTCGGCCATGTCTGGGTGGTAACGGACGCCACCGGCACCCTGCTCGGTGTTTTCGAAGCCTACTCTGAAAATCTGCAAATCATCGTGGATGGTCCTGGCAAAAAAGTCGTCGCGCCAGCGATGCCGCAAAAGACCCGTAACGCGGACGAGTCGCCCGATGGCAGATGGCGCGTTCAGTTTGGTAATAACAATGTCGCGCTCGTCGAAACCGCTTCCGGCAACACCACTGAACTCACGCAGGATGGCAGCGCCGCAAATCCATATTTTGAACCGGCGACGTGGTCGCCCGATTCACAGAGCTGCGTTGTGTGTTCCGAAACCAAAGTTCCCCGCCATATTGTTACAATCGTGGAATCGTCGCCGCGCGACCAGCTTCAGCCCAAATTACAGACGTATGATTATTTCAAGCCTGGCGACGAACTTCCACGGATTCAACCGTTTTTGATCCGGGTTGCGGACAAGAAGATTTTGTCTGTCACGAATCAGAGTCATCCGGTCACGGAGCCTGTGGGCAGTTGTAAGTAGCAATAAATAAACGGGCTTTGCAGGAAAAACGATGTGAGCGATTCCGACTTGGTTTTGTCATTTTCCCCAGCAGTCAAGATGCCAGACTGGCATTAT
>CAISYZ010000106.1 GCA_903889895.1 uncultured Verrucomicrobia subdivision 3 bacterium | reverse complement strand
ATCCACCAACACTCTTCTGCGAATCTCGGCCCAGTCATTCATATTGCGATACATGCTTCATTGTTAATGAAGATGCCGCACTTTTGAACCGCCGCGTCACACACATGACCCCGCCGCACTTTTCAGCCGCCGTTTACAGCTGGATGGTGGAGGAATACAAAGTCTCCCTGTTTGCACAGGAACTGGGCACGGCCGTTCCGGTTTCGCCCCAGCGGCTGGATCAACTGCTCCTGCGGGAGGGTTCGTAACACATTGGGCAACTTTAGCTTTCCAGATTCTGGTGACGATATTTCTGATTTGAGTTAGAGGCAAAGTGATTTACAGATCAAAACGCGCCGCTTAAGCGGATTAGATGAGAAGGCAGACCACCGACGCAATGAAGCTTTGGTGCTAAAGTCTACCCATGAAAACTAACACCAATAATACCATTTGTGTTCCATCCCATGCTCCACCTCCAGACCACAATTTTTATCTGAATAAAATTGCCAAGCCGGTTGAATAAGATAAAAGCAGCCAGAAATCCACCCAGTTTGGCGGCAACGGTTTATCCAACGCAAGCATAACAGCTAGCCTTTTGAGCTGATGGCTTCACAACTACGACGCAGAGCTTGGAAGCAGTGATTAAAGAAAAACTCCGCAGGCGAAAAAATCGGGAATTACCGTATTCAGAATCTGTGACTGCCTCTTGAATAGTCATAATAAAAATCGCCAAAATCTAAGTGACCATGTTCACCAAGGTCGTTGTAAGTTAACAATCCCAAGCGCGTGCCCCGGTAGTTATGCCAGCCAAATGCAAACCGCGAGCCGATGGCGGTGAAAGATTTGCCATCTAGGCTGTAGGCGAAGGTGCAGCCGCCTTGGTCGTCTATGGTTGCGCGCACCCAAGCGAAGTTGGTCACCGATAATCCCGGCCCTTCGGTAATGATTCCATTCTCATTTAATACGAGGTTCCTTCGGCCGGCTTTCTGGGCGACACCAATCTGGGCAAAGTTTTTCCAAAAGAAAAGCAGCCCGCCAATCTGCCCGTCCGCCATCCCGGATGCGTCCAACCTCACTTGCACCGTGCCGCCATCCGTTCCCATGACACGCTGCGTCAGCGTGTCGCCCGCCTTGAAGAAATCTCCTTTCACCAGTGGCGCGAAGGCTTCGAGCCGAAGCCAACCGGGACGCGCTGTGAGCGACCACTTGTCGGCCCGGGGCTGGTAATTCCATTCCCATTGTGGTCCGAGCTTCGAGTCTCTGAAATCATCGGAGGATTGCGGCACTTGTATGGGAAATCCTTTGACGGGCTTCGGGGCAGTCCAAGTAATATTCCCAGCGCCGTTCTTGTCCAGCGGGCCGGGAATCGGCCAGCCATCCACCCATTTTACTGGCAACAAGCTTGACGGGCGGCCGTCGTAAGTGCCGACTGTGTCCATCGCGCGGAGTTCGGCCGCGTCGGCATCGCCCCGTCGGGCACGGTGATATTCCTCGCCATTTTCCCCCCGCCCTTGGTGGGTGATAAACCACCAATCACCACCGGACGTCTGAACCAACCCGCCCTGATTGGGCTGCCGGTCGTAGCGCTCAGGCGAATCTTCGAGGATGGTTTTCTTCTCCCACGGACCATCCAGGCTCTTCGCGCGCAGCATCACGCCGACACGAACATTCTGACTTCTATGATATTCATTGTGAAAAACATAATAAGTGCCGTTGATCTTATAAATTTTATTGCCCTCGCTCGATTGGTAGTTATCAAGGATTTTTTCGCTCGTGATATCAATGGTCTTGCCATCACGGCTCATTTTGAAAATGTGCGTCCACCACTGTTTGCCCGGTGTGCTCAACAGCAGATATGCCTGCCCATCATCGTCCCAAAACGGGCACGGATCATCAAAGCCAGGCTTGTCCCAAATGCGCGCCACCGGCGACCATGGACCGGCGGCGTTCGTCGCCGTTGTCATAAAAACACCTTCGTCCATCGTCGTGAAAAACACCCAGAACTTGCCATCGTGAAAGCGGATTGCGCCCGCGTAGATGCCGCGATTGTAGCGGTTCATGCGATCCCAGTTCAGTTCCGGACCAAGCTGCGTGAGGTCGGCGACGCAATGGCTGAGAAATTGCCAGTTCACCAAATCCTTGGAGTGCAGCACCGCCATGCCGGGCGAATATTGAAAGGTCGAGGTGATGAAATAATAATCGCTGCCGACCCGGATCACATCCGGGTCGGAAAAATCACCCGGTAAAACCGGATTCTTGAAAGTGCCGTCACCTTGGTCGCCCCACGCGCCACGATTACCAACATCGGCGCGAGCAAAAGATGCGGTGACCAAAACCAAGATCAGAAAAAGAAGTTGAAATTTATTGTCCCGCATGGCGTTTTCGTTGATCACGGCAGTTGCAGGCGGAAAAACTGCTGCGGCGTCCTGTTCGTAAAGGAGTTGGTGAAACCAAAATTTCCATTGGCATCAAACTGATTCGTGGCGAGGCGTGTCCAGTTCGCCAGCGACAGGGCGAGGTTTGTTGATGACAACAAATAATAGCTAGCGTTGGCCGGACCGCCGGAACCGCTCATCACCAAGCCGTTCGAGGCAGCTCGAATGCTTCCAAATTGAGGCCGCGACACAATCAGGTTCACCTGCCCCTGGACCGACGTGTCAATTCTGTAGCCATAACTCGCCGGTGCGGTGCCAAGGGTAACTGTGCCGACGCTCAAAGTGCCGCCGTAAGTGAAGATCGGATAAGTGCCGGGGCCGAAGCCGGCGGCGGCATTGACGTTCAGCGTGCCGCCAAGCGTGAGGTCGCCGGTGACGGCAACCTGGTCGCTATTAGTGCCAACATCAAATTGCAGAATGCTGGCATTGTTTAAGCCAAGATTGTTGGTGATGGAGAGCGTGCCGACGCCG
The DNA here is from genome assembly GCA_903889895.1 of uncultured Verrucomicrobia subdivision 3 bacterium. GTDB lineage: Bacteria > Verrucomicrobiota > Verrucomicrobiia > Limisphaerales > UBA11358 > UBA11358. Next base: position 9,885 of record CAISYZ010000106.1, on the reverse strand, counting down.
TTGTTGCCGGGCACGAGCGTGGCTCCGGCAGCGAATGAAACCTGCCCGCCAATCGTGCCCGTGCCGCCGAGCGCGCCGCCGGGATTGATGCTGACCGAACCCGAACCGGTGCCGCTGCCGTTGGTGTTGTTCACCAACAACGTGCCGCCGTTGACCGTCGTGCCGCCGCTTAAAGTATTGTTGCCGGTGAGCGCGAGCGAGCCGGGACCGTTGAAAATTAAAATGGTGCCGACGCCGTTGCCGTCGTAAATCGTGCCGTTGAAAATGCTGTTGGTGTTGACGCCACCGATCACATAAGTGGTAGGGCTGTTTTGGTTGGTCGTGCCATTGCTGGCCGCCCCCAGCCCGGCGGACGGGCCGCCGAACACCGCGCCGAGCGAAATGGTCGAACCGCCATATTTGTTGTAAAGGCCACCCGCACTGCCGAAATTCCAGACTGCATTGCTGCTGCCGAAGCTCACGGTATTTAATTCGCGAATCCAGTTGCCGGTCAGAAAATTCAAAGTGCCGCCAAATCCGCTCCAGTCGCCGCTGGGTGAAAACACTCCACCGCTGCCGATGTTCAGATTCAAAATGCCGGCACCTTGCAGGTTGAACCCGGCGTAGGGCTGGGCGTAGGTTTGCAACGTGTTGGAGCCGCTGCTAGAAACGGTCGAGCCAGTGCCGACATTGTTAAGGAACAATGTTCCGCCATTGAGCGTTACCGGGCCGGTGCCGCCGGCATAGTAATTATTCACGAATTGCAGGGTGCCGCCATTGACAAAAATGCCGCCGCTAAAACTGTTGCTGGAATTGAGCGTCAATGTTCCCAAACCGTTCTTGGTCAAACTCGTGAAGCCCGCTAGCACGCCGCCGCCGATGGTGTAGTTAAGCAAATTATTCGTAACCAGCACCGTCGCTGGTTGCAGCGTGCCGACGATGTTCACGTTGCCGTTGGTGGAAGTGTCGTCGAACTGCACGAGGTCGAGATTGTAAAATTGATCGGCGGACGCGCCGTTCAACCAATTGGTTGTGACGACGTCCCAGTTGTTGCCGTTGGTTCCCCGCCACACGAGCGAACCGGCGTTGCCGGTGACGGTGAGCCGGACGTAGGACGGATTGCTGCCAGCACTGGCGCGGAAAAGATTGAAAGTCTGGCGCGTGTTGGTGGGCAAATTTTGCGTGACGCCGCTCCACGCGGTCGAAGTGGTTGCGCCGTCAATCAGGTCGTAGGTTCCCGCGCCGTAAAAGCCGTTGATGGGATAAAAAATATAATTGTTCACGCCGCTCATCGCCAGCGAACCGCCTTGCATCACTATTTTGTCATTCGCGCCGCTCGGCGAACTCGACAAATCAAAAAATAAATTCGGCGCGGCGAGTGTCAGGCCGTTGCTAATGGTGAGCGTGCCGGCCTGTCCGTTCGTGATGCCGGGCAAAATATTTCCGCCGGACTGAATGGTCACGCCGCCGCCGAGAAATCCGGTGCCACACAGCGCTGCGCCATTCACCACCGTCACCGGACAGTTACTTAGGCTGCCCGTGACCAGAATTGTGCCGTTGCTGATGGTCGTATTGCCGGTGTGCGTGCTGGTGCCGCTCAAAGTAAGCGTGCCGGTGCCGACCTTCACCAAACTGGTCGGGATGGCGGCCGCGCCATTGTTAAAGGCACCACCAAATGTGGTGCTTGTGTTCAAGGCACCAACCACATAGGTGGTCGGAGAGGAACCGCCGCCGGACAGCGACGAGCCGGTCACGCCGGACAAGGCGCCAAAAGTGGTCGTCTGGTTGCCATTTTTCGTGTAGATGCCGCCGGTGGGGCCAAAATTCCAGATTGAATTGGCACCGCCAAAAGTGGTGGCGGTGGTAGCGGTGGAGGTGCGCATGGCACAGTTGACATTGACCGTTCCTGTGAAACCGCTCTGTGAGCCTCCGGGCGTGAAGACGCCGCCACCGCCGGAGTTGATGTTCACCGTCCCGCTGCCGATGAGATTGAGAGTGGCGTAAATGGCGCTGCCGTTAGTGAAGTTCAAAGTGCTCGTGGCGAGGTTGCTGACGGTGTTGCCAAACCCGGATCCGCCGCTCTGGTTAATTGTGCCGCCGTTGAGCGTGACCAACCCGGTTCCCAGACTGTAGAAATTATTGAGCAGCACTGTGGCGTTGTTAATGGTCGTCCCGCCGGTATAGCTATTAATATTGTTCAGCGCGACGGTATTGGTGCCGGTTATCGTCACGGCACCCTGGCCGGCAATCAAGCCGGCACCGTTGAAGGTGTAATTTTGATTCGCGTTGATAACTACGCTGCCGGGCGCGACTGTGGTGTTGATGCTGATGGCCGGACTGCTGGAGCCGGTGTTATCAAAAGTCACGTTGTCGCTGGAATTGAAAGTGACGAGGTCATTGCCGTTGAACCAGTCGGCGGTGTTCGTCGTGTCCCAAATATTGTTCACGCCATCGCCGCGCCAGACGAGATTTTTGGGGATGTAAGCGATGGAAACAAGCAGGCCCATCGTGTTGGTCATCGTGCTGCCGTCGGGATTGCTCACGGCAAAAACGAAACTCGCGAGGCCGGTGAAATTTGTTTTGGGAACGAAGTGCGCGAAATGCGCGTTGGTCAGCGTCACGGTGCAGTTGGTCATATTTGCAAACGTGTAAGTCGCGCCGTTGGTAAAGCCGAGCGTGTAGGGCCAGAGGTCAATGTCCGTCGCATTCGTCTGGACAAACGCGTGCGGCGCGGCGAGCCAATTCAGATAATGCTCCAGCAAAGTATAACCGTCGGCGGCCACCACGTTGTTGTCCGCCACCAGCGGATTTGATCCGGTGGCATTTTCCCAAACGTCCGGCATTCCGTCCTGATCCGAATCCACCAGCGCCGTGCCGCCGTCAATCGTGCCGTAGCCGCCGTTGGCCAACCCGGTGTTGCCCGGACTGGTGATCAAGTTGCCGGACATGCCGAGGGACATCACCTGGCCGATAACGAGTGAGTCCAGCGGGTCGGAAGGAAATGCGCCGGCGCTGGAAACGTCAATGCGATAGGCATTTTGGGCGGACACCGTTGGAATGGTCGCGGTAACCGGCGACCACGGCGTGGCCGACACAACGTCACCGCCAGGTTCGGACGGACTGCCGTTCAAGATGCCATCCCGACTGCTATCGAGCATATTGCCCACGCCATAAACCGTCTGGTTGCCGTCAAACTGGAAAAAATCGTCATTGGGCGCGGTGCTGGAAGGGCCGGTGATGAAATAGTTGTTCACGATGTCATGACTAAAATGCCCGGCGGTATCGGCGGTCGTGTAACCGGCCTGAAAATCATAAATGACATTATTGACATAGATCGTGCTGGCCTTGGCCAAGGGTTGGCGGTTATGCGCGTTGACCCAGAGGTTGTTGACGTAAGAGGCATTGGCGCCTTGGACGTGCGCACCGAACTGTTGGTTGATCGGATCGGCAATGATGCAGTTCTGAATCGTGAAGTTGTAGGTGCCGACGGCATCGATGCTGTCCCATTGGCCAAACTCCACCGAAGTATGGTCAAATATCATGTTGTTGGCCTGACCACCACTGGAACCGATGTTGATGCCGCTGGAACCGGTGCTACTGCCACCCTGCCGGACCCGCAGATGGCGGCAGATAATGTTGTTTTGGTTATAAAAGGACAGTTCATTGCCCATCAACCCAATGCCGCCGCCCGGAGCGGTTTGACCCGCGATGGTCAGATTGCTGGCGGCTGACACGGCGGAGCCGAGATTGATATAACCGCCGACATCAAAAACGATGATGCGGTTGGGAGAACTCACCGCCGCGCGAAACGTGCCCGCGCTGCCATCGTCCGCCAGAGAGGTGACGTGATATACCGTGCCGCCGCGTCCGCCAGTGGCGTATTGGCCAAATCCCTGCGCGCCGGGAAAGGCCAGTTGCTGGCTGTAGCCCAAGGATAATCCACCCAAGCCGGTAATAATGCCAGATAAACAGATTTTATGAATTGCTGTGTGAAGCGATGTTTTCATAGCTTGGATGATTGTGGTGAGGCGGAAATTAACTTAAGCAGAGCAACTCCGTGCGGTTGAATGACCAACTTGAGCGCGCCCTTAGCATCGGGCAAATTTATTTGCCGCCAGAGGTCACGAACGTGCCAGGTGCCGGACAATCCGAGGTAACCCAATTTATTGAAATTGATTTTTGCGACGTCTCCGCCGCGATTGAAAAATCCAAGCGCCTTTGAACCGTCCTCCAATTCCTTCGCAAAGACATCCACTGGGCCGATGGTCGCCACTCGCACTGCCTGTTTGCCCAACGCATCTTGATCTAGCGCCAGCACTTCGTCATTGCTCAACAGGCCGATGGTGAAGGCGTCGAGTTGCTCCAAATCGCAGCCGATCAGCAGCGGCGCGGAAAGCAGGCACCACATGCTGACGTGCGCGTATTGTTCATCCGGCGTGAGGTGCGTTGCGTGCAGTTTGCTCCCCCAACCGACGTGACCAACCACCAGCATGTCCGGATCGTTCCAATGTCCCGGCCCCGAAAACGGCGCCCAGCGGTCTTGTGAAAAGGCAATTTCAGAAATGCCGTAGTTATAACCCGCCTTGGGATTTTCATTCCAGCCGTCATAAATGTCACAAGTCGTGCGCCAGCAATTAGCCAGCTTCGCCCAGTCGGCGACGCGATCAAACGGCGCGGTGTTGGACAGACTGAAAATGATGTCGCGCTTGGTCTTCCGCAAGGCAACGAACATTTCCGCGGTGTGAGCCAAGTCGTTTGGATTCCAGTCGAACTTTAAATAATCAAAGCCCCAGTCGGCAAATTGTTGCGCATCGTTTTCCGCAAAATTGTTCTTTCCGAAATGCCAAAATTTGCCGCTCGCCTGCACCTTTGACCACGCACCCGCCGCATCGTCACTCGAACCGCCAATGTATTTTGCATATGACGTAATCCACGGCGTTGAATAAATGCCAGCCTTGAGTCCCATTTCGTGAATCTGGTTGCAAAGCGATTTCATGTCGGGAAATTTTTTATTGGGCTCAATGCCATTGAAAACTCCACCGCGCTGTCCCTGCCATGAGTCATCAATATTGATGTAAGTCCAGCCGTGGTTGATGAGGCCGGAAGCAACCAACGTGCGTGCCGAACGTAAAACTTTTTCCTGATCCACCGACTCCGCCCAGCAATTCCAACTATTCCAACCCATCGGCGGCGTCAGCGCAATCTGGTCGCCAACTACGATTCGGAATTTTTTATCCGCCGCGCCCAGCGCATTGGTCGCGCGCAGCACAACGGGATAAACACCTTTGACGTCTAACTCGCCAGTGATGTGCCCAGTGGCCGCATCCAATTTCAGACCCGCCGGCAAATCGTCAGCCCCGAACGACATCGGCCGGTCGCCGGTGGCGGGAATGGTGTAGAGAAATGCCGAGCCGGGCCGCACACCAAAAATATCCGGGCCGTTTATGTGAGGTGACGGCGGCGGCAGCGGCGTGAGGGGCGCGGGAAGTTCCTCCGCATGGAGGCTGTCTGCCAGACACAGCACACATGTCAAGGCGATGAGATAACTTTGCTTTTTAGTTTTCAAGAAAATGATTACCAAATTACCGCAGCGTGATTTTATAGACAATGGCGATGTTGTTCGGTGATTTAGTCGGGGCTTTGACGGTGAGTTCGTCAGCCGTTTGTGTCCACTCCACATTCGCGCCGCTGCCAAGCAGCGTGATATTGGCGATGGACTTATCCAGCAGCTTCGCCGCTATGCCTAGTGATTTGATCTGTAAATCTTGTTGCGGAGTTCCGAGCACGATGGCGTAAAGCGCATTGCCCGTGGTGGTAAAGCGCACGTCGCCACCACTGAACGGCTTGCCCTTACCTTCGTTGAAGCCTTGAGCGGAAAGCGCCGCGCCTGCCGAGGCCGGACCTTCGCCGAAAACTTTCCACGGGCGCGTGCCAAAGATACATTCCTTGTTCACGTCCATCCACGCGCCAATGCCCGCGAGCACGGCTTGTTCCTTGTCGTCAATCGAGCCGTCGCCGCGCACGGGAATGTTCAGCAGCAAATCACCATTTTTGCTGACGATGTCGCACAACATCTGGATGACGGTCTTGGCGCTTTTGTAACGGTTTTTATCGTAGACTGACCGGTCGTAATGCCAGTTGCCAATGCAGGTGTCCGTCTCCCACGGTTGCTCCTCGATTTGGTTGGACGCGCCTCGTTCGATGTCGCGGACGATACATTTTTGCTGGCCCGCGGAAAGCATCTTGCCGAACAGCACGGCTTCCAGCTTGCCATCGTGCTGCTCCATGTTGAAGTTGTAAAAGTCGGCGGCGATTTTCAAACCGGCGTCGCTGACCGGCCAAAGCGGCAGCGCATCGTCGTCAAAGTAAACCAAATCCGGTTTGTATTTGTGAACGAGGTCAAGCGTGCGGTTGTAAAATTTATCGCAGTAAGCCTGATCGGGAAGGCTCGCACCGTTTCCCCAATTCCACTGGGCGTGAATCGCGCTGGCGTTGCTGAAGTTCAAACTCGGCGTGTGATTTTGCGCGTAGAGTTCCTGCGGATCGAGGCCGTCCCACCATTTGCCCTGGCCGTCGGCTTTCGTCAATTTGCCATCGTAAGGCACGCCGGCGAACGGCCCGGTCTTGTCGGCACTCTGGGCGATTTCGTAAAAACTCCACGCGTGCGAGGCATGGACGCTAACACCGAAACGCAGTCCCTGCTCGTGCGCAGCCTTGGCGAAATCACCGACGATGTCCTTGTGCGGCCCGACGTTGACACTGTTCCACGGCTGATACTTGGAATCATACATGTCAAAGTTGTCGTGGTGATTGGCCATGACGAAAAAATATTGCGCGCCCACTTTTTTGTAGAGCGCGATGAGTTTATCGGCGTCAAAATTTTCCGCCTTCCAAAGGTGGATGACATCCTTGAAACCAAACTGCGACGGCGGCCCGTAGTGCGCCACATGAAATTTATTTTGCCGGCTGCCTTCCACATACATGTTGCGCGCATACCAGTCGCCGTCCTCCGGCACGTTCTGCGGACCGAAGCAGGCCCAGATGCCGAACTTCGCGTTGCGAAACCAGTCCGGGCATTGATACTGGCGCAGCGAGTCCCACGACGGCTGGAATTTCCCCGGCGTCACCGGCTCATTCGTCGTGCTGACGATGACCGTGGGCACGGCGGTTTCAGGGATGGGATCGGTTAGGATTTGCGTGCGCCCGCAGTTTGCAACGGCTACCGCACCCAAAATCAGCAGAATTGGCGAGATGTTTTTCATTTTCAAAAAGAAATTTTATAGATGATGGCGATATTATTCGGCGATTTTTGCGGCGGTTTGATGATTAACATATTATTTGTCCGTGACCATTGCACTTTCTCTTTGCTGCCGAGAAGCGTGATGCTCGCGATGGGTTTATCCAACAACTTGGCCGCCGTGCCGAGCGACTTGACCTGCAAATCTTTCTTCGGCACGCCCAACGCAATCATATAAAGCACGCCGTCCTTCGTCGTAAAGCGCACGTCCTCGCCGGTGAATGGCTTGCCTTTGCCTTCGTTAAAATTACCAACCTTGAGCGTCTGACCTTCCGAGGCCGGGCCTTCACCAAAGGTTTTCCAAGGGCGCGTGCCGAAAATCGCTTCCTTGTTCACGTCCATCCAGTCGGCGATGCCTTTCAACACCACTTCTTCTTTGTCATCAATCGTGCCATCGCCGCGCACCGGAATGTTCAGCAGCAAATTGCCATTTTTGCTCACGATGTCACACAGCATCTTGATGACACGGCTCGCGCTCTTGTAGTGGCCTTTGTCATACAACGCCCGGTCGTAATGCCAGTTGCCAATGCACGTATCGGTCTCCCAAGGCAGCGGCTCAATCCGATCGGACGTGCCGCGCTCAATATCCCACACGATGCACTGGCGTTCCACGTCATTGAGTTGCTTGCCGAGAATCACCGCTTCCAATTTTCCATCATGCTGTTGGATGCTGCTGTTATAAAAATCCGCCGCGATTTTCAATCCCGCGTCGCTCACCGGCCACAGCGGCAATGCGTCGTCGTCAAAATAAATCAGGTCGGGTTGATATTTTTTAATGAGATCGGCGGTGCGGTTGTAAAACTTGTCACAGTAGGCCTGATCCGGCTGGCTCACGCCGTTGTTCCAATCCCAGCGGTCATGGATGGAACCGGGCTTATCAAAGTTCGGACTGGGCGTGTGGCGTTGCTCGTATAAATCTTGCGGATCGAGGCCGTCCCACCATTTGCCTTTGCCGTCGGCCTTGGTCAGTTTGCCATCGTAAGGCACGCCGGCCAGCGGACCGGTCTTGTCCGCACTCTGGGCAACTTCATACCAACTCCACGCGTGGGCTGCGTGCAAACTGACGCCAAATGGTAGTCCCTGATCATGCGCAGCCTTGGCCCAACCACCGATTAAATCTTTTTGCGGGCCGACTTTTACACTGTTCCACGGCTGATACGCGCTGTCCCACAAATCGAAGTTGTCATGATGGTTGCCCAAGGCGACGAAGTATTGTGCGCCGGTGCGTTTGTAAAGGGCGACCAATTGTTCAGGATCCCATTTCTCGGCCTTCCACGAGTGAATGACATCCTTAAAGCCGAACTGCGAAGGCGGGCCCCAGTGCGCCACCTGATACACGTTCTGCCGGTGCCCTTGAATATACATGTTGCGCGCATACCAGTCGCTGTCTTCCGGCTCACACTGCGGTCCCCAGTGTGCCCAGATGCCGAACTTCGCGTTGCGAAACCAATCCGGCACCTGATACTGCTTGAGTGAATCCCAGGTCGGCTGGAATTTCCCCAGCGCAATCGGCTCAGCCTGCGTGGTCACAATGACCTTGGGCACGGCAGTTTCGGGGATGGGGTCGCCGGCATAGAGAACGCCAGTTGAACCAAGCACCATCGAACAGATTAACCATCTGTATTTTATCATAATATGTATGCCTCGTTTCGCTGGTCAAAGCTAACTGAATTTGTTGCGAGAAATCCGCAATTGGCGTGGTGACATTTTTCGGGTGCAGTTAAAAACCCGAAACGACACCATCCGACTTTCGCTCAATGAGCATTCCCCAGTTGCGTAAGTAAATTGGTTAGGCCATAGAGCAAGGACCCGCCCCCCGTCCACGCCGCACTATAAATGGCCGGGGTGATTTTCACACCTTTGACACTGTAATCGGAATATAGCACGACCTCTTGCTTGAACCGGTCATGGGCGACCGAGGTTGGATTCATGGTCATGTCGGTCGCCGTGGCGTTGGCGTTGACCAGATGTTCCATCGCCAGCACCTGAATCTGGGTGAAATCAGTGCTTTTTTGGTAGAGCCGGATGTTGTTCGCGCCCACCCATGGGTTCCAAATATATGAACCGTTGATGGAAGAAAAGCCGGTGTAATTCACCGGGGTCAGCAAGGGCTGATAGGCTGTTGATGAATAAGTGGAAACATTTTTAGCATTGTAAGCCGGGCAGAAGAATATCCCGCCGTCTCCCGCGACATTCATTAAGAATAGATAACCATAATTTTCATAGGTGCCGACGACCGGATCCGCATGGGTGAGCTTGGGGGTGTTTTGCGGTCCCTGCCAGACGAGCGCACCGTATTCTTCCTGCGCCACGACGTTGAAACCGGTCTGGCTGCCTATGCCGGAACTTGGTGGCAACCAGTCGTTGTAGTCATTGACATAGAGCGCCGCCCCCACCGAAATCTGCTTGACGTTATTGAGGCAGGAAGCAAGGTAAGCTTTTTGCTTGGCCGCCGCCAGCGCCGGCAACAGCATCGCTGCCAAGATGGCAATGATGGCAATGACCACCAGCAGCTCGATTAGCGTAAAACCAGTCCTCTGATCTGTCTTGTTTTCTAATATTTTCATTTAATAGACTTTTCAAAATAAAATCCGGCCCGCAGCATAAGT
>CAISYZ010000105.1 GCA_903889895.1 uncultured Verrucomicrobia subdivision 3 bacterium | reverse complement strand
TTTTGTTGATGCCTTCGAGGTCGTCATCCTGCTTACGGACCAACAGATGCCGGCCGTCAAACTTTTCCTGGGCGCAATAATTGTCATCGCGCAGGAGTAATTCCACTTCGGCTTCCTCCACCGGATTGAGCAACTGCGGCAAGATACCAGAGGGACGGTTGTCGGTGTGCTGATACGGCGTGCCGTCCGCACCCTCGGTGTAACCCTTGGCTTTCTTTTCGCTAACGAGTTTGCCGTAGATTTTCTTCGCGGCGGCGTAATCCACCGGCGAAGACGTTTTGGTGCCGGTGGTCAGCGTGGTGCCACGCCGGCCATAAGCGAAGTTGACGACGAACTGACTGCCCGCCGGTTCAATCGCGGCCTGATAGACCTTGTCGGATGAACCTTCGCGATAATACAACGAGACGCGTTCGTTTGTTTCACTGACTGCATTCATGTTTTTCCTTTTGGTTGGTTATTATTGTTTTGTGATGAAACCTGTGAACCCAACATGAAGATTAAAACGATGCGTTGTTCTGCGGGAGACGTGTGAACTTGCCAACATCCGCAATGATTGTGTTTGATAAACCGGCGGCGGCGGTTATTTTGCCTGCATGGGTTACGTCGAAGCCATTCAACGCTGGCAATTATTGTCAGCCCGCACGCAACAACAGTTGCGCTGGCAGGCCATTCCCCAACAGGTGGCCGACAGTATGGCGTTTGAAGGCGAACCCGTTGACCTCGCATGGCTGACGAAACTCCATCCGCCCACTCCACCCGCTGGCTTGAAACCAGCCGGGGAATCCTCCGCTACTCGGAATTAGCCCCCTTGCTCGCGGAACGCGTGTTGCGTATTCAAGAGCGAATTGAGGCTGGTGACTACGCGGCTGCGCTGCTGGATGATAATTTAATCCGCGCCCTGCATCGGGATTTTTGCGGCGACCTCGTGCCAGAATGGGCCGGTCAATGGCGCACGATTGCCGTTCAGGTCGGCCAGCACGAACCACCCGCGCCGCATTTGGTTTCGCTTCAGATGCGGGAATACAGTCTAGATTTGCAGGCGCGGCTGGCCGAGCCGATCCAATTTGAATCATTGCCCGACACGTTGGCGTTTGCCGAAGCCCGGCTGTTGACCGTCCATCCGTTCGCTGATTTCAACGGGCGCTTGGTGCGGCTCTGGCTTTGGGAAATCCTGCGCCGACTGAAACTGCCGCCGGTGCAACTGGCACCACGCGATAAAGCGGAAACGGAAATTTATCTGTCGGCCTTGCGCGCGGGCGACCAAAAGAATTTTCAACCACTGGCCCGCCTCTGGATGCAACGGCTGGCCACCCCGCCGCCGGAATCAACCGGCCAATAAAAAAGGCGATTCAGAGAATCGCCTGTGAACTAACGCTTAGCTTTACGGTTAAGCACGGCCACTTCAGAATTCGGTGAGATGTAAAACTGGTGCGGTGGTGGCTGGAACTTTACCGGCTTATCGAACCTGGTTTTGAACTCCCGCACCGGCCGATTCATGATGACGATGGCCGAACTATAGTTGACCCGCAGCACGCGACAGAGGCGTTCGTTAAACTTGAAGACATCCCCGGCGCGTAACTTGAACGGATAGACCGACAACTCCCAGATGATGCCGAACTCAACTTGATTGGGATCCCGCGTGCCATTTTTCCTGTTCGGTGGCGGAGGTTCTTTCATAAACGAAAATCCTCCATCGTGGCGGCGATGCCGTCTTCGTCGTCGCCCAGCAACTCGACGATGCCGGCCTTGAACGCCGCCTTGTCAGAATCGGGCTTGGCGTCCTTGGAACACCCCGGGCAACGCATGACGTTGAGAACCGAGCCGCCGAATTCATAGCCGACGGCCTTGAATTTTTCGCGGTAGCGGTCCAGCAATTTCAATTGCGGTGACAATCCCGTCCACGCCTTCGCCTCGGCGTGAGACAAGTCGGTTTCATAAATGGCGTCGTGCCGTAGGTGGTAAACATCCCACGGCTCGCCACAAGTTGTGCAATGAACATCCATAGTGAATCTCCTTTCTGGTGTGTGGTTGAATTGAACTTTTGAATCCATCTTGAAGCGTAGGACACGGGGGTGAATCGGGGGAGACGTGTGGACCTGCCGGAATCGGCAATAAAAAAGCCCCGGCCAAAATGGTCGGGGTGGTTTTTAAGATGCGACACAATCCAGCAACGGCTCGCGTTCCCGCAGGGAACGCAACACCGCATCTATCTGGTCGCTGGTCAGAATCCAACCCCGATGCGGCAGTTCGGCAATGACCGCCCACTTGAAGCGTTGATAAAAGTTCAACGCCTGTTCTTCATCGAAGAAATGGTCGGCCAGAATTGCCAATGCCAGTTGTGCCGGGCCGCTGCCGCCATAAAGGACATTGGCTAGATGTCATTTACCCGGCTAGCCCGCAGGGAGAAAGCGATAAGTCGGGCGGTAGCGCGACGACACGTTGGGGAGCTAGTGGTGCGGCGGTTAAGCCGTGGAAGTAAATCGTGCCGGGCAAATTGCCCCTACAAACCATGTTTGT
>CAISYZ010000104.1 GCA_903889895.1 uncultured Verrucomicrobia subdivision 3 bacterium | reverse complement strand
TCCCGCTCGTCGGCTTCAAGCGCGAACTCGACTTGCAGGTTGCCATCGTTCACGAAGTCGCCGCTCAGGTGATGAAGGAGAAGAAGACGAAGTTCGCCTACAGCGTCGGCACGATGATCGAAGTCCCGCGCGGTGCGCTCACGGCGGACGAGATCGCGCAGACGGCGGAATTCTTCAGCTTCGGCACGAACGATCTCACGCAGACCTGCCTCGGCATGTCGCGCGACGACTCCGGTTCCTTCCTCGGTGCCTACACCGAGAATGAAATCATCAAGAAGAACCCGTTCGCCTCGATTGACCAGACCGGCGTCGGCCAGCTCATACAGATCGCGGCGGCGAAGGGCAATGCGACCCGCCCCGGCATCAAGCTCGGCATCTGCGGCGAACACGGCGGCGACCCCGATTCCGTGAAATTCTGCCATCGCGCCGGCTTGACCTACGTGAGCTGCTCGCCGTTCCGCGTGCCGGTGGCCCGTTTGGCCGCCGCGCAGGCCGCCATCGAAGAGAAGCGCAAGGCGAAGCCCGCGAAGAAGAAATAATTTTCTTCTGCTTATTCCAAAGCCGCTCCGGATTTCCGGGGCGGCTTTTTGCTTGGGTAAATTCTTCACCGAAGCAGCCAGCCCGTTCTTCGGGATTCGGGAGGAAGTGATACAGCTAGGTCAAACGCGCGTATGGAGGATATTCCCCACGTCGATATGGATTATTATTGCCGATGGTTTTAGTGTGTCGGTAGAACTTCCCACTTGGTCAGCGTCGCGCGCGTTTGCTCGGGCGTCTCGTGCAGGATGGTCCGCCAGCCGCGCGCCGCGCCGGCGGCGATATTTTCCGCGCGGTCGTCGAGATAGATCAGGTCGGCCCCGCGCCGTCCGCACATTTTTTCCATCGCTTCATAGATGGCCGGCAGTGGCTTCATCGCGCCGACTTCGTAGGAAAAGATATAGCCATCGAAATGCGCAAAAAATGGAAAGTCGCGCCGGACGTGCTCGATGGCGAGGTCGTTGGTGTTGGAAAAAATGTAGGATGGGAATCCGCGCCGGCGCAGTTCCGCATGCAGCGCGATGGTGCCGGGAATCTCCGTGAAGATGGCCGCAAAATAACCGCCAAACTCCGCGAGGTCGCCGTGAAAACCGATGGCGCGGACGACGGCGTCATAAAACTCCTGCCGCGTGAGCCGGCCGGATTCGTAATCTTCCAGCAGCGGCGAGCTGCCGAGAAAGGCGTGCAAGTCGGCGGGAGCCTTGTCGCTGCGCGCGGCGATTTTGCGTGCGGCGATGGTGTAATCAAAATCCACCAGCACCTTGCCGAGATCGAAGATGAATACGGGAGTCATGAAATTAGGAACGGCGCATTTCGCATTGTGAAGCGGAAGCCGGGCGCGGTTGCCTTCGTCGTTTGAAATTTGTCATCCGCAATTTCAAAGCATTTCCCTGCGGCCTTCGAGCGCACGATTGAGCGTGAGTTCGTCGGCGAATTCCAAGCCGCTGCCGGCGGGCAGACCGAAGCCGATGCGCGAAATTTTCAACCCGATGCGCACCAGCCGCTTTGCAAGATAGCTGCTGGTGGCGTCGCCTTCCACATCCGTGCCGAGCGCGATGATGAGTTCGCGGACGGGTTCCGCGGCGAGGCGCGCTTCCAGTTCGCGGATGCGGAGATCGTCGGGCTCCACGCCGTCGAGCGGAGAAATCTTGCCGCCGAGAACGTGAAACTTGCCGCGATAAGTGCCGGAGCGATCGAGGCTCAGGATGTCCACCGCGCGTTCCACGATGCAGACGAGCGAGGCATCGCGCCGCGCGTCGTCGCAGATGGCACAGGGAGATTTTTCCGTGAGCGCGCCGCAGGTGTCGCAGAAGCGGATGCGTTCGCGCGCGGTGAGGAGGGTCTGGGCCAGATGCTGCACCTGCGCCGGTTCGCTCTGCACGAGATGCAACGCGATGCGCTCAGCGGAGCGCGGTCCGACGCCCGGGAGCTTGGCGAGCGCGGCGGTCAGGGCGACGATGGGTTCCGGCAACATCTTTACATCAAGCCCGGCAGGTTGAAGCCCGCCGTGGCTTTGCCCATCTCGGCATTGGAAATTTCCTTGGCCTGATGGAGCGCCTGATTGACGGCGGTGAGCAGCATGTCCTCGACCAGCTGCGCGTCGGCGGGATTGAGCGCCTGCGGATCAATCTTGATGGACGCGAGCGAGCCGTCGCACTTGGCGACGACTTTGACCGCGCCACCGCCGCTGGTGGCCTCGACCGTGCGGGCCGCGAGCTGCGCCTGAATCTGCTCCATTTGCTGCTGCATTTTCGCAGCCTGTTTCATGAGTTTACCGAGTGACATGGTGGGGAGTGTTGAGTTTTGATTAAATAAATTTTTGATCAGGCGCGCACGTCGACAATCGTGCCTTTGAAAACTTCCAGCGCCCGCTTGATGAGCGGGTCGTTCTTGAACGCATCCTTGTCTAAGGTGACTGGCGCGGACTGCTTTTCCGCCGCCGTTGGCGGTGCGCTGCCGGTGACTGGCGCCGCCGTCGGCGCGGATTTTGGAGTCGCCGCCACGGGTGCGTTGATGGCGGGACGCGTCCAGCCTTCCGGAGCATCGGCCTTCACAAATTTGATCATCGCGCCGTGGTGGCCGAGTTCCGCCAGCTTGGTCGCGAGCATCGTGTGATTTTTGGAATTGTCCACGAGCCCGAGGTAATCCTCGAATTCCGGATCAAAGCCGATGACAAAAACCTTTTTCTCGAATGAGACTGGATGCGCGTTGAGCAGATAGCTGCGGGTGAACGTGCTGACTTTGCCAACGGCTTCCACGAGCTGCGCCCAAAGTTCCGGCAGATTGCCGGTGGCCACTGGTGCAGCGGCGACAGCGGGTGTCGCCACAACCGGGGCAACTGCTTTAGGTGCCGTCGGCGGCGTGGCGGCGGCAACTGCTTCGCGCAACGAAAATGTTGGCGCCGGGGCTGACGAAACGGCTGCCGGTCTGGCGGGTGTATTCTGGACTGGCGCGGCAGCGGACGCACTGCCGCCGCTTTGGCTGCGCAATTGGTTGAGCTGCTTCAGCACGGCGTCGAGCGGCAGCGAGTTGCGCGCCTCGATGGCGCGGAGCAGGGAGATTTCCAGTAGGATTTTTTTGGACGCAGCATCGCGCAGGCGGAGTTCCGCGTCCGCGAAAACTTCGAGCAGCCGCGTCAGAGCGTCGGCATTGGCGAGCGCCGCTTGCGCTTTCAGCGCGGCAACTTCTGCCTCGGAAACTTCAAGCAGATTCAAATCGCCTTTGGAAACCTGATAGATGAGCAGGTTGCGAAAATGGTTGAGCAGATCACCGAGCAACCGGCCCAAATCCTTGCCGCCGCGCGCGAGTTCGTCGAGTTGCGTGAGCGCGGTCTGGATTTCGCCGGCCAGCACGGCGTGGCTCAGCTTAAGTATCTGGTTTTGCGCGGCGAGGCCGAACATGGAGAGCACGTCGGCCTCTTCGATCTTGTCGCCGCAAAAGCTGATGAGCTGGTCGAGCGTGGATTCGGCGTCACGCATGCCGCCGTCGGCACCGCGGGCGATGGCGAGCAGGGCAGGGGCGTCAATCGTGACCTTTTCCTTGCCGGCGATTTCGGCAAGATGCTTGGTGATGAGCGCGCTCGGAATGCGACGCAGGTCAAACCGCTGGCAGCGCGAGAGAATCGTCGGCAAAACTTTTTCCGGGTCGGTCGTCGCGAACATGAACTTCACATGTGCCGGCGGCTCTTCGAGTGTTTTCAGCAGCGCGTTGAATGCTGCCGTCGATAGCATGTGAACCTCGTCAATGATGTAAATTTTGTAAGGCGAATTGGCCGGTGCGTATTTGCAGGTCTCGCGCAGCTCGCGCACCTGCTCGACACCGTTGTTGCTCGCGCCGTCAATTTCCAAAACATCCAGCGCGCGGCCCTCGGTGATTTCAAGGCAGCGCGGGTCGCTGTCGTCGAAGTCCACCTTCGGGCCGCCGGTGCAGTTCAGCGCCTTGGCAAAGATGCGCGCGATGGTGGTCTTGCCGGTGCCGCGTGGTCCGCAAAAGAGATATGCGTGCGCGATGCGTTTCTGGGCAATGGCGTTGGCAAGCGTCTGCGTGACGTGCTCCTGGCCGACGACGTCGGCAAAACGCTGCGGGCGGTATTTTCTGGCGATGACCTGATAGCTCATACGAAGTGGGAATGATGAAGGAAGAATACAGCAGTGAAAAACATTTTTATGCGATGCGCCGCGACGGCTTCTGCATTCTTCATTCTTACTTCAACATTGGGCGTCAGGGAAAAAGTGCCAGGGTGACTGCGGCAATTGCAAAGCAAACTACCGTTGCTGCCTTCCGGCCCTGGCGGGATTTGTAAGTCCACACTCCACAGGCCCTGGCGAATTCATGGTGCGCGACCGGCGGAATTCGTTCAAGGAAAATGCCTGCAAAAAAAATGCTGCAAACTACCAGCGCGTGACTATGCTGGCCGGGTGAACGACGGCTCCAACGGATTTGAAGCCTTCATCTGCCATCCGCAGTTTGGCAATGAAATGGTGCGTGGGCTGATGTTTTTCGGACGCGATGCGTTGCGTTTTGAGTCTTCCCAGTGTTCCCTGTTTTTGCTGCCCATTAACGTGATAGGCGTGGAGCTCGGTGACGATGAAAATTGGACGACACTCACCGACCAGCGACAGCCTGAATTAAGGTTTTTTGTAAGCCGGACGATTTTGGAGGATAATCGATTTGTTCGGGCGGCTCCAATTCGGCAGCAACTTGAACGAATTTTGACCCGCCGTGAATGGTTTTGGCGCATCAAGGTGACATTGCTTTCGCTCCTTGGCTTTGTGTTGTTGGCCTGGGTTTTGTCATGTGCGGCCGGTTGGGGTGTGCGGGTGGTGGTAAAGGGGATTTCCGTCCAGCGCGAATTGGAGTTTGGCGAAGAGGCGTTCAAAAAAATTGAACCAAGATTGGTGTTTGTCAACGATACCAACGCATTGTCCCAATTGGCCACGCTGGCCGAGCCATTGTTGCCAGTGGTTCCGAGTCGGGGAATTTCGTTCCAATTTTATATCACTCGCGGAGAACCCAACGCCTTTGCCTTACCGGGCGGGCGTATCGTGGTGACGACAGGTCTGTTGGAGATGCTAGACAAGCCGGAGGAATTGCTGGGGGTGCTGGCGCATGAGTCAGCACATATCGCCCAGCGACACGCATTCCAACATATGATTGCTGGCAAAGGGCCGGTCTATATGCTCCAGATTTTGTCCGGTGGGAATGGCAAGGCAGTCGACTTGATGTCGTTTCCTTCCGAGTTGCTGGTTTACGAAAGTTTCTCACAGAAATACGAGCGCGAGGCTGATGCGTGTGGCTGGGATTATCTGGTGGCCGCCAAAATAAATCCCCGCGGCCTGATTGACGCGTTGCGAAAACTTAAGCAATTTAACGGGGAAGGGGGCGGTTCAGAACGTGGCTCGGCCTTTGAAAGTCACCCCGATTTGGAAAAGCGCATTCTCTGGCTGGAGGCAAAATGGACGGCATTAGCGGACAAAAATCACTTTATCGAGTTGACCAATACCGTGCCGAAATTGCCTGAAGACATAGCGCCCGCCAATCAACTTTTGAAAAAACTCACCGGCGAGCGATTTAGGTGAACCAACCCAGTTCGTCCTTTTTGTTTCGATATAGCAACCCAAGAACCCGCATCTCCACAATCATCAAGTAAAGTTGAATCAGGCTAAAAATAATCGTTGGTAACAGCGGAATGGGCAGGATGGTTTTGAGGTGGCTGTTCAACAGCCAGCGCAAGAGCAGGATGAATGCCAACATGAATACGGTCAAAATGTATTCTTTCAAGACTTTGATGATGGAAGGGATGATGAGCAGCGGGTTAAGCGCCGTCACCGAGTCGAACATTGCAACGCCCATAAAAGCCATTGGAAAATAAATGGAACCTAGAATTATTGATGAGGTTGTGGCCCAACCGAGCCAAGCGGTGTCGCTTTCACCTTTGCTGGATAATGCGTAAATGGTCAGGCCGATTGTTGGTGCAAAACAGAATAGCACCGTGACCAGGAACTGGCGGAAGGGGGACACAATGTCGCTGCTGTAATCCTCGATTTCTGGCCAGTCGGGCATTTCTTCCTCACCCTGCGCGGTGGCGTTCAGTATGCGCCGCAGATACGCCATGAGATACCCGGTGCCAAGCACGGAAAGAAACCCGACCGCCACCCAGCCGTAAATCAATCCAAACTTGGCGATGGAGCGCGTGCCATCCAGCACTAGAAAGAATACCGTTCCTAGCGCGATCAAAATCAAACCATCGCCCTTCAGCGGATATTTGAATGCCTGGATGATCTGGCTGGCGAAGGAAATATTGTCCCCATCGGCGCTGAGCGTGTCTTGTATCACAGGTAGGCATTCCGCCGCACACGTTCGGCAAAAATATTTAACCGTGCTTGCAACTGAGCGGGTATTGACACAGATTTCACAAAAATTTCCGTGACACTTCGGGCACAGGAAGCGCGACGGATTGTGCGGGTGGAATTTGCAATGGGCCTGGCTGGAAACCGGTGTCGCAATATTTGCCCCCACTGTGTTGGAATCAACGAGCCGAAGCCGGACTTCGCCGAGTTGTAGCAACTGGCCAGGTTGCAATGCGGATTCATCCTCTACTGGCTGCCCCTCGACGAGCGTGCCGTTTGCTGAACCAAGGTCTTTGACGAGCACGCCGAAATCACTGACCGTCACTTCGCAATGATGGCTGGAAACTGACGGGTGAGTGATGACGCTGGAGTTGTCTTCAGCTCGGCCAAATGTGAACGTGCCGTTTGCCAGTGGAATTTCCCAGGCACTGTCCGTATCTGGATTGACTATCAGGCGGGACACGCGCGACATTAATTATGATTAATTTACGACTGTCAACCACAATTTGTATTTGATGTCCATGCAGCAGAGCTCAATAAATAAAAACGCCGGCGGAAAAATTCCGCCGGCGTTTTTGGGTCGCAAATTTAAGGGAGATTGGTGCTGATGGTCAGCGGCACGCCGCTGCTGGGCGTGGTGACATCAATCGGCTGGCCGACGTTGAGCACGGCGAGGACACTGGCGGTAATGTCGTTGGCGTCGCTGGCGAATACCACGACTTCGTTGGAGCCGGAATTTAACACCAATGAATAACCACCGGCCTTGGCCTTGTCGGTGACCGCTTTCTGTATTTCAGTGACGAGGTTGCCGCTCATGCGCTGGCTCTGGTCGGCGAGCTGGGATTCGGCCTGCCGCTGAAATTGTTCAATGGCGGTGCGTGAACCGGCTATTTCCTTGGCCTTGTCCGCAGCGGATTGCTTGCGCTTGTCGCGTTCGTCGGCGGAGAGGGCTTGGTCATTGGCCTGATCCAGCAACTGTTTGTAGTCGGCTTGGGCTTTTTCGAGGCCGTCAGCCATGTCCTTGATTTCCTTGCGCAATTCGGTCTTGCGGGTTTCCAGCGAGGATTGCGCCAGCTTGGTCTTGTAATAGCCGTTGAACAGTTTCTTCATGTCAACGGTGGCCACCTTGCTGTCCGCCGCACTGGCGGTGGCAACCATTCCAGCGACGACGGCGAGGGTCAAAATCGTATAACGCAGTTTTTTCATGGCCGAACAGAAAACCATAATTCTGGCGGGATGCCAGCACAAAATATGTTAGGGCCGGTGCAGGCGGAAGAACTGCACGCCGTTGGTTGTCGGCAAGGTGACGTGATACCAGCCGTTGGTATAAGTCGGGCTGGCGGCTATCGCATGCCAATTGCTGCCGGTCAAATCGGCCGAACTTTCTAAGCCGTATTTTACATTGGCCGGGAACATTTGCCATTTCAAGCCAATTCCTTGAGCGGGGGATGAACCAGCGACTTTGCTATGACCGGCGGAAATGTTTTCCGGCGCCAGCACCAAACCTGGCAAGGGTGAAATGGTCGGGGAAATTATGGCGATAAACATGTCATTAGTGCCATTACGGAAGGATTGCAGCGCGTTGGTCGTCGTCGGAAAATTCGCCGAGGTGGTGCGACCGGTGATATAGGCGTTGCCCGCCGAGTCCACGGCGATGGCATTGCCAACATCATCGCCTTTTCCGCCCAGGCAACCTGAGTAAAGCAGGTTCGTGCAGTTCGCGCTAAAGGCAATAACAAAGACGTCCGCATTATTGGTGTTAAAAAAGGAACTGCTTTTTTTGGCAAAACTTCCGTAAGTGTTGTTGGTGGGGAAATCCAGGCTGCGAGTAAAACCCACCACATAAGCGTTGCCGGATGGATCCACGGCTACTCCATTGGCAATGTCCACAGCTTTGCCGCCAAAGAGCGCGGAGTAACCGATGACTGGGTTGGTGCCATTCCAGTCAATCCGGGTCAGAAAACCATTTGTGGCGATGGCGTTGGTGAAAATTAAATTCACCACGCTCTTGTTCGTGAAATGAAGTCCGCTGGTCAGGCCGGGAACATTGGTGGCCGTATCCGGAAAGTCGGTAGAGCTGGTGGCGCCGCAAACATAGGCGGAACCATTCGCATCGGCGGCGATGCCGGTGGCCTCATCATAGTTGGAGCCGCCGAGAAAGGTTGAATATTCAACCATCAGATTCGTGATAATTGTAGTGTCAAAGGCGGTAATAAAGGCGTCTGGCTTTGTCAGATAACCCTTCGTGCCATGGTTGAGTCGGTCGAATCCGGCAATCGCATTGGTGTTTGGAAAGTTGGTGGAGGAAGTGCGTCCGGCGACGAAGAGTTTGCCGTTATTCCAAGTTATGGCGTGCCCCTCGTCAAAGTTGGTGCCGCCCCAATAGGTCGAATAATTAAGATTCGTTCCCAAGGGCGAAATTTCCGCGACAAAGGCGTTGGCGTTAATGTAAAGCGACGGCGCGCAGGCCGGCCTTGGTTGCACCGCATTCGCAGTGACCGGGAAATTTGTGGAATAGCTATAGCCGGTGACATAAGCATCGCCAGCATCATCCAAGGTAATGCCATAGGCGGCATCCATGCTCGAGCCACCCAAATAGGTGGAGTAAACCAACCCGCTTCCGGCAGGATTCAGTTCCGTGACAAAGGCGTCCACCAGATATTGCTTGGTGTTTAAATCTAATTTGCCGCCAATCTTGTTGAAAAGCGCATGGGCGGTCGGAAAATTAGGTGAAACAGTGAAGCCGGTCACAAAAGCGTCGCCCGCATTGTCCACCGCTAGCCCCAGCGCACCATCGTCGGCGCTGCCGCCGAGATAGGTGGCGTAGTGCAGGCTCAGATTGGTTCCAGTCCCATCCACATCGAAACGCGCGATGAAAGCATCGCCGGCACCGTTGTATTTCGTCTCAAATGCGCCTAGGGTGGCAAGCGGCGCACTGCCTTTAAACTTTGTAGAAAAAGTCTGGCCGGCGACGTAAATAGACCCGTCGTTAGTGCTCACGGCGATCGCCCAGCCGATGTCATTGTTATTGCCGCCAAAATAGCTGGAATAACTCAGCACCGGGTCAATCACCAGCGGTTCGTTTCTGTCGTAGTTGCCAAGGCTGAAGGCGGCGGTGTGGGCATCCACGAGCTGGTAGCTGGCGGCGACTTCTTGCCGCTTGCCGTCGATGATTTGGTAAGCCACTGGCGCGTGCTGGATGACTTCGCCGGCGTGCAAGCGGATAACAAGTTCACCCTGCGGATTCACAGAAATTTTTTCCGCACCGGTGAAGCGAAGGCCGATGACGGCGGGGTTGATGCCTGCGGCCAAATCGAAATCATATTCCAATTTCTGCTGGTTGCCGTAATACACCAGGTTGATGCCGGGATAGATCTGATCCACGCGCACTTGGCCGAAGGTGGCGATGCTGGTTTGCCACTGGTCAGGATTATTTCCGTGAAGATAATTGACTTTGCCGGTCAGTGGTTGAACTCCAGAAATTTTGGCCGCGGCGTCAGCTCCGACCAGTTCCAGCCGGCAGCCGGCAGCTTCGCCGCTGGTTTTTGTCAGTGTGAATTCGGTGCCGGCGCTGGTAATGGCAAATTCCGAGCCGCTGGTGTGGGCCGTGAATTTTCCCGCCGCGCCTGTTTCAAACCACAGCGGGAGATTGCTCAACGATGCCAGGCTTTGAGCCGAAACATTCGCGCCGATCAGGGCGACGAGCAGTCCGGTTCCGGAAATGATTTTGCAAAGTGGATTCATCTTAAAATTCACGGGTGTAACCGACGCCAAACTGGAATTGACCGGACGTACCGTTGTATTGGTCATGCGTGATGGGTATGCCGTAGTCCAGCCGCAGCGGTCCGAGATGCGGGATGTTGAGCCGGATGCCCACGCCCCAGTCATCGCTGTAGGAGGTCGAGAAAGAATAGGATGACGCACCCACGGCTCCGATGTCATAGAAGGTCGCAATGCGGAGGCTTACGCCGCCTTCCTTCTCAAAAATCGGCACGCTGTATTCTGCCGAGCCAAACCAGTAGTTGTCGCCGCCGATTGGCTCATTGGCGACGTAGGGCGTTTGAATGTTGGCTGCCTGACGCGGGGCGACATTGCGGAATTTGTAACCGCGCAGCGAATAAAGTCCGCCAAGATAATAGCGGTCGTAGAACGGCACGTCGCCGCCGGAAATGCTGTCCGCCACGCCGCCGCGCCCGACGATTTCGAGCACATGGCCCTTGAGAAATCCGGGGAAATACCACGCGGTGTGGAGTTCCAGCTTGTAATAATCCTGAGTGCCCGCGCTCAACTCGGCGGAGAGTTCGGTGCGCTGGCCGTGGTTGGGCAACTGGGTGCTGTTACGCGTGTCGTAGGCAATGGAGCCACCAAACCGCTGGAAGAAACTTTGCCCGACTTGGTCGAGAATGGCGTTGGGCACGTTCGGCGTTATAAGCGTCGGAATGGGATTGTTTAGGGTTTGGATGATTTCTTTTCCATGCCAGCCGCTGTTCAAATCAATGCCGACCTGTTCCGCCGTGTAGCTGACAGTGCCGATGAGGAAGTCGCTGCCGAGCGCGCGGGTCAGGCTCAATTTTCCGCCGGTGCGCGTCTCGTTGTAAATATTGTTCGGACTTTCATAGTCCAAGACATGGCGATAAAGGTCCACGCCGAGTGACAGCTTGCGGTCGAGGAACCACGGTTCGACAAAGGATAGTTCATAGTCCTCGCGCTTGGTGCCGATCTGCACGCGTAAACGAATTTTTTCGCCGCCGCCGGTAAAGTAGGGCGGATGGAACAGGTCGAAATTTCCCTGTGACACTTCGACGTAACCGACCAGCGCGTCCACCGAACTGAAGCCGGCGCCGAGGCTCATGTTGCCGGTGTTCTGCTCCTCGACGTTGATGACGAGATTTTTGCGGCCGGCAATCGGCGGGTCGGTGGGGTCGGTCCGTGTGTCAATCTTGTCAAAAAATTGCAGGCCTTCCAAACGCTGCTTGCTGACTTTGACCTGCACCATGTTGAACACGTCGCCGGGGCTGATGGCGAGCTCGCGGCGGATGACCTTGTCCTTGGTGCGGATGTTGCCGTGGATCTCGATTTTCTGGACGTAAGATTTCTGGCATTCGCCGATCTGGAAATTCAAATCCATCGTGCCCTGCTGGATGTTCGGCACGGTTTCCACATGGATGGCCTGGCCCTGTGAGATTTCGATGTAGCCCTTGCTGCCGTAAAAATCCTGCACGGCCTCGGTGTCCTTGGCCAGACCGTCCGGCGTGAAAATATTGGCGACATCCATTGGCAAGCCGTGCGGGCCGAGCTTGGCCTTGATGCCCTGATAGACTTCGGCGGCGCGGATGCCCTTGCTGATTTCGTCGTCGCTGAAAATCTTTTCACCGGTGAATTTCACGTTGCCCACCTTGTATTGGTGGCCCTCGGAAACGTAGAACTTCACGACCATCGTGTTGACGGTTGGATGTTCGAGCTTGGTGTCTTTCAGTTCGAAATCGAGGTAGCCGTGGTTGTGGTAAAACTCCACCAGCCGGTCGCTGTCACCGTCGAATTCCTCCTGCTGAAAATATCCGCGGCCCGTGATCCACGACCAGATCCAGTGGGTGCGGGTTTTTACTTCCTTGCGCAATTCTTTTTGCGGGAAAACTTCCGCGCCGAGGAAAACCACCTGCGTGATTTTGACCTTCGGGCTTTCCTTGATTTGATAAATCACCGTGCCGTGGCCGGTGGCCTCGTCGATGTTCAGGACGTATTTGACCTTCGTGTCGTAATAGCCGTATTTCTCATACAGCTTCTTCATCTCCTGGACGTCGGTGAACGCCTTCTGTTCGTCCAGCGGGTCGCCGACCTTGATGGTGATTTTTTTCTTGAGCTTGGAATCGCTCACCTTGTCGTTGCCCTCGATCTTGATGTCCGTGATGCGCGGGCGCACCTGCACGATATAAGTCACCACCACGCCGCTGGCATCCGGCGCCTGATCAATGGAGACGCGAATGTTGTAGAACTGCCCGGTGGCGTAGAGCGCGTGCACGTCGTCCTGCGTGCTGCCGGAAATAAAATTCACGCCAGGCTTGAGCTTGATGTTGTCGCGGATGAGCGCCTCGCTGACGGACGCCGGGCCGATGAATTTCACGTCCACGCGGCTGACCTTGTTGACGGCGTCCTGCGCCCACGCGGCGGTGGCGGTGCCCATCATCAGGATGAAAAATAAGCCCAAGGGCCGAATGGAAGGTTTCATGATTTATTGGCCGCCGGCCGCGTCTTCGTCGCTAAATTTTGCTGCGCTTTCAAATCTTGTGTATGGTTTCAGGAACGTCATGTGCACATCGCCCGTCGGGCCGTTGCGCTGCTTGGCAATCACCAGACTTACCGGAACGCCGTCGCTTTCCACCGCGGCGGCTTCATCATCTTCTGAATCCGGTTTGAACAGCAGACCCACCAGGTCCGCATCCTGTTCAATCGATCCCGACTCGCGCAAGTCGCTCATCCGGGGTTTCCGGTTCTTGTCCTTCTCGATTTCCCGGTTCAACTGCGCCAGCACGATGATGGGCACGTTGAGCTCTTTGGCCAGGGCTTTGATGCCGCTGGAAATGTCGGCAATTTCTTGCTGACGATTCTCTTGCGCTCGCCGCGCAGTAGAGTTTAGAAGCTGCAAATAGTCAATGACAAACAGCTTGATACCGTGCTGCTGGTGCATCCGCCGCGCCCGCGCCCGCAGTTGCAAAATCGAAAGCCCGGCCGAGTCGTCAATGAACAACTTCGACGCCGTCAGCCGCCCCGCCGCGTTGGTCAGCTTGGGAAAGTCCGCTTCGCTCATGAAGCCCTCGCGGATGCTCCGCAGATTCACCCGCGCCAATGAACACATCATGCGCAGGATGAGCGACTGCGCGCTCATTTCCAGGCTGAACACCCCGACCGGCAGCTTCATCTCCACCGCCACGTGCTCGGCGATGTTCATCGCCAAAGAAGTTTTGCCCATCGAAGGGCGGGCCGCGATGATAATCATCTCACCGCCGTGCAGGCCGTCGGTCATCTTATCCAAATCCGGGAAACCTGTCGCCAGCCCGCCGATCTGGCCGTTGCGGCCGAAATAATTTTCAATCGTCGCGATGGCTTCATGCACCAGCGTGCCGACCGGCTGGATGCCGTTCTGCACGCGGGATTCGTTTACGCGCAAAATTTCCTTCTCCACTTCGTCGAGCAGCGCTTCGACCTCGCCTTCATAATCATAAACCTTCCCGACCACGCCGGAGCAGGTGGCGATGAGTTTTCGCAGCAGGTATTTCTCGCGGACGATTTCGAGATAGTAGGAGAGGTTCGCGGCACTCGGCACCGCGTCCTGCAATTGCGAGAGGTAGGCGATGCCGCCAATCTGTTCCAGCAACTGGCGGTCCTTCAGATTCTGCTGCACCGTGATGAGGTCAATCGCCACCCGCGCGTTGAACATCTCGGCCAGCGTCTCGTAGATGGTTTGGTGCCGCAGATCGTAGAAGGCTGATTTGCCGTCGTCCTTGAGTTTCTCGATGCACTCGCCAATGCACTGGTTCGGCTCCAACAGTGCGCAGCCGAGCACGCCCATCTCCGCCTCGGTGGAGTGGGGCGGCAACCGGTCGAGGGTGGGGGCGGCGGACGCGCGGCGGTCGCCTTTCGGGCGGCGCGATTTTTTTAAATCAGCGCCGGCACCGGCGTCAGTGCCGCCGTGCAGCGGGTCGGAAACGGAATCAATCATGAAGCGAGAATCATCTCTGTTGGGCCGTATCCTTCAAGCCAAAGATTTAAATTCTTTTCCACCGGTTATTCAGATTTAAACCATGCTCCCTCCCACCTGCCCGGCGGCGGGTCAATCCCATCGTGAGCCGGTTTATTCCGGCAGGCTTGGCAGCGAGGCAATGATATTGCCCTGTTTGTCGTTGATGATGACGGCGCCCCCGTTGGGGATGTTCGACAGGATGACACCGGCTTGGCCGCGGGCGTTGTTGACGGTGATGTAACCGCCATCCTGGCCGTTCCCGGCCAGCTTGACACCGGTGGTCATGTCGGGAGTGACCGCCAGCAACTCGCCGTGCGTCTCGGTGCCGACCATGGTGATGCGGGTCAGGCCATCGTCATGCACGGCGCTGATGGCGCCGCCGATGGCGGTGGCTTTCATGCCGGCGCGCGGCTTGCCTGCCTCGCACACGCCCACCACGCCGCGGCCTTCCGCCCCATCCACGCGGAGCTGCACGCCCACCTTGTTGTCCGGCCCGAACAGGTTGAGCTGCGGTTCGCCTTGCTCCAGCCGCACGCTGGCTTTGGTGTTGCGGTCTTTCCCGCGCAGGCTGAATTCCGTGTCCTCCTTGTCCACGTTCAGGCACAGGCAAACTTTTTCCTCCTTGTCCAGGAGCGACAGATACGCGCCCTCGGAGGTGGCATTGAAATAGGCCTTCGTGCGGCTGGCATCATCGGGATGCACCAGCGATAGGAATGTGCACTGGATGGCCAGATAGGCGGCCTGCGGCTGACCGTCGTCGCCTTCGCCCGGTGGTTGGTATTGGATGAACTGGCGCAGTTCGTTCATCTGCTGGCGGAGCCGGGCGACTTCCTGTTTCAAGACGGCGATTTCAGTTTCCGGAGTGGGCGGATTCATACGAAAAGTTTTAACCCAACTGACGCCAGCGGAATAGTGCTAAATTGGGAATGTTGCGAAATATTTTGTCCCTGCCGCCGGGGCTTAGGCGGCGGGTGGAAGGTAAACCTTTCACTTCGCCAGCCAATCCTTTCCCCGCCAGCAGCAATCCTCCCGCGTGAAAAGGTTTAGGATTCCGTCCGCGAGGTTTACCATTTTCCAAAGTAGGTTTAGTGTCCCGCTCCGGAAGTAGCCTGACCGGGCGGGGAAGGATACCAATTCAGCCGGCAAGTTTAGTGTTTGGCGCAGGAAGTTTACCTTTTTTCGGAAATGGTAAACTTCCCGCGCCGGACAAGTTACTTCCCGGTCGGGCAAGGTTTGCGGGCGGGTCGGAAAGCATACCCTTTTGCCGCCAAAGAATATTCCGCGCCCGCGTTGGATTATGGCGGGCGGCGCGCAAGCTAACTGCGATAAATTTAGCTCAAAATTATCGTAGTTGCCGGCGCTGGCTGTGAGAAGATGGAACTGAAAACCGGCAGCCAAGGCCAGTGCGCAGGGGCAGGGGATGATCGCGGGGACCGGGCGAAAAGCCGATTGCAATTTTTGGTCATTTGAGCAATAGGCAGGCGCAGCGGCTGTGGCATGCTGGAACAGAAAACAGACGGCTATGAATTATGATTCCAATCCCCCGGTTTATTACGATGACCCGTTGTCATTCTACGATTCGGGCGGGAGCGGGCCGTCGCAACCAAGGATGCCCATGAAAAAAGTTGTGTTGAAACTCGAGGAGAAGACGCTCGACCAGAAGCTGGATTACACCACCGACCTGGCCGCCGCGTTGACCACCAACGTCGCCACGTATGCCAGCCCCGACCCGCCGCCGGCCACGCTGACGGCCAAGGTCACCGCCATCACCGCCAAACGTGGCGAAGTGACCGCCGCGCAAACCGTGCTGGATACCAAAACCAGCGAACTCGCCGTGCTCGAAGGTGAACTGGATGACCTGTTGGTTTTGGAAGCCGCTTACATCCAAAAAACCTCCGGCGGCGATGAAACCAAAATCAATCTCCTGCCCGTGGAGATGAAAGCGTCGCCCGGCCCGACCATCGCGCCGGCCCAAGTGATGGATCTCAAACTCGTGGCGGGCAAAAACGCGGGTGAGGTGAAAAGTTCCCTCAAGCCCACGACGGGCGCGCAAGGCTACGAGTATGAATACACCACCGACCCGACGAAACCGGATACGTGGCAGCATCTGGACACTTCCTCCGGCAGCCGGACGACGTTCACCGGCCTGACGAGCGGCAGCAAAATCTGGGTGCGGGCCCGCGCGGTCGGCGGCAAGAAAACCGGCAAAGGCGCGTGGAGCGATCCCGCCTATATCACCGTGCCATAAATGCTGGTCCGGTAAACGAGCAAGGGCCGGTGGCAATTTGCCACCGGCCCTTGGTTTTGCAAAATATCGCGGACGTTTAAAGTTTGGCCGCGCCGCTAAACCAATTCAACCCTTCCGGTCAGTGCCCATCACTGCTTGCCTTTGACCAGCGCATCCACCACGCCGGGGTCGGCGAGGGTGGTGATGTCGCCAATCTGTTCGGTCTGGTTCTCGGCAATCTTGCGCAGGATGCGGCGCATGATTTTGCCGGAGCGCGTCTTGGGCAAACCCGGCGCGAACTGGATTTTGTCCGGCACGGCGATGGCGCCAATCTCCTTGCGGACGTGCAAGGCGATATCTTTTTTCAAGT
This sequence comes from uncultured Verrucomicrobia subdivision 3 bacterium, assembly GCA_903889895.1. Taxonomy (GTDB): domain Bacteria; phylum Verrucomicrobiota; class Verrucomicrobiia; order Limisphaerales; family UBA11358; genus UBA11358. The sequence continues at coordinate 29,523 of CAISYZ010000104.1, read as the reverse complement.
CTTCACTTTCGGCCACGCCGTCTTTCAACGTCACAAACGCATAGAGCGCCTGGCCTTTGATGTCATGCGGCATCGGCGCGACGGCCGCCTCGGCGACTTGCGGATGGCTAACCAGCGCGCTCTCCACTTCGGCGGTGCCGATGCGGTGACCGGAAACGTTGACGACATCATCCACGCGGCCGAGCAGCCAATAATCGCCGTCGGCATCCACGCGGCAGCCGTCGCCGGTGAAATACATATTCTTGTAAGTGGCAAAGTAAGTGTTGATGAAGCGATGATGATCGCCCCAGGTGGTGCGCATGATGCCGGGCCACGGTTGCTTGATGCAGAGTTTGCCACCTTCGTTCGCGCGGCATTCAGTGCTGTCGTCGCGCAGGACCACCGGTTCCACGCCGAAGAAAGGTTTGCTCGCGCTGCCGGGTTTCAAGGTGTTGACGCCGGGCAGGGCGGTGATGAGATGGCCACCGGTCTCGGTCTGCCACCAAGTGTCCACGATGGGACAGCGTCCGCCGCCGATGTGTTTGTGATACCACATCCACGCTTCGGGATTGATCGGCTCGCCGACGGTGCCCAAGACGCGGAGCGAAGAGAGATTATATTTGGCCGGCCATTCATCACCGAGCCGGATCAATGCCCGGATGGCGGTGGGGGCGGTGTAGAAAGAATTCACCTTGAACTTCTCGACGATTTGCCAGAAGCGCCCGGCGTCGGGGAAAGTGGGAACGCCTTCGAACATCAGCGTCGTGCCGCCGTTGCAAAGCGGGCCGTAAACGACGTAACTGTGGCCGGTGACCCAGCCGATGTCGGCGGTGCAGAAGTAAACGTCGCCCTCGTGGATGTCGAAAACGTATTTGTGCGTCAAAGCGCACCAGAGCAGATAGCCCGCCGTGCTATGCACGACGCCCTTGGGTTTGCCGGTGGAGCCACTGGTGTAAAGGATGAAGAGATAATCCTCGGCGTTCAACTTTTCGGCGGGGCAAACATTGGAAGCCTTCGCCATCAAATCGTGATACCACAGGTCGCGGACGGGAACGAAATTGCTCGGCTCGTCATTACGCTTCACGACGATGACGTGCTCAATGCTCGGCGTGTGTTTGAGCGCGGCGTCAGCGAGTTCCTTGAGCGGGATATGTTTGCCCGCGCGCAGGGAAACGTTGGCCGTGATGAGCAATTTGCATTCGGAATCGTTGATGCGCCCCGCGAGCGAGTCCGAACTGAATCCACCAAACACGACGGAGTGAATCGCGCCGATGCGCGCGCAGCCGAGCATCGCGACGGCGGCTTCGGGAATCATCGGCATGTAGATCGCCACGCGGTCGCCCTTCTTGATGCCGAGGGATTTCAGGACGTTGGCGAACTTGCACACGTCCGCGTGCAACTGCGCGTAAGTGATGTGCTTCACTTCCGCTTCCGGTTCGCCCTGCCAGATGATGGCGGTCTGGTGGCCACGCTTGGCCAGATGCCGGTCAAGACAGTTGACGGTGACATTGAGTTGGCCGTCCTCGAAAAAGGTATGCTCAATTTTCCGCGCGTCGGTGTCCCAAGTGTGTTTGCCTGCCACGGTCGGCGGCTTGAACCACTCGAGCGACTGCGCCTGTTCCAGCCAGAACTTTTCCGGTTCCCGGATGGAGCGCTCATAAAGCGCATCAAACTCCTTCTGATTCAGCAGCGCGTGTTTGACAACCTCGGGCGACGGCGGGAACGTGCGGCTTTCCTGCGAGAGAGATTCGGTGGAAATGGTCTGGCTCATGTAATGGTTTGGATTATTGAATCGCTGAATTTCGGAAAATAAAAAGCCGCTGTCAATCGTAAGACAGCGGCGCTTGGGAAAAACGATTGCGTCACGCGTGCTGATTCTTTTTGCCGGCGGCAAAGTAATCCAGGAGGTTGATGAGCTTCTCCTTGGCTTGTTTGCGCGGCACGATGGCGTCAATCAAGCCGTGCTCCAGCAAGAATTCTGCGGTCTGGAATCCCGGCGGCAAATCCGAGTGCGTCGTGTCCTTGATGACGCGCGGGCCGGCAAAGCCGATCATCGCGCATGGCTCGGCGATGTTCAAATCGCCCAAGGCCGCGTAGCTGGCCATCACGCCGCCGTAGCTGTTGTTGGTGAGGTAGCTGATGTAAGGCAAACGCGCCTGACCGTGCAGCGCCAGCGCGGCGGAGGTTTTCGCCATCTGCATCAAGCTGAACACGCCTTCCTGCATGCGTGCGCCGCCGCTGGTGGAAATGATGATGACCGGCCAATGGCCTTCCGTGCCGCGTTCGATGAGGCGGGTGAGTTTCTCGCCGACAACCGAGCCCATTGAGCCGCCCATGAACCGGAAATCCATCACCCCGAGCGCGACCTTGTGGTCGCCGATTTTGCCGATGCCCGTCACGACGGCGTCCTTGAGCATCGTCGCCTTGCGGTCGCGGTCGAGCTTGCTCTTGTAGCTGGCAAACTTCAGCACGTCCACGCTGGTCATGTCCGCGTCCATCTCCTCGAACGAGCAGGTCTCGACGAGCGAGTGGATCCGTTCACGTGAGCCGATGGGAAAATGATGCTCGCACTTCGGGCAGATTTGCAGGTTCTCGTCCAGTTTCTTGTCGAAAATCATCGCCGCGCAGGAAGGGCATTTGGTCCACAAACCCTCGGGAATCTCCTTCTTCTTGGTTTTGCTGGCGCCGAGCTTCGGTTTTTTGGCAAAAGATTTCAGCGGCGAATCCGACGGCGGCGGCGTCAGGGCCGGTTCCACCGTGGTGACGCCGTCGATAGTCTTCTTCAGGAATGAAGTGGTATCCATGAACGCCTGATACTAATAAATTCACAGTCCGCGCGCAACTGTCCAGACAACCACCTCCGCCGCGCCCGCCGCCCGCAACGCCGCCGCGCAGGCATTCGTCGTCGCGCCGGTGGTGAACACGTCGTCCACCAGCACCAGCCGCTTTTCCGCCAGCGAAGCGCCCGGTTTCACGGCAAAGGCGAGGTGCATGTTCGCCGCGCGTTCCGTCCGCGACAGCAACGTCTGCGTGGCGGTGGCACGGCGGCGTTGGAGGATTTTGGGGTTTAAGGGAATGCCCGTGGCGCGGCCCAAATGAAAGGCCAGTTGCTCCGCTTGGTTGAACTCCCGCTCCCGCAGCTTCACCGGATGCAGCGGCACCGGCACCAGAAAATCCCATCGCTCGGAGCGCAACGCCGGCGCGGCCTCGCGCACCAGCAAATCAGCCAGAAACGGTTCAAACCAACGTGCGCCGGAATATTTATAGCGGTGGATGGCTTCCAGCACGACGGTTTTGGCGACGACTGCCGAGCGCGCGTGGGCGAAGTGCAGCCTTACATCGTGACAATTGCTGCAAACGAAGTTCATGGAGATTTCCCCGGCGAACGGCAGTCCGCAGCGCTCGCAGAATGGCGGCCGGAGGAAGCGCACCTGCGACCAGCATTCGCTGCAGACCAGTCCTTCACTCGGCTCGGCGCGGTGCTGCTGGCAAAGCTGGCAGAGCGGGGGATACAGCAAATCCAGTCCGGCGTTGAGAACGCGGGTCATGGGAAAAATTTATTAAATCACCCGCCACTGGAAAGAGAAAATATTTTCAGTTCAGTTGGCGGTGGGTTCTGGCCAGCCGCCGCTCCAATCAATTTTCCCCACAGCCAGCCGCGAGCGGCCCTGCGTGGCACCATCATAATAATGATAGCTGAACCGCGTCGGGCCGTTGGTGGTGCCGTCAGCCACGATGCCGATGTGGCCGGGGCCGATGAAACGGCCGCGGCTCGCGAGGAAGGGCGTGCCGCCGCCCTCGGCGAGATCTTTGCCGGTGCGGTCGCGATACGGGCCGGTGATTTTTCCCGCTCGGCCCACGCGGACTTCGTAGGTGCTGTTGATGCCCTGGCAACATTCGCCCCAGTTGACGAAGAGGTAATAGAAGTGGTCATGCCGCGTCAGGCAGGCGGCTTCGATGCTGTGGTTCCACGCGAGCTGGAACAGCGGGGAATTCGTGGCGAGCCGCTGGCCGGTCGCCGGATTTAATTCGGTGAGAAAAATACCCTGCCAGTAGGAACCGAAAGCTAGCCAGAGCCGGCCGTCGCGGTCGAGAAATGCGCTGGGGTCAATGGTATTGAACGCGCTGCCCTTGGTGGAGGCGATGACCGGGCCGGCATCGCGCCAAAGATAATTTGTCGAAGTTGAATCCAGTGTGACGTTGCTCACGAGGCCGATGGCGGAAGTCTGCTTGCCCCACGCCGAGACGGAATAATATAGGAAAAATTTCCCGTTCACTTGGATGATGTCCGGCGCCCAGATGTAGCCCCAGAAATCGGGCGAGACGTTCAGCGTCCAGTCAGGCGGGTGGCGAAAGACACTGCCGGCGTTTTCCCAATTGGTCAAATCCGGCGAGGCTTTGATGCGGATGCCCGGCCCGGTGCCGAAGACATAATATCTGCTGCCATCGTGGACGATGGTGGAGGGGTCGTGGATGAATGTCTGCCCGGAAAGCGCAAGCGGCGTGAACGGTTCGCCGGCAAAAAGATTCGCCGAACACCCGAGCGCTGCGATAAGAAAAAGCAAAATGGCCCGCATGACGGGCGATTAAGCCACATCGTGCGGGCAAAGGAAATTCCTAAAAGCAGCCGCTTACTTGGCGGCGGCGGGCTTGACCTTGAGGTTCGCGGCGAGGCGGGACTTCTTGCGGTTCGCGGTGGGGCGGGCGACCGCGCCGACCTTGACGGCCTTGTCGAACGCGGAGAAGACGCCGGGCAGGAGCTTGGCAGCTTCGTCCAGCTTGCCGGCGGCGACACTGGCGCGGAACTCCTTCTCGGTGCGGCGCAGGCGGGACTTGACGCTGCTGTTCTGGAGGTTCTTGCGCGCGCTGTTGCGCATGCGGCGTTCGGCGGATTTCGTATTCGGCATAGTTTCTTAAATTGTATTTGCTAAAGAGCCGGCAAGCCTAAAGCAGCGCGGCGGAAAGTCAATCGCGAAAAGAAAACTGATTTGGTGCATCATCCCGCTTTACATTTGGGCGGCGGGCTGGTTGCTTGTGCGGAAATTATCCGTGACCGGCCGGCCATGAATCAAACGCTCCGCATCCTGCACCTGGAGGACAACCCGTTGGACTCCCAACTGGTGCGCGACCAGCTGTCCGTGGCGGGCGTCCAGGCGGACATCACCGTGGTCAGCACGCGCGAGGATTTCCTGGCCGCGTTGCCGAAGGAAAAATGGAATCTCATTCTGGCTGACTACCGGCTGCCCAAGTTCACCGGCGTCGAGGCGCTGGACATCGTGCGCCAGCAGGACAAGGTCACGCCGTTCATCCTGCTCTCCGGCACCATCGGCGAAATTGCCGCCATCGAAAGTCTCAAAGCCGGCGCGACCGACTATGTCCTCAAGCAGAACCGCGAGCGGCTGCCTTCGTGCATCCTCCGCGCCGTCGCCGAGGCGGAGGAGCGCGCGCGGCGCGAGCTGGCCGAGTCCGATCTGCGCCAGAGTGAAAAACAATACCGCCTGTTGTTCCAGGGCAATCCCCATCCGATGTGGGTTTTCGATCTGGAGAAGCTCGACATCCTGGAAGTGAACGAGGCGGCCATGATGCATTACGGTTTCAGCCGCGAGGAATTTCTCGCGATGAAGCTGAATGATTTGCGTGCCGCCGATAAAGAACGCCACGCAAACAATGTTCTGTGGAATAGCGAAGGGCCGGGGCTGGTCTGGCAGCACCGCAGCAAGGCCGGCCGCACGATGGACATGGAAGTGGTCTGGACGCCGCTGGCGTTTCATGGCCGGCTGTGCGCGCTGACGATGGCCACTGACGTGACCGAGCGCCGCCGGACCGCGCACCAGAACGCGGTGTTCGGAAAACTGAGCCATCAGTTGAGCGCCGTCTCGCTGCCCGCCACGGCGGCGAAGTTCATCTGCGACGCCGCCGATGAGCTGTTCCACTGGGATGATTTTTCCCTCGACCTTTTCGAGGCCGAACGGGATGAAGTCGTCTCGTTGCTGACCATCGCCACCATCGAGAACAAGCGCGTGGAGATTCCCGCCACGCCGCAGCCGAAGACGGCGAACGCCCTGATCCACCGCGTCATTGCCCGCGGGGCGGAGTTGATTTCCGGGGCCGAGACCGGCGAACGGGATGGCGCCACGATGATCGCCCCCATCCGCAAGGGCGAGAAAGTCATTGGCGTGCTTTTTATCCAGAGCCGGTCGTCCGGCAGCTACGACAAGAATCATCTGCACACGCTGCAGACGCTGGCCGATCAGTGCGGCGGCGCGCTGGAACGCATCCGCGCCGAGGACGAGCTGCGCCAAAGCCAGCGCCGCTTCCGGGAACTTTTCGAGAATTCGCCCGACGCCATCTTTGTCGAGGATCTTGCCGGCAATGTGCTGGATGCCAACCGCGCCGCCGGCGTGTTGCACGGTGTGGACCGCGAGTGGTTGATCGGGCGCAATGCGATCGACGAGCTGGTGCCGCCGGAACGCCGCGAGATTGTGCGCGGAGATTTTCACCGCCTCGTCACCGGCCAGGTTTCCTGGCTGGAAAGCGAAAGCCGCCGCGCGGATGAGCGCACGGTGCCGGTGGAAATCCGCGTGGTGCGCGTGGAATACGAGGAGCAGCCGGCGTTGCTCTTCCACGTCCGCGACATCTCCGAGCGGGTCGCGACGGAAACCGCGCGGCGCAGTTCGGAAACCCTGTTCCGCTCCGTGTGGGAAAATTCCGTGGACGGCATGCGGCTCACCGACGAGAACGGCATCACCGTGGCCATCAATGGCGCCTTTGCCAAACTGGTCGGGCTGACCGTCAAGCAGTTGGAGGGTCAGCCGTTCCCCGTCATTTACGACACGAGCACCGACTGGGACAAGATGATCCAGGCCCATCGCGAGAATTTCCGCGCCGGCCGCCTGCAGGGCAAGCGCGCGAAGGATTATGTGCTGCACGATGGCCGTTCGGTCATCCTGGAAATCACCGACTGCTATGTGGAACTGGACGGCAAGCCCCGGCTGCTCCTGAGCCTTTTCCGCAATGTCACCGAGCAGAAGCGGCTGGAGGAGCAGTTCCGGCAGTCGCAGAAGATGGAAGCCATCGGCCAGCTCGCCGGCGGCATCGCGCACGATTTCAACAACATCCTCACCGTCATCCTCGGCCACGCCACGCTGCTCACCATGCAGCCGCTGGTGCCGAAGGCGCTGGTTTCCGCGCAGCAGATCAAGCAGGCGTCCGAGCGCGCCGCCGGGCTCACGCGGCAACTCCTGGCGTTCGGCCGGAAACAAATCGCCAGCCCGCAGGCCCTCGACATGAACAAGCTCGTCAGCGGCATGTCCGAGATGCTCGCCCGGTTGCTCGGCGAGGACATCGCGTTGCAGATTGATTTCCACGGCGAACCCGCCGTGGTCGAGGCGGACCCCGGCATGATGGAGCAGATTCTGCTGAACTTCTCCGTGAATTCCCGCGACGCCATGCCGCGTGGCGGCCGCATCAACCTCCGCGTGAGCCATCGCCTCATTGATGACGCCTATGTCCGGCAGTTCGTCGAGGCGCGCCCCGGGAAATTCATCTGCGTCAGCCACTCCGACACCGGCAGCGGCATTCCGCCGGAAATTCTGCCGCGCATTTTTGAACCCTTCTTCACCACGAAGGAGCTGGGCAAGGGCACCGGCCTCGGCCTCGCCACCGTGTTCGGCATCGTCAAGCAGCATGGCGGCTGGCTCCAGGTGGAAAGCGAGCTGGGCAAAGGCACCACCTTCCACGTCTTCCTGCCGGCCACGGAACTGCCCGTGGCCAAACCGGGCGAGGCCGACACGCAGTTCCGCGAGCGCGGCGGCACCGAGACCATCCTTGTGGTGGAGGACGAACGCGACCTGCGCGACTTTGTCTGCCGCGAACTGCGCCGGCATGGCTACCGGATTTTTGAGGCCGTTGACGGCCCCAGCGCGCTGGACATCTGGAAGGAATATAAAAAGGACATCAGCCTCGTCTTCACCGACATCGTCATGCAGGGCGGCCTCAACGGGCGCGAACTCGCCGAGGAGCTCTGGCGCGACAATCCCAAGTTGAAAGTCATCTTCACCAGCGGTTACGGCGCCGATGTGCTGGGCAAGGATTTCAAGCTCGACCCCGGCATCGTCTATCTGCAGAAACCCTATCTGCCCCAGAAGATGATCAAGACCATCCGCGATTGTCTGGACGGGAAATAACTTCGGTTACCAATCTAAAACGCCTCGCTGCCACCCATGATCATCGCCCCGTCACTGCTCGCCTCGGATTACTCGCGCTTCGGCAAGGAAGCCGAGCGCGTCGCGGCCTCCGGCGCGGAATGGCTGCACCTCGACATCATGGACGGCCAGTTTGTGCCGAACATCTCCTTCGGCCCCGGCGTCGTCGGCGCCGTCCGGCCGTTCGCCAAGCAGCTGTTCTTCGACGTCCACCTGATGTGCGGGCAGCCGGAGATTCTGCTCGAACCGTTCGTCAAGGCGGGCGCGAACCAGCTCACCATCCACGTCGAGCTGGCCGACAAAGTGCCGCAGCTTCTTTGGAAAATTAAAGCCCTCGGCCTCAAAGTCGGCCTCGCCGTCAACCCGCCCACCGCCATCACCGCCGCGCAGCCGTATTTGGACATGATTGATTGCCTGCTGGTGATGACCGTCAATCCCGGTTTCGGCGGGCAGAGTTTCATCCACGAATGCCTGCCCAAAGTCCAGCAGGCCGAGGCGTGGCGCCGCGAGCGCAAGCTGGGCTACCGCATTGAAGTGGACGGCGGCATCAACTACGAGACCACCGCCGAGTGCGCGCGGGCGGGGGCGGACACGTTTGTGGCCGGCACCAGCCTGTTTGGGGCGCACAGCCTCAAGGCGGCGGTATCCAAGATGCGGAAAATTGCCCACGCCTACGACCCCGCCTTCGCCGACCTCAAGGTTTGAACCGCGAGGCGGGATGAGGCCAGCCAGGTTCCGCTGGCACATTCGCGTCATCACGCCTAGGCGGTTCACCTCCACGCCCCTAACTGTCGCTTTTTGACCATCTTTTTTGAAAAGGTTGGGTTTTAACGGTAAAACCATCTCCTCCCGTCCCGCGACCATGTCAGATTTTGAAAACAAGACGTCTTGTTTCTAAAATCTGACATCATTTTTTGGATTTAAGACGTCTTCCTTCGCGCGGAAGACGTCTTGCCGGCTGCGGAAGACGTCTTTGCTGCCGAGAAAGACGTCTTGCTGACTGGGAAAGACGTCTTCCTTTGCGCGGAAGACGTCTTGCTGGCCGCGAAAGACGTCTTTGTTGCCGAGAAAGACGTCTTGGTGGCTGGGAAAGACGTCTTCGTTTGCCCGGAAGACGTCTTGGATTTCAAATCTGACATCATCATACGCCGCCTGAAGGTGGTCCCGGCGGGGCGTGCGGTGAAAACTGTTTTTCAACCGGCTTTGGATGCGTTTGCAACCGAGGCTTGCGTCGGCGCCGGTTTGCTGGCAGCTTGCGCGCGGATTCGGTTTCGCCAAAACAAGGAGGCGACTCGAGCAGCAGTTCCGCCCCGACGCCGAACGCACCCGCAAACCATGAAGACCTTTCACGAAATGCCGCTGGATGAGCGGTTGAACCTGTCGCACCAGCAGTTGGAACGCATGCGCCGCCCCAACGGCGGTTACATCGCCAGCCCTTACACGGCCGAGGACGGTTCCGGCGATGCCTACAATGTCTTCTGGATCCGCGACATCATGTTCGCCACCTACGCCAACGAGTATCTCGGCTGTTTCGACAAGATGGTGGAGAGCTTCCGGCTGGTGCTGGATATTTTCAAGCGCTACCACGCGCGCATCATCCAGGCCTCCATCATCAAGCCCGATGTGCGGCATCAGACCGGGCAGTTCATGCCCGCGCGCGTGCATCCCACCACGCTGGACACCATCACGGATGCGTGGGGCCATCATCAGCTCGATGTCTATGGGCTGTTCATGTATAAGATGGGCGATTTGATGAAGAAGGGTTACGGGTTCCGGTTCAAGCAGGAGGATTTTTTCCTCATCAGCCACATCCGCAATTATATTTTCAACATGGGTTTCGAGGCGGATTACGGGATGTGGGAGGAAGGCCCGGAGGAACATTCCAGCAGCTTCGGCGCGGTGCTGGGCGGGCTGATGATGTGGTTCGACCAGGGCTTCTATGATTACAAATACAAGCACAAGATCGAGATCAGCCATTACGTGCCCATCAGCGAACGGATGATTGCGGATGGGTTCTCCTCGCTGGCGCGGGTGTTGCCCCGGGAATCGGAAAGCCGCCCGTATGACATGTCGCAGTTGAGCCTCATCTGGCCCTACAACATCGTGGATTATCACACGAAGAAAATCATTCTCCACAACATTGAGACCCATCTGGTCGGCGAACGCGGCGTGCGGCGGTATCCGCACGATGTGTATTGCGGCAAGGGTCTGGTGCCGGGCGAAAACCAGACGGCGGAGTGGCCGCTCGGCCTGGCCTGGCTCGCGATCTGTTACGCGAAGCTCGCGGAGCACGGGCGGGATTTTGATATCGCGCACAAGCCGGTGCATTTCGACTGGCATCAGCGCCGCGCCTACTTTGAAAAAGCTGTCCACTACTTTGAGAAGTTGGAGAAGAACATGACGCCCGAGGGTTGCGTGCCGGAAATGTATCTGGGCAGCGTGGCCGGGCATAACACGCCGCTGGCCTGGGCGCAGAGCTTCCACATCATCTCCGGCCAGATGTTGATCAACCTGTCCGCGGCGCATCCGCAGGAGTTCAAGCTGCCGCCGGAAGTGCGCAAGCGCGTGAATGTTCCGTCGGTCATCTACGTGCAGTAAAATTTCCCCGTGGGCAGGGCGGTGGGTCCGGTGGATTTTAGGGTCCACGCGCCCGGCCGTTGGTGGCGGGGTCAATAAATCTCCTTGAACGATTCCCCCGGCCATGCGTCTATTAGTCATAGCCCGTCGGATGTGGTCCCCCATTCTATGAAAACCAGTGTCGTCATTTCCAGTGTCCTGCTGGGGTTGCTCGCGGTGGTCCCGCGCGTCGGCGCGGAGATATTCGCCGGCCCCCTCACCAATCCCGCCAACGGCCATGATTATTATCTGCTCGCGCCGGAAGGGTGGACGGCGGCGGAGACCGAGGCGGAAAATCTCGGCGGCACGCTGGCCATCATCCGCAACGCGGCGGAACAGCAATGGGTCTTCGAAAAATTCGGGCATGACGGGGCGAAAGAGCGCAGCGTGTGGATTGGGCTGCACCGGCAATGGCCCGGCGGGCCGTTCGTGTGGGTGGATGGTTCCAAACTCGACTACGCCAACTGGAGTGGCGGCGAACCGGACAACGGCGGCGGCGTGGAAGGCTGTGTCCACCTGTGGGCGGAAGCGCACAGCGGGGGCGGCTGGAATGATGCCGTGGAAAGCACCTGCATCGGCGCCGTGGTGGAGATTCCCGGCAAGGTGACGCCGAAAGAACTCACCGCCAAAGAGAAAGCCCTCATCGGTGATTGGTATGAAAACGGGCAGCCCGACCGGCCGGCCTGGATTGCCGGCACGGACAACAAACTGTTTCTCATCACCCACGACCGGCATACGGCGCGGCTCATCCTGAAAGACAATGATGTCCTCTATGATGCCGACCGCCAGTATGGCGAAATCGTCAAAGACCACATCCTGTGGAGCAACAGCACCTGGTGGTCGCGCCATCCCGCCAAATACAACCGCGACCATCCGCCCGCCGAAAAGCCCGTGCGCGGATTTTTCCCGGGGAGTTTGACCGATTGAAAGTGTGCCGAGTGATTTGAGGATAAAACCATGAAGAAAAATTTCGCATTCATCCTGGCCGCCGGGCTGATGGTCGGGGTGGCGGGTAATGTCTTTGCTGCCATCATTGCCGGCCCCCTCACGTATCCGGGCAACGGCCATGAATATTATCTCCTCACCCCGGACACGTGGACGGCCTCGGAACAGGAAGCCGAAAGCCTGGGCGGCACGCTGACCCTCATCCGCAATCAGGCGGAGCAGGATTGGATTTATTCCACATTCAGCGATTACGGCCAAACGAACCGCTATTTGTGGATTGGTCTGCGCCGGCAATCAGCGGGTGGTCCGTTGGGCTGGGTCACGGACGAAAAGAGCGGCTACGCCAACTGGTCCGCGGGCAATCCGGACAACGCCGGCGGCGCGGAAAACTGCGTTTACCTGTATCGCCCCAATGATCCTCAGGCCGGCAAATGGAATGATTTCGCCGACAACGCCAAAGAGTCGGCCCCCATTTGCGGCGTGGTCGAAGTGCCCGGCAAAGGCGACGAGCCGGTCCTGACCGCGCGGGAAAAAGCCCTGGTCGGCGACTGGTATAACAACGGCGATGCCGACCACTGCTGTCATATTGTGGCCACCGGCAACCAGTTGTTTGCGATTGACGAGAACCGGGGCGCCAGCCGCCTCATTGACACGCCGGAAGGCTTCCTTTTTTCTCCCCACTGGAAGCAGCACCTGGTCGTGCAGGACGACAAGATTCTTTGGAGTTGGGGCAACTGGTGGTCACGTCAGCCGGTGAAATTCAAGACGCTGGCCAATGAACCGGCGGACACCCATGCTCCCGAGGGTGAGGCTGGTTTGAAGCCGAAATAGATTGGTCATGGCCCGCCGGACGTTTCCCGCTCGCCGGCACTTGGCAGGAGCAAAAACTTTTGCCAAGCTTCTCCGATGGTGAACATCAAATTCGGCACGGACGGCTGGCGCGCGGTCATCGCGGATGAATTCACCTTCACCAACGTTGCCCGCGTGGCGCAGGCCGCGGCGGATCATTGGCAGGGCGCGGTGGAAAATCCGGCGTCCCCGCTCTTCGGTCGCGCGCTGAAAGTCGTGGTCGGCTACGACCGCCGGTTTCTATCGGAACGCTTTGCCCGCATCACGGCGGAGGTTTTCTCGGCGCGCGGTTACCACGTCTTCCTCACGCCGGAAGCCACACCCACGCCGTGCGTTTCCTTCGCGGTGAAAAATCTGGGCGCCGTCGGCGGCGTGATGATCACCGCCAGCCACAATCCGCCGCAGTTCAACGGCTTCAAGCTCAAGTCCCACTTCGGCGGCAGCAGCAGCCCGGCGGAATGTCAGGCGGTGGAAAAGCTGATTGATCCGTCTCCGGATTTTGTGCCCCTCGTCGCCAGTCGCCGGTCGCACATTCTCACCGAGGACCTTCGCCCTGCGCATTTTGCCGCCATCAAAAAACTGGTGGACTTCAAGCTCATCGCCAAATCCAAGCTGCGCGTCGCGCACGATGCCCTGTTCGGCGTCGGCGCGGGCGTGTTTGAAACGCTGCTCGCGCAAACGAATTGCACCGTCACCACGTTGAACGGCGCGCATGATGTTTTGTTCGGCGGCATATGTCCGGAACCGTCGCCCAAAAACTACCGGCTGGGCGGCGCGCAGTTGAAAAATAATCCGCACGACATCTGCCTCGTCACCGATGGCGATGCCGACCGCATCGGCGCGATGGATGGGCGCGGCAACCCGCTGACCAACCAGCAGGTCATCGCGTTGCTGTTGCACCATCTGGTGGCCAATCGCGGCGGGCGCGGCGTGGTGACGAAAACATTTAACACCACGGCGATGGTGGACAAGATGTGCGCCGCGTGGAACCTGCCGCTCGTCGAAGTCGGCATCGGCTTCCGCTTCATCGCGCCGGAACTGATGAAGCCCGGCGCGCTGTTCGGCGCGGAGGAGAGCGGCTCGGTGGGCTTCGCCAATCACATTCCCGAACGCGACGGTCTGGCCGCCGGTTTGTTCCTGCTGGAAATGCTCGCGCTGCAGAAAATTTCCCTGAACCAGATTTGGGCGAATCTGGAACAGTATTTTGGCCCGCATTGTTACGCCCGCTTCGACGCGCATTATCCCGTAGAGAAACGCGCCGCGCTGATGGAACGCCTGAAAGCCAGTCCGCCGGCGAAACTGCTGCGCTCGCCGCTGGCCAAGGTGGAGTCGCGTGACGGCGTGAAGTATGTCGCGGAGGATTCCACCTGGGTAATGCTGCGCGGCTCCGGCACGGAACCGGTTTTGCGCATCTATGCCGAGGCGAAGACCGAGACCGACGTGCAAAAGCTGCTGAACCTCGGCCGCAAATGGCTGCTGGGTTGAGCAGATGATTGGCGCGTCAGCTTTTTTCATCCATTCCGCCGGAATCATTCTGGCGAAACCCCACGCAACCAACTATCGTCTCTGCACGGGATGAACGGACGTTTCAAGATACCGGTGTGGATGTTTCCGCTGCTGATTGCCGCGCTGGTGGCACTGTTCGGCTGGTGGGGTGACGTCCGCGTGCGTTCGACCATCCGGCAGGAGCTTCGAGCGCAACTCGCCGGCACGCTGGACGCCAACGTCACCGCGCTGGAAATCTGGACGACCAACCAGCTGAAGTTCGCCAGCGCGCTCGCCTCCGAGCCGACCGTGCGCAACTTCAGCGCCAAAATCCTCACCAACGCGCCGGCCGAGATGCCGCGCCCGTTCGAGTCTGACCGGCTGGTCAATTATCTCCGCCAGCGGCTGAACGTCATGGGCTACGAAATCGCCCAGGTGGTCAACACCAACTTCGCCGTGGTGGCCACTTCCGAGCGGAACCGGTCGGCGGCCACGATGCCGGTCTTCGATGCGCACACGAACAAGTTTGCCGAGCTGTTTCTCACGAAGCAGCCCGTCCTCATCACGCCCTTCAAGCCGGAACTGCTCTTGGAGCGGCGCGCTGAGCGCTTCGGTGGCGGCGGTGGCGGAACCAACTCATTGCTGCACCGGAAAAATCGTCTGTTCGCAGCTTCCGGGAAAACCGGCCGGCGCGGCGACGCGGCGTTAATGCAGGTAGCCGCGCCGATACGGTTGCCGGATGACACCATTTGCGGCGCGCTTGCGCTGGTCATCAACCCGGACAATGAATTTTCCCGCATCCTGTCCGTGGCCCGCGCTGGCGAATCCGGGGAAACTTACGCGTTCGATCAGACCGGGCTGCTGATTTCGCGGAGCCGTTACGAAATGCAGCTGCACCAGCTTGGTTTGCTGGCCGTGACCAACTTGAGTTCCGCCTTGAACCTTCGCCTGCGTGACCCCGGCGGCGATTTGACGCAGGGTTATCAGCCGGCCAGCAACGAGGATGAACCGCATCCGCTCATCCGCCTCGTCGAGGACGCGGTCGCCGGCGAATCGGGCGAAGACTTGGAGCCGAGCCGGGATTATCGCGGCGTGTCGGTGGTGGGCGCGTGGCGCTGGCTGCCACATCTCGGCTTCGGCGTGGCGACGCAGCTGGACGCCAGCGAGGCGTATCGCCCGCTGCATCTGCTGGAATGGCTGTTCGTGTCGCTGACGCTGATGTTGCTGCTGTGCGCGGTGGGGATGTTTGTATTTTCCTGCCTCAACGTCGCCTCGCAACGGCGCTTGGATGAGGCGGAACTGAAATTGAAGCAGCTCGGCCAATATACGCTCGAGGAAAAAATCGGCGAAGGCGGCATGGGCGTCGTCTATCTCGCGCGGCACGCCTTGATGCGCCGTGAAACCGCTGTCAAGCTGCTGCTGCCGGACCGCGCGGACGCGGCGGCCATCGAGCGCTTTCAGCGGGAGGTCTGCCTCACCTGCCAGCTCACGCATCCGAACACGATTCAGGTCTATGATTACGGCCACACGCCCGACGGCATTTTCTATTATGCCATGGAATATCTGCGCGGCCTCAATCTCCATGACTTGACGGCGCGTTGCGGTCATCTGCCGGAAAGCCGGGTCGTTCATATCCTCATGCAGGTCTGCGATTCGCTGGCCGAGGCGCATGATTTGGGGCTGATTCACCGGGACATCAAACCGGGAAATATTTTCCTCTGCGACCGGGGTGGCATGCCTGATTGCATCAAGGTGCTGGACTTCGGCCTCGTGCGTGAATACCGCAGCGGCCAGGGCGAACACGGCCCGCTTACGAGCCAGGACACCGTCGAAGGCACGCCGTGGTTCATGCCGCCGGAGGCGTTCGCCGGTTCTGCGAACAGCGATCCGCGCAGCGATATTTAGTCCGTGGGCGCGCTTGGTTATTACCTGCTGACCGGCGGCAAATATGTTTTCGACGGCGGTTCGCTGACGGAAATCCACGAACAACAAATCTCCAGCCCGCCCATCCCGCCCAGCCTGCGCGCCGGACTTGCCGTGAGTGCGGAATTGGAAGGAATCATTCTGCGTTGTCTGGCCACCGCGCCGGACGAACGCCCGCAATCGGCGGCGGAACTGCACGCGTTGCTGGCGGCCACGCCATTCGCCACGGCCTGGACGCCGGCGGAACGCGTGGCGTGGTGGACGGCTTATCGGAGCCAGCCGCAGCCGGAGCCGGTCAGCGGCGAGGCGTCCACGCCGCGCCAGAGCGTGAGCATTGATATCGCGGGCCGGATTTGATTGGCCGTGGCCGCCGATTTGTTTCTTGGCGTCAACGCGCGGCGTCGCTAAATTGCCGGCATGATTAATCACGGCATTCTTAATCCCCAGATTCTTTCCCTGCTCGCCCGCGTGCGCCACACCAACGCCATTGTCATCGCCGATCGCGGTTTTCCGTTCTGGCCGATGATCGAGACGGTGGACATCTCCGTCGTGGATGATTTGCCGACGGTGTTGCAACTCATTCTCGCCTTGCGCCAGAATCACAATTTCACGCAGGCCTACATGGCGAAGGAATTCAAAAAGAACAATTTCAAGCATGTGCAGGATAAATTTGCCAAGGCGCTGAAACGCATCCCGACCACGTTCGAGCCGCATGTGGAATTGAAGAAGCGCGTGCCGCACGCCATCGGCCTCATCCGCACCGGCGACACGGTGCAATACGCGAACACCATTTTGATTTCCGGTTGAACATAAAATCATCAACCCCGAAATACACCCAGCACACGAACCGGAGCCGGGAACTTATACGGCCGTTTAATTTCGAGTATTTGGCGTGTTTCGTAGTTTAAAAATCTTTTCCAAATGAAACGCAACCTCCGCGTCGGTTTGTTCGGCATCGGCCTCGACACTTATTGGCCGCAGTTCAAGGGGCTCAAGCCGCGCCTCGAAGGTTATGTGCGCGTCGTGGAAAAGCAGCTCGCGCGGCCCGGCGTCGAGGTCGTGAACCTCGGCCTGATTGATAATCCGGTGAAGGCGCTCGAAGCCGGTCACCAGTTTCGCGAGGCGGACGTGGATGTGATTTTCCTGCACGTTACGACTTACGCGCTTTCGTCCACCGTGCTGCCCGTCGTGCAGCGCGCCAAGGTGCCGGTCATCATCCTGAACCTCGCGCCGGCGGCGGCGATTGATTACGCGAGTTTTAATAAAATGGGCGACCGCACCGCGATGACCGGCGAATGGCTTGCATATTGCGCCGCGTGTCCCGTGCCGGAGATTGCCAATGTCTTCAACCGCGCGGGCATTGATTTTCACCAGATCACCGGGATGCTCCACGACGACCCGGTTTGCTGGAACGAGGTGGACGCGTGGATCGAAGCCGCGCGTGTGGCGCACACGATGTTCCACAACCGCCTCGGTCTGATGGGCCATTATTACGGCGGGATGCTGGATATTTATTCCGACACCACGCTGCAATGCGCCACGTTCGGCGGGCATCTGGAGATTGTGGAAGTGGACGAACTCGCCGCGCTGCGCCGCGACGTTTCCGCCAAGCAGATCAAGGACCGCGTGGCGCATTTCCAAAAAGTTTTCGCCGTCCAAAGCGACTGCTCGCTATTCGAACTGGAGCGCGCCGCGAAAACTTCCGTCGCGCTCGACCGGCTCGTGAAGGAGCACGACCTCGGCTCGCTCGCCTATTATTACATGGGCACCGGCAACGCGGATAACGAGGACGCCATCAGCTCCATCATCCTCGGTAATTCGCTGCTCACCGCGCGCGGGATTCCCGTCGCCGGCGAATACGAGGTGAAAAACGCGCAGGCCATGAAGATCATGGACACCTTCGGCGTGGGCGGCTCGTTCACGGAATATTACGCGATGGATTTTGCGGCCGACGTGGTGCTGATGGGCCACGACGGGCCCGGCCACATCAAGATTGCCGAGGGCCGGACCAAAGTGCGGCCGCTGAAAGTGTATCACGGCAAGGTGGGCAGGGGATTGTCCGTGGAAATGTCCGTGAAGCACGGACCGGTGACGTGTCTTTCCGTGGTGGAAACCCAGGACGGCAAACTCAAGTTGCTCGTGGCCGAGGGCGAATCCGTGCCCGGCCCGATTCTCGAAATCGGCAATACAAACAGCCGCTACAAATTTAGCATCGGCGCGCGGCAGTTTGTGAACGACTGGAACGCGCACGGCCCCGCGCATCATTGCGCCGTGGGTGTCGGCCACATCGCGGCGAAGCTGGACAAGCTCGGCAAGCTACTCGGCGTGGAAGTCGCGCGAGTTTGCTGAAGCCTGGTCAGGTTGACTTCCAAGTTGTTCCAGTATTTTGGGTTGAGATGCGTTCAGATGCGTCAATAGCACTCTTTTGGCAAAACATGATAAGAACCGGTCAAAATCCGGTTAGTCGAGGGTGGGGGATGCTGGCACTATTTTGTCCAGCACCGACAAGAAATGTCCAGCGCACCTGTCGCCATCATGGAACCGCCCACCACGCCTGTGGAGGCAAGTTGTTTTCACTGTGGCGAGCCGTGCCCCGATGATTCGTTGGCTTTGGCGGGCAAAAACTTCTGCTGTCTCGGCTGCCGGACGGTCTTCAGCCTGCTTTCGGAAAACGGTCTTGGCCAGTTCTATGAGTTGAACGCCCGCCCCGGCATACGCATCCGGCAGAAGGTGGGCTTGGCCCGCTGGGCCTTTCTGGACGACCCGGCGGTGCAGGAGAAGCTCTTCGATTTCGCGGACAAGACCACGGCGCGCGTCACACTGCATTTGCCGCAGATCCATTGCGTGGCGTGCGTGTGGCTGCTGGAAAACCTGTTCAAGCTGCACCCCGGCGTGGGGCGGGTGCTGGTGAACTTCTCACGGCGCGAGGCGGCCATTTCCTTTGCACCGGACCAGATTAAATTCAGCGAACTCGCTGCGCTGCTGGACGGCATCGGTTACGAGCCGCAATTCACGCTCGGCGAAATGGAGAAGGTCAAGGTGCCGCTGTGGTGCAACCGGACATGGCTGCAGATCGGCCTCGCGGGTTTTGGCTTCGGCAACATCATGCTCATGTCGCTGCCGTTTTATCTGGGGCTCGACAGCTTTAACGGCCCGTGGTTCCGCACCTTTGCCGGCTGGCTGGCATTGCTGTTGGCGCTGCCGGTGGTGGTTTATAGTGCGGCGGATTTCTGGCGGGCGGCCTGGACGAGTGTCCGGCAACGCTCGCTCACGATGGAAGTGCCCATCGCCCTCGGCCTCGGCGCCATTTACGGTTCGAGCATCCTGGAAGTGGCGCTGCATCGCGGCCCCGGCTACTGCGATTCGCTCTGCGGGTTGATTTTCTTTTTGCTCTGCGGCCGGTTGTTCCAGAAAAAAACCTACGACCGTCTGACGTTTGACCGCGATTACAAAGGCTTTTTCCCGCTGTCCGTCGTCCGCACCAAAAATGGCGTGGAAGAAAGCGTTGCGATTTCGCAACTCGCCACCGGCGACCATCTTATCCTGCGCAACGGCGAACTCGTGCCGGCGGACGCGCGGCTGGTCGGCGGCGAGGCGTGTATGGATTACAGCTTTGTCACCGGCGAATCCGAGCCGGTAAAATGCGCCATCGGCGAGCGGCTTTATGCCGGCGGCCGGCAGGTGGGCGGCCCCATCGAGGTCGAGACTGTCAAGCCAGTGGCGCAAAGCTATCTCGCGGCGCTTTGGAATAACGAAGCCTTTCACAAGCCGGGCAATCATGATTTAGATTCGCTCACGAATCGTTACAGCAAACGCTTTACTAAACTCGTCATCGGCGTGGCGCTGGGCGCGGCGATTTTCTGGGCGTTCAAAAATCCGGCGCTGTCGCTGAAAGCTTTCACGTCGGTGCTCATCGTGGCGTGTCCGTGTGCGCTGGCGCTGGCCGCGCCGCTCACGCACGGCACCGCACAGCGCTTGCTGGCGCGCCGGAATATCTTCCTGAAAAACGCGCTCGTTATCGAACGCATGGCGGAAGTGAACACGATTGTCTTGGATAAAACCGGCACACTGACCACGGCGGACGCGGGCGGAGTGAAATTTCAAATTTCAAATTTGAAATGTCAAATTGCAGATTTGACCGACAATGAAAAAGCCTGGATTGGCGCGCTCGCACGGCTTTCCACGCATCCGAATTCGGTGCGCGTGGTCAAGGCGCTCAAGGCCGCCGCGCTGCCGGTGCATCATTTTCAGGAAACGCCCGGATGCGGCGTCGAAGGCGAGATTGCTGGTCACCGAATCCTGCTGGGCGCACGCGCCTGGGTTTGCACGCTCGCCCATGAAGTCACGCCGCTCACGGCGGTTTCGGGTAGCGCGGTTTTTGTGGCGATTGACGGTGCCGTGCGCGGGGCGTTCGTTTTGGAAAACACGCTGCGGCCGGAAGTGACGGAATTGATTGCCAAGCTGGCCGGCCGGTTTGAACTCGCGCTCTTGAGCGGCGACAACGAACGCGAGGCGGCGCGGTTCCAAAAAATTTTCGGTGAGCGCGCGATTTTGAAATTCAACCAAAGTCCGGCCGACAAGCTGAACTTCGTCCGTGAGCTCCAGCAGCGCGGCAAAAAAGTGATGATGGTCGGCGATGGCCTGAACGACGCCGGCGCATTGAAACAGGCCGAAGTCGGCGTGGCGGTGGTGGAAAAAATCGGCGTGTTCTCGCCCGCGAGCGACGTGATTCTCGACGCGGCGCAGGTGCCCAAGCTGGCACAACTACTGGATTTCTCACGACGCTCGGCACGCGTGGTGCGGGCCGGTTTTGTGATCTCCGCGCTTTACAACCTCGTTGGCGTAAGCATCGCCGCCGCTGGCTGGCTGGCGCCGATTGTGTG
Source organism: uncultured Verrucomicrobia subdivision 3 bacterium (assembly GCA_903889895.1). Lineage (GTDB taxonomy): Bacteria > Verrucomicrobiota > Verrucomicrobiia > Limisphaerales > UBA11358 > UBA11358. The sequence goes on along the minus strand of CAISYZ010000104.1, from coordinate 8,639 downwards.
CGCGATTCTGATGCCGGCGAGTTCCATATCCGTGGTGCTGTTTGCTGGCACCATGACGTTGTGGATGGCGCAGCGCAGTGGCTTGAGTGGCGGGCCGGAAAATCCGCTGTCTGTTTCAACCTGAAAATCATTATGCAAAACCATCATTCACCGGAGCAGGAAGCCTGGCAGATGCTGGCGGCATCCGCGACCGTCCGCGAGCAGCAGATGGCGTTCACCTGCGCCACCGGCGTGCCGCTGACGCTGGCCCCGGCGAGTTCGCACGCGCTGGCGGATGGGACATTTTGCGTGAAGGGCTGCCTTGGTGGCAGCAGTGGCACGGCGTGCCGGGAAAAATTGTTGCAGGCTGAAAAACGTGCGGTGATGCGCACCTCGCCGGTGCAGTATTCGTGTCCGTCGGGCCTGGTGAAAATTCTTGTGCCGGTGTTCATCCACGGCTGCCACGCCGGCAGCCTGCTGGCGGGGCCGTTTGCGCTGCACGCGCTGGACGGCAATCGGCTGGCGTATCTGCTGAACCGGCTGGACAAGTTGGGTCTGGGCGACCGCGCGTGGCAGTTGCAGACGACGTGGCGGTTCACTCCGAAATTGTCTTCGGCGAAATGCCGCGCGGCGGGAACGTTGCTGCGGATGTTTGGGAAATATCTGGAGGAATGCGGACGGCATCAGCTTGAGGCGCGCGGCGCGCGGCCTTCCGGCCTGCTGCAAAAAATCGAGGCGTTCCTGGCAGAATGCCGTGACGACCAGGTGTCGCTAAAATCCGTTGCGGCCAGCGTGAATTTGAGCCCGTGTCATTTTTGCTCCGTGTTCAAGAAACAAACCGGCCTGACATTCAGCCAATATCGCACGCGGCAGCGGTTGGAAAAAGCGCAGGCGCTGTTGGCTGACCCGGAGCGCCGCGTGAGCGATGTGGTATTCGAGGCGGGCTTTGGCTCCATCCCTTATTTCAATCGCGCGTTCCGGCGGGCGTTCGGTTGTTCGCCGACAGAATATCGGATACGGGCATTGAATCAAAAGTCAGGACAAGAAAATCAAAATCCAAGCGTAGCGGTAATAATCAGCGGCGGGTTCAATAATACCGTCACAGCCGGATTGCGTCGCTTGGAATCATTGGCTGCAAGCAAATGATTAAACCCGGCGCTTAAATATTCCATGAACGTCATCATCCTGCTCATCCTGGCCAGCCTAGCCGTGGCCCTGCTGTTCCTCGCAGGCTTCGTCTGGGCAGTCCGGAGCGGGCAGTATGAAGACACGTTGACACCCGCCATGCGGGTGCTGGCGGAGGAAAATTCCGGCAAGGTCGGGGGCAATGCTGCTCCGGAACCGGCCTTCATCCAAATTCAAGAGCAGCCGAATCCAAAACACATCAAATGAAAACCTCTATACAAATAGGTATCACAACGGCGGTGCTGGCCGTTTCGGCGACAGCCGCCTACAGCGCCAGCGACACCAACGCGGTCAGCTGGTTGGACAACACGATTTCGCCGGTGGCGAACCCGATTTATTTCGAGGATCCGCGCATCACGAGCGAAGTGCGGCCGATTTACATGTATCATTTTCTACCGAACACGTTTCATTATGCCGGCGACAAGGGCGCGGGTGTGCCGCTCGGCGGCAGCGTGCAGGTGATGGCGTTGCAACTTCGGTATGCCTTGACCGACCGGCTGGCCATCATCGCGACGAAGGACGGCTACATTGAGTTCGATCCGTCACACACGTTGGGCCACAAATACGGCTGGGGCGATCTCTCGGCCGGTTTGAAATACGCGCTGGTGGATAACAAAGATAGTCAGTTGATCGTAACGCCCGGCTTTACGGTGACGGCTCCAAGCGGTAGCACGGATGTTTTTCAAGATCACGGTTCCGGCCAGGAAAATGTCTTTGTCTCGGCAGAGAAAGGCTTCAATAACCTGCACATCACCGGCAACCTCGGCGTCATCATCCCTAACGACTTTGCTAAGGAGACGTCGCAACTGCATTACAGCGCGCAGGTGGATTATTACACCTGCCAGTGGTTCGTTCCGTTCTTTGTGGCAAACGGCTACACGATTCTTTCCGATGGAGAAAGTCAGGCCAATCAGTCTCTGAAAGCCGTGCCGCTCAACACCGAGGGCTATGACCTCATCAACTTCGGCAGCTCGGCGGCGCGCGGCACTACGCAGTTCACGATCGGTGGCGGATTCCGCACGCGCTTTACCAAAAACATTGACGCCGGTGTGGCTTATGAAGCTGGCGTGGTGCATCCGGTCGGAATTTTTGCCGGACGTATCACAGCGGATGTGATTTGGCGTTTTTAACCTCCCAAACCGGCGGCGCAGTCGGGTGGCTGCGCCGCCGGTTGTTGAATTGAACAGTTAAGAAAAATATAATATGAACATAGAAACCTTCAAATATGACAACCGGATCGTGCGGGCTTTCGGCATCGCGACCGTCGTGTGGGGCATTGTCGGCATGTTGGTCGGCCTGATTGCGGCGGTGGAATTATTTCTCCCTGGCGCGAGTCTGAACCTGCAATACATCACCTTCGGCCGCATCCGCCCGCTGCACACGAACGCCGTCATTTTCGCCTTCGTTGGCAACGGCATGTTCATGGGCATTTACTATTCGCTGCAACGGCTGTGCAAGGCGCGCATGTTCAGCGATTTTCTGAGCTGGTTCAATTTCTGGGGCTGGCAGACGATCATTGTTTCCGCCGCGATCACGCTGCCGATGGGCTTCACCACGAGCAAGGAATACGCGGAACTGGAATGGCCGATTAAAATCGCCATCACAATTGTCTGGGTGGCGTTCGCGGTGAATTTCTTCGGCACGCTGGTCAAGCGCCGCGAGAAACACATGTATGTCGCGATTTGGTTTTATATTTCGACGGTGATTGCCATCGCCGTGCTGCACATCACCAACTCGATGACGATGCCCGCCGGCCTGTTCAAGAGCTATTCGATGTATGCCGGCGTGCAGGACGCACTGGTGCAATGGTGGTATGGCCACAACGCCGTCGCGTTCTTTCTGACGACGCCGTATCTCGGCCTGATGTATTATTTCCTGCCGAAAGCGGCCGGCCGACCAGTTTTCAGCTATCGACTTTCAATCATTCACTTCTGGGCGCTGGTGTTTCTTTATATCTGGGCCGGTCCGCACCATCTGCTTTACACGGCGCTGCCGGACTGGGCGCAATCGCTGGGCATGGTGTTCTCGTTGATGCTGATCGCGCCAAGTTGGGGCGGCATGTTGAATGGCTTGCTCACGTTGCGCGGTGCTTGGGACAAAGTCCGGCAGGATCCGGTTTTGAAATTCATGGTGGCAGCAGTCACGGCCTACGGCATGGCGACGCTCGAAGGTCCGCTGATGTCCATCAAATCCGTCAACGGCCTGACGCACTACACCGACTGGACGATTGCCCACGCCCACGGCGGCGCGCTCGGCTGGAATGGTTTTCTGACCTTCTCGATGTTGTATTACCTGTTCCCACGGCTTTACAACACCAAGCTCTGGTCCACCAAGCTGGCGAACTATCATTTCTGGATCGGCACGCTCGGCATTGTTTTCTATCTGATTCCGATTTATGTCGCGGGCCTCACCGAGGGTCTGATGTGGAAGCAATTCAACAAGGACGGCTTCCTGCAATATCCGAATTTTCTGGAATCCATCGTGCAAGTTGTGCCGATGTTCCGGTTGCGCGCCGTGGGCGGCACCCTGTATTTCGTCGGCGCTTTGCTGATGGCTTACAACCTCTACAAGACCGCGAAGGCTGGCAAATTTGAGCCGGACACCGAGGCGCAGGCACCGGCGCTGGAAAAGGCCGAGGCGACGCACGGCAAATTTGCGTTTCATCGTATGCTCGAAGGCAAGCCGCTGTTCTTCACCGTGCTCGCGGCGGTGGCCTTGCTCATCGGCGGCGCGGTGGAATTGATTCCGTTGTTCCTCATCAAGGAAAACGTGCCGACCATCGCCAGCGTGCATCCTTACACGCCGCTGGAAGTGCTCGGGCGCGACATCTACATCCGCGAAGGCTGCCTCGGCTGCCATTCGCAGATGATCCGGCCGTTCCGTTCCGAGACCGAACGCTACGGCGAATATTCCAAGGCGGGTGAATATGTTTACGATCATCCGTTCCTTTGGGGTTCGGAGCGCAAAGGCCCGGACCTCGCGCGCGAAGGTGGCAAATATCCCGATGCATGGCATTTCAACCACATGGACAATCCCGGCAACGTCTCGCCTGGTTCAATCATGCCGCGATACCCGTGGTTGCTGACGCAGAAGCTGGACATTCAATCCATCGAAGACCGGCTGAACGCATTGCGCCGGGTGGGCGTGCCCTACACCGCCGACCGCATCGCTGGTGCCCGCGCGGAAATTGACGAGCAGGCCGCCAAGGTGGTCGCCAATCTTAAACAAGGCTCGGTGAACTGCGAACCCGACAAGGAAATTGTCGCGCTCATCGCTTACCTGCAACGACTGGGCACGGACATCAAAAATGCGCCGGTCGCCACCACCGCCAAATAACCATCGAGGAAAATATTATGGAAGAAAAAATCATTTGCAGCATGAATGGCGTCGGCCTTTACGGCGTCATTTCCATCAGCCTCTTCTTCATCTTTTTCACGGGAATGCTCGTCTGGGCTTTTCTCCAGAAAAAAAGTTATCTGAACAAAATGAGTGCGTTGCCGCTGGACAGCGGCGAATGCGCGGACAAGGCCAAAGAAACTTCCCAACGCTAAAATTATGAGCAACGAACCAAAAGAACCCTTGCTGCTCGATCACAATTACGACGGCATCCAGGAACTCGACAATAATTTGCCGCGCTGGTGGGTGTGGCTATTTTACATCACCATCATCTTCGCGGCGGTTTATCTGGTCTACTACCATGTCGCCAAAGTGGGCGATTTGCAGGCCGCTGAATATGACAAGGAAATGAAGGCGGGAAACGCCATCAAGACGGCGGCGATGGGCAATTTCGAGTCGTCCATCCCGTCGCTACAGCCATCCAAGGATGCGGTGGTCATCGAAAATGGCCGCCAGACATACGCCAAGTTTTGCGCGCCTTGCCATCGCGCCGACGGCGGTGGGCTTGTCGGCCCGAACCTCACGGACGATTACTGGATTCACGGCAGCAATTATTGCGACACCGTGAAAGTCATCTGGGACGGTGTGCCGGCCAAAGGCATGGTTACTTGGAAAACGGTTTTGAAGCCGGACGAAATTCAGTCGGTTGCCAGCTACATCTACACACTGCGCGGCACCAAACTCGCCACGCCCGGTAAACTGCCGGAAAATCTGGCTCCTGCCAAAGCCGCCGGCCCCAGCTCTTTCGAATGATGGTTTCCCGTTCGCCTCGTCTTCGGTTGACGAAACCGGAGGCGAGGCGGAAACTCCCCTGACGAAAAATATTTTGAATCCGCCTCCCACATCGCCTGACAAAAAAGGAGCAGTCGCCGCTAATTCCTCCGTGAAGTCGGTGAACTGGTCGGATTTTCGTGATCACATTGCTACCGCTGACCGCTCCGGCAAACGTAAATGGGTTTACCCGCGCAAAGTGGCCGGGCTGTGGTTTCGCTGGCGCACTTGGTTCAGTTGGCTGTTGTTAATCGTCATGTTCGCCGGCCCGTTCATCACCATCCGCGGCAATCCGCTGTTGATGATGAACATTCCCGACCGGAAGTTTGTCGTGCTCGGCCAGATTTTCTGGCCGCAGGACATGATCCTCTTTGCCCTTGCGGTGCTGGTTGGCGTTATTGCCGTCGTGATTTTCACGACCGCTTTTGGCCGGCTCTGGTGCGGCTGGGCTTGTCCCCAGACGGTGATGATGGAAATGGTCTTCCGCAAAATAGAATATTTCATAGAAGGTGATGCACCGGAGCAGCGTGAGTTGAACGCGGCACCGTGGAACGGTCGGAAAATATTTAAGAAGCTTTTCAAGCATGCCGTTTTTTTTGCGCTATCGTTTCTCGTTGGCAACGTGCTTTTGAGTTACATCATCGGCTGGCAGCAGCTTTACCAAATAATTGTTGATCCGCCGGCGAAGCACGTGGTGGGCCTTGGTTTCATGACCGCCTTTTCCCTCCTTTTCTATGGCATTTTCGCCCGGTTCCGCGAACAGGCCTGCACTTTTGTTTGTCCCTACGGCCGGTTGCAATCGCTGTTGTTGGACGAAAATTCCATCGTCGTCGCCTACGATTACAAGCGCGGTGAGAAGCGCGGCGCGCTCCGGCGCGCTCAGCGGTTTGGCGAACGCCGCTACGCGGGCTTCGGCGATTGTGTGGCGTGCAATAATTGCGTCACCGTCTGCCCCACCGGCATTGATATCCGAGACGGCACGCAGATGGAATGCGTGCATTGCACCGCCTGCATGGACGCCTGTGACAATGTGATGAAAAAAATCGGCTCGACGACCGGCCTCATCCGCTACGCCTCGCTGAACGGCATTGAGCGCGGCGAGCGGCTGCGCGTCACGCCCCGGATCATCGGCTATTCAGTTGTTTTGCTGGCGCTCACGTCGCTGCTGGTGGTTTTGATTTTCACGCGCGCCGATGCCGAGGCCACGGTTTTGCGGGTGCCTGGTTCACTGTTCCAAAAAATGCCGGACGGCCACTACAGCAATCTTTACACGGTGCGCGTGGTCAACAAAACTTCCCGCGATCTGCCAGTGGAACTGCGGCTCGAAGGGCTGCCCGGCAGCGTGCAGGTGATGGGCGATGGAAGCATCATCGTCCCCGCACAAAAGTTGGTGGAAAATTCCGTGTTGATTGAAATTGATCCGCAAGCCATGCGCAACGACACCACGCCGCTGGTCATCGGGGTTTATTCCGCCGGTCATCGGATTCAAACCATCAAAACGGCCTTCATCGGCCCGCGTAACTAATTATGAAAACCAGCCGTAATCCATGGCCTTGGGGCATCGCCATTTTTTTTGTGCTCATCTTCGTCGCCTTGATGGGGGTGGTCGTGATCGCCGTCTCGCATCGCGACAGTTTGGTGAGTGAGAATTATTACGAGCAGGAGCTGAAATACCAGACGCAGATTGACAGCGCTGCCCGCACCAAAGATTCCGGTGCCAGCGTGGTATTGGACGCCGCCAACAATTTACTCAAGGTCACGCTGCCGATGCGGCAAATGTCGCAAAAAATTACCGGCAACATCGAGCTATATCGCCCTTCCGCGCCGGATTTGGACCGGCATTATTTGGTCGCACCTCAGGCTGACGGCACGCAGACGTTGGATGTCGCCAAACTGACGCCGGGGCTGTGGGTGGCACGGGTTTGCTGGCAGGCCGGTAGTGATGAATATTTCCTGGAACAAAAAATCACCGTCGCGGAAAGATAAATGGATATTGGAATCGCGTTTGCGCTTGGCCTGTTGGGCAGCCTGCATTGCGCCGCCATGTGCGGGCCGCTGCTGTTGGCGCTGCCGGTGCCAGCGGGCAGGGCAGGGCGGTTTATTGTCGGACGCCTGATATATCAATCCGGGCGGATATTGACTTATGCACTTCTGGGTATTTTTGCCGGCTTGGCGGGCCGGTCGATTTTCCTGGCTGGCATGCAACGCTGGCTTTCCATCTCGCTGGGCGTGCTGTTGCTGCTGGGCTTTCTGGTCTCCAAAAAAATTGCCCTGTCGGAGCCGGTCAACCGGCTGGTCTTGCAATTGAAATCCGCCATGGCTGTCCAGTTGCAGCGGCGCGATTTATCTTCCGTCCTGCTGCTGGGAATGCTCAACGGCCTGCTGCCGTGCGGCCTGGTCTATGTGGCGCTCGCCAATGCCATGACGCGCAGCAATGTCTTTGCGGCGAGCACCCACATGCTGGTGTTTGGACTGGGCACGCTGCCGATGATGCTGGCCATTGGCTTGTCCGGGCGAATGTTCCCGCTGGCGTTGCGCCTGAAACTGCGGGCGATGATTCCGGCGGGTATTTGTCTGTTGGCGGCCTTGCTGATCTTGCGCGGACTGGGGTTGGGCATACCCTTCGTCAGCCCGTCGGTGCTGTCCGGTAACTGCTGCGCGCCATGAATCATGGCGGTGGTTGGAGCGAATCAGATTAATTCATTCCAGCGAAGGCGACCGGTGATGGCCGTGATGTTGGGAGCGGCGTTTGCGGGTATTTTCGTTGCCGGTTGAGTTCGTTCCAAATCAGTATCAACCCGACAATCAAATATCTATTGGTTTAATATGAGCTGCGCTGCCGTTCAAACTCGGTTTGGCGACACTTTCTATGAATGGGCTTGTTTCGCGGCAGATTTCTGCGATAAAATGCAACCTGTCAGTTTTTCCCAATCAGCGCGTGGAGAGGTGGCAGAGTGGTTTAACGCGCACGCCTGGAAAGCGTGAATACCCAAAAGGTATCGGGGGTTCGAATCCCCCTCTCTCCGCCACTTTTTATTGGGAAATCGGAAGATGACTCCCGAATAGACTCCCGAAATTCAATCCCTTCCTGTCCTGACTTGACACGAATTGTCACGGCTTGGGCAAAACTTCCGGCACCGCTCAAAGCAGCGGTTCTAGCCATCATCAATTCAGCGGAGGGCAATCCATGAGCTTTAATCCTGCTGAATTGCTCAATCCCGTGTTCAATTTTCTGGACGCCCTGATCTCGGATTACGGCGTTTATCTTTACCTCGTGTTCGTTTGGCTGTCGCTGGCGGTGATTGCCT
>CAISYZ010000103.1 GCA_903889895.1 uncultured Verrucomicrobia subdivision 3 bacterium | reverse complement strand
CTTTCGCAAATCATATTGGAATTCGCCCAACCCCTGTTGGGTGATAAACCGGATGAGCGCCGGTTTCGTGCCGTCATGGATCAGGTGGTTTTGTTGTGGAATCTGGCGCTGTTGCCGCCAACGGAACAAGACCTTTACTGGAAACAGATTGCCGGACAGTTGCAGCAAGGGTTGCCGTCGCAAGTGGTGCCGGAATATCTTCTGGAATTGCGCGTCTGGCTGCGCTGGCGGAAATCACATTACGGCGATGACCGCCGGGCAATATCGCATTATGAACTTAAGTTGGTGAATGGCGAGCCGCGGCTCAAGGTGTTTTTCACCGAAAACAAGAGCACCGGTTGACGCCGCGCCACATGATATTAAACTACCGACTGAAACTCAGGTGCTGAAACAGGATTTGCCTTCATGCGAACAAACATTCCCGAAAAACTTTTGAAAATCGTCGAAGAGATTGACGAAAAAGGAAATGCCAGCCTGACCAGGCTGACCGTTTTGAAAAAGTGGCTTGAGCGGCCCGAACGGCTTTCCGTATTCGCAATCTGGGTCGCGGCGCGCGCGGTTTCGCGCAAAGGCAAAACCATCGGCGCGGCGGCGGAACTCTTCCGGGCGGCGCGGACGCTGCTGGCGGGTTTGGACAAAGTTCGACCAGAATTGGATCGGCAAGCAGCACAGGCGTTGCATGATCACCTGCGGGATTTTCAAAACGAATTTCAAAACCAACAGTGGGGTCCCGTGCGCATCGTCCACAATTGGAACCTCATGCTGGTGGAGCAGGGTCTGTCAATCTACCTTTGGCATCTGGACTCATCAGCGCACGGATACAAACTCGCGGCGGATTATTGCCAGCATTACGACCCGCGTTATGGCAACGGCCTGAACGGACCAAGCCGGACGAAGATTGCAGAAATCGTCCGGTTCATGTTCACTATTGAAGCTTTGGAAGATGGACCGGAATGAAACCGCCCTACACATCCCGGCAAGGCCAGTTTCTCGCCTTCATTCACCATTATGCCACCTTGCACGGACGCCCGCCGGCGGAAGCGGAGCTGGTGCAGTTTTTCCAAGTAACACCGCCGACTGTGCATCAGATGATTCTGACTCTGGAACGGCGCGGATTAATCACGCGCGCACCCGATCAGGCGCGGAGCATCAAAACGACCCTTCCGCCCGAAAAACTACCACCTCTGCCGGGCGCATCCACGGACACACCGCTGCCGGTGCGGCAGACCGAAGGCCAACAACCCACAGACACGGAAGCAGCCGTGTTGCGTCTTGGCAAAATTCAGATAAAAGATTTATTTACGCATTACGATCGGAATTCTCTCGACGACTCGGAATTTATTCCTCTGCTGGACACATTGATTGAGTCATTCGCCCGCGCCGGGTTGAGCGCGTTGGCGGTAAAAGAACTTCGCTGTCAAGCCTGCGAGTTTTACCACCAGTGTTGCCAGGAAGCTGAACCGGAATCCACTATGGAATCGAACATGGAACTTATGTTCAGCTACCTGCCCGGTCCGAGGCGGAAACTATGGCTGCGGTGGACGTAACGGCAACTGAACGGTCAGGCGAGGCGCATTCATCTGCGGGTAAATCTGCCGTCAATCGTTTGGCGGCTTCAGCGCGATAGGATTCGTTTTGGGCTTGAACCCATTCTGCATACGCGTTGCCTGAAGTTGGCTCGCCGACGACCCGTAGCCAGCACTTGGTAGGGCATTTCAAAAACGCATCG
>CAISYZ010000102.1 GCA_903889895.1 uncultured Verrucomicrobia subdivision 3 bacterium | reverse complement strand
CCCCTTTTTGGTAGCGAAACGGTCCAATTATGGATGCTCTATCAAGCACTTACAAAATGTGTCCCAAAAATAGACATTTATTTTTAATTCAAAAATGAGTGAATGGATAACCCCGAATCTGCTGAATTTTGCTCCTGCTTTCGCCACCCGAAACCCATCGCACGCAACTCGTAATTCGCATATCTATGCCTCCTCGTCACTCGTCACTACCCTTGGCCACTCGCCACATGCCACTTTTTTAAAAATTTCATTTCTTGGTCCGGTTTGGTCTGGTTTGGTCCGGTTTGGTCTGGTCTCCAAGGTCGCCGACGCCCTTTGGTGACCATTTTCGGTACTAAACCGGTCCGGTTTTTCCGGCCCCTTGACCGGCGGATGGGAGGACAAAATCCGTTGATTAGGGTTGTTTGTGAAAAAAATCACAAATTGACTTGCCTCGTTTTTTCGCCGTGGCTAGGCTTTTGGCGCTTTCTTTAGGAAGCGTCCTTGGAAAGCATCGTTCCCATGCACACCCAAAGCGAAATCGGCTATAATTCAAAGATCGAGGGCGATGTCGTCATCACCCGGATCGATGCCGCGCTCGCCTGGTTCCGCAAAAATTCCGTCTGGCCGATGCCCATGGGCTTGGCCTGTTGCGGCATTGAATTGATGGCCGTTGGCGCCAGCCGTTTCGACATCTCCCGCTTCGGTTCGGAGGTCATGCGTTTTTCGCCCCGCCAGTCGGATTGCATGATTGTCGCCGGCACCGTCACCTACAAGATGGCGGGCTTCGTGAAGCGCATTTACGACCAGATGCCCGAGCCGAAATGGGTCATTGCCATGGGCGCCTGCGCCTCCACCGGCGGCATGTATCGCAGCTATGCCGTCTTGCAGGGCGTGGATAATATCATTCCCGTGGATGTTTATATCTCCGGCTGCCCGCCTCGCCCCGAAGCCGTGCTCGACGCGCTGATCAAAATTCAAAATCAAATCGGCACTGAACCCATTTTGAGCAAAATGAACGTGGTCGCCCAGCTGACCGGTTCCTCGAAATCCTGAATTTCCTGTGCTTAACCTCGATTCAGCCAATCAACTCAAGGCGCGGTTCGGCGATTTAATCTCCGAACCCGTGCCGTTTCGCGGCGAAGTCACCGTCGAGCTCGCGGATGCCGGCCAGATCGCCGAGGTTTGCGGTTTTGCCAAGTCAAAGTTGGGTTTCAACTACCTCGTGGATATTTCCAGCATCGATAATTACGGCGCTGACCCCCGCTGGACGGTCGTGTACGAGCTGCGGAACCTCACCAATAACGCCGAATTGCGGATCAAAACCGGCGTCAGTGAGGAAAAATCCGAGCTGCCGACCGTGCTCGGCGTCTGGGCCACGGCCAATTGGCACGAACGTGAAATTTACGACATGATGGGCCTCCGCTTTGCCGGTCATCCCGATTTGCGCCGGATTTTGATGTGGGAAGGTTATCCCTATTTTCCCTTGCGGAAGGATTTTCCGCTGGCCGGCAAGCCGACCAATGTGCCGGATGTCGCTTTTACCAGGATCACTCCAATGGAAGGCGGGCCGTTTGTCACCATGCCCGGCAGCAGCGACTCGATCGCGCGTGAGCCGCGCGTCCGTGTTCCCGAAGACGCCGAGCCTGGTCTTAGTGACAAGCAGCTCGCGAAAAAATAATTTTCATGGCCACCGTTCACGATATTGAGATTCGCGACTCCGCCGCCCGCACGGCGGCGGCGGTGGAGGCGCTTGAGGATATTCAGGGCGAGAAGATGGTCCTGAACATGGGTCCGTCCCATCCGGCCACGCACGGCGTTTTGCGCATCGTCCTGGAGCTGGATGGCGAATTGATCACCAAGGCCCAGCCGGATGTGGGCTTCCTGCATCGCGGCGACGAAAAGATCGCCGAGAACATGACTTACACCCAGTTCATCCCTTACACGGATCGGCTGGATTATCTGGCGCCGCTGGCCAACAACGTCGCCTACGCGCTGGCCGTGGAAAAATTGCTCGGCATCCACGATAAATTGCCGCCGCGCTGCCAGTACATCCGCGTGATGTGCGCGGAACTGGCGCGGATTTCCTCGCATTTGCTCGGTCTCGGCGCCTTCGCCATGGACATGGGTGCCGTCACCGTCTTCCTGCTCACGTTCACCGAGCGCGAGAAGATTTATAACCTTTGCGAATCGCTCACCGGCGCGCGGCTCACCACCAGCTACACGCGCATCGGCGGCGTTTCCCGTGATTTGCCGCCGGGCTGGGTGGATCAATGCCGCCGCTTTCTCGAGGAGGTCGTCGTCAACATCAACGAATGCGAGACCCTGCTCACGCGCAATCGCATCTGGGTCGATCGGATCCGGGATCTGGCGGTGATTTCCAAGGCGGATGCCATCGATTACGGATTGAGCGGGCCGAACCTGCGCGGGAGTGGCATCGAATACGACGTGCGCAAGGCTCAGCCGTATCTCTGCTATCAAGATTTGGCTTTCGACATCCCCGTCGGTTCCACCGGCGATTGTTACGACCGGTATCTCGTCCGCATGGAAGAAATGCGCCAGAGCGTCCGCATCATTGCCCAGTGCCTGGAAAAAATCCCCGGCGGGCCGGACAACCGGTCCCAGGAGCCGATCAATGTCGACGACGGCAAGGTGGTCCTGCCCTCCAAACAAAAGGTTTTAACCAGCATGGAGGAATTGATCCATCAGTTCATGCTCGTCACCGAAGGCGTGAATTGTCCCCCCGGCGAGACCTATTTCGGCCACGAAAATCCCAAGGGCGAACTCGGTTTTTACATCAACAGCAAGGGCGGCGGCACCCCGTATCGCCTGAAAATCCGCTCCCCGTCGTTCGTGAACCTGAGCATCATCCCGAAAATTTTCCCCGGCTGCATGCTGAGCGACACCGTGGCGATCCTCGGCTCGCTCGACTTTGTGATGGGAGAATGTGACCGATGAGTTTCCAAGCCACACCCGAACTTGAAGCGGAAGTCAACGAGTTGATCTCGCACTATCCGGTCAAACGCGCCGCCTCCCTCATGGTGCTGCATGCCATCCAGGAAAAACACGGCTGGATCTCGTCCGAGGCCGTGCAATGGACGGCCCGGAAGCTGGAACTCCAGCCCATCAACGTCTTTGAAATCCTGACGTTTTATCCGATGCTCCGGCAGGAGCCGCAGGGCAGATACGCCATCAAAGTTTGCCGCACCCTGAGTTGTGCCCTCGGTGGCGCGTACGAATTGCACCATCATTTTTGCGACAAGCTCGGCCTCGATGTTCATAAGCACGGTCCGCAGACGACGAAGGATGGCAAGTTTACCGTTGAGTTTGTCGAGTGCCTCGCGAGCTGTGGCACCGCGCCCGTGATGATGGTCGGCGATAATTTTTACGAGGGTGTTTCGCACGCCAAAGCGGATGAGATTGTTGGAGGATGCAAGTGAATTTGATTTCTGCATTCTTCATTTATCCTTCTGCCTTTGAAAGATGGTTGCCCGACATGGATTTGAACCATGACAAACAGATTCAGAGTCTGTTGTGCTACCGTTACACCATCGGGCAGGATGGGACGCATTAAGCTAGAGATAATTTATTAAGAGTCAAGTTGCTGATATGGCGCAAGAATACAAATTAATTTTGAAGCATGCCGATGAACCCGGTTACACACCGGACATCGAGTGCTATTTGCGTCATGGTGGCTACGACGCGCTGAAGAAGGCGCTCGCCATCCAGCCGAAAGATTTGGCCGACGGCAAAAAGCTTTCCGGCCCGGAACAAATCCGCGAGGACGTGAAAGTCTCCGGCCTGCGCGGTCGCGGCGGCGCTGGTTTCTCCTGCGGTTTGAAGTGGAGCTTCGTTGATCGCAAGAGCGGCAAGCCGATTTATCTTATCTGCAACGCCGACGAATCCGAGCCAGGCACGTTCAAGGATCGTCAGATCATGCACAAGGATCCGCATCAGCTGATTGAAGGCATGATCATCTCCTGCTTCGCGAATGACGTGAAGCTCGCCTACATCTACATCCGCGGCGAAATGCCGGAAGGCGCGAAAATTCTTAATCGCGCCATCAAGGAAGCTCACGCGAAAAATTTCCTCGGCAAAAATATTCTCGGCTCCGGCTACGATCTGGAAATCTACGTTCATCGCGGCGCAGGTGCTTACATCTGCGGCGAAGAAACCGGTCTCATCGAATCGCTCGAAGGCAAGCGGCCGTATCCGCGCATCAAGCCGCCGTATTTTCCCGCGGTGCTCGGCCTCTGGATGTGCCCGACCATCGTCAACAATGTCGAAACGCTGTGCAACGTGAAGCATATCGTGGCGATGGGCGGCGCTGAATTTGCGAAGCTCGGCACGCCGAACAACACTGGCACGCGCATCGTCAGCTTGAGCGGCCACGTGAAACGTCCAGGCTATTACGAAATCGAAGTTGGCAAGGCGACGCTCCGCGAATTGCTTTACGATAAGAATTTTGGCGGCGGTTTGCGCGATGGTCGCCAGTTGAAAGCAATTATTCCTGGCGGTTCGTCCTCGAAAATTTTGAAGGCCGGCGAAAAATTCAAGCTCAAGAAAAAAGACGCCGAGGGCAAAGACATTTTGGTCGAGACCGACATGCTCGACTTGCCTTACGATTTCGATTCACTCGCACAGGCGGGCACGATGTCGGGTTCGAGCGCGATCATCGTCATGGATGACAGCGTGGACATCGTCAAGGCGCTCGCCAATCTTTCCGAATTTTACGCGCACGAAAGCTGTGGCCAATGCACGCCGTGCCGCGAAGGTTCGCTTTGGATGAGCAAGACGCTGCACCGCCTCACGCACGGCGAAGGCCGCGCGGCGGACGCCGATTACCTCGGCAAGATTGCCGACAACATCCCCGGCGGTCGCACGATCTGCGCGTTTGGCGAAGCCTGTTCCTGGCCGGTGCAAAGTTTCGTCGCTAAGTTCAAAGACGAATTTGTCGCCAAAGGTGCGGCTGACGAAGCGCGTCGCGCGAAAGAAATTTCTGCGCCCGCTGACGCCGAACAAAAACAATTGGAAGCCGCGCACCACTGATTTCAATGTCAACCGCCGCCACAACTGAAACGAAACCCGCCGCGCCCGCGATCGAAAAGATCAAGGTCAAGGTAGACGGGCGCGAAATCGAAGTGCCGCGTCTCACGGCCGACTGGTCGGGCAAGCTCACGCCCACGACGATGATTCAGGCGTGCGAGCTGGCGAAGACCGATGTGCCGCATTATTGCTGGCATCCGAAATTGCCGGTCGTCGGCAACTGCCGCATGTGCCTCGTGGAATTCGGCACGCCGGCGATGGGTCCGGACCGCAAGCCGGTGATGAACCCCGACGGCACGCCGAAGATCGCCAAGTCGCCACGTCCGGCGATTTCCTGCGCGACGCCGATTTCGCCGGGCATGGAAATTTACACGAAGACGCCCGCCGTGAAACAGATGCGCGAAGGCGTGCTCGAATCGCTGCTCATCAACCATCCGCTGGATTGCCCGATTTGCGACCAGGCCGGCGAATGCAAGTTGCAGGAATACTCCGTGGACTACGGCCAGAGCGCGAGCCGCTTCGTCGAAGCCAAAGTTCACAAGCCGAAAGCCGTTGATCTCGGACCGCGCATCATGCTGGACGCTGAACGCTGCATTCTCTGCACGCGCTGCATCCGTTTTACGCGCGACATCGCCGGCGACGACGCGCTCGGCATCATCAATCGCGGCAGTTACAATACGATTGCGACCTTCCCCGGCATGCCGTTCGACAACAATTACACGCTGAACACCGTGGACGTTTGTCCCGTCGGCGCGCTCACGTCGAAGGAT
>CAISYZ010000101.1 GCA_903889895.1 uncultured Verrucomicrobia subdivision 3 bacterium | reverse complement strand
GCCGAGGCGAGCAAATCATGTTCGGCAACGACCGTTCGGCGTTCAAAACAATGCTCCGCCGCCAGCCCCAAGACCCGTTTCGGCGGTTCCATTTGAACCGGCCTTGCGCCCACGGCGGCAGCCCGGACTTTCCCCAATTCGGCCAGTTCATCCCGCGACAGCCGCCCGCGTTGCAACGCCCGGACTTCCGCCGTGCTGATTTCCTTCAACTTGGCTTCGCGCGTTTCGCGGACGACCACCGCCCGCTCGTCATTCGTCAGTTGCCGCCCCAGCTTCTTTTCTTCCGCCGCCACCCCCGCATCCCGCGCCGCCGACCGCTGCGAATACCGCTCCAAAAGCTCATCCGTCACCCCCGCGATTTCCCAGCCGTTTTTACGGCTTTCAATCGCGTAACCCAGCCGCCCGACCTCCTTCGCCAGTTCATTTCGATATAGTTCGGTCAGATACTTGGTTTGCTCGTAAATTTCCCGCGCTTCCAGCGCCATCCACTTTTGCCGCTCCGCGTTCCAAGTGGCGGGCATGACGACGTAATGGTTATGGAGTTGCGGGTCTAACGCCCGGCTGGTGTCATGCCCGAACTCGGCGGCAATCAGGTTGCCGGTGAACTGGCGGGACTTCGCCCGCCCCAGGCTGACCTGCACCTGTGCCGCCCGCTCCGTTTCCGCCAGCGCGTAACGCGCGGCGTGCTGGTGCGCCGCCGCCAGCCGTTCATCCCCGGCCAGTTGAGCCATTATAGAAACCGACTTGGGCGCGGAAATGGTCACATCGTAAAAGCAGCGGCGGTTGGAAACTTCCCGCGCGCCGAGCTTGCGGACGGTGTTCGTCCGCATCGTCAGCCGTTCCCCCGTCACCGGGTTGATGTTCTGGCGCAGTTGGTCAAAGACTTCCGGCTCCACCGCCGCCCCCGCTTTCAGCCCCAATCTTTCCGCCCCCGTTCCCAGCCATTTCCCTTGCACTCGACGTTGTTCATCGTAATAATCGGAGTGGCAGAGGTGACGGCTCAAATAGGTCGCCCCATCGGTCATGCAACGGACTGTGATCATGGCGCAAGCCCCCGATTTAGCCCGCCCTCATCCCCAGCCGAACCCCACCCGTTTATTATCCAAGACACCATCGTCTTACGCTCCGCGTAAGATAGATTAGCGACAGATTCACGATGAATTACCGATAAGTTGTTGATAAGATTGCGGCCATGTTTTAGGCTGTTTTCATGGTAAATGAAACCGAAGCCGAAGCCGACCTTCCAGCGCGACGCGACGCGCTGGAAAGGTTGCTGGAGGAAGCCGCTGTCAGCGCCAAGCCGCAATTTGCCAAGTTGGAGGATTTTCGCGAAATCATTAAGGCGTGGGTTGAAAACGGCGTGCCGACGCATCGGCTGCTTCAGAAATTGCGTCACGAAGAAGTCCGCGTGACCGTTTCCTACGATACCCTTTGCCGTTATATTCGGGAGAAAGGCTTTGAAAGGCCAAAGCCGCGCCGCAAGCACCGGAAGAAGACGGCCTAGCCGTCCGTATAACGATTTGGTTTTCACCGTAGCCAGCGGAAATCCGGTGCGGGGCGTCGTCTGCCCACCGCCGCCGTGTTCCGGTAAAGCACGTTAAACCATTTTCTGACGGGCGTTTTTTGGTGATACGCCACTTCCATCCAAGGTTTGCCATCTTTCACCACGCGGCCACCGTGAACCAGAACGCCCGTCACCAAGCGGCGGTATTCTTCGCCACCGGATTTCAACATCAATGCAATGCGTGGCGGCAACGCATCTTCATCCTGTTCATTGGTGGTTGTGGTGGGTTCCTTTCCGCCCTTCGTTTTAGCTTCTTTTTTTGTCGGCCATTTGCCCACCACATCCGCCATAAACCGGTTGGTGTCCGGGTCGTCATTGGCGAAAAACAGTTTCGTCCGGCAGTTGCCAAACAGCGACCAGGCATCTTCCCGTCCCAAGATGCCTGCGACGGCATTCACATTTTGCGTCGCCAGCACCAGCGCGCACCGGGGCGAGCGTGCCACGGCGGCAAACGCCTTGTCCGCCTGGGTGACGCTTTCTTGAAATTCATCCCAGATGATCGCCACCGGACGTTCCCGGTTCGTGTCCGTGCGCCGTTTCATCATCCGTTCCACCGCCAGCCGCATCAGTCCGTTGACCACTTTTCCGCGGTCGCCCTCGGCCAACACAGGATCGTCCACAATCAGCACCGCCCCGTCCGTCAAAATCTCCGGCGTGAAATCCGTCTTGGAAAAAAACAGCCGGTAAAGCGGGTCGCTTTGAAACAATCCCGCTAGTTTCGTAAAGGTGAACGTCACCGAGTGCTTGGTGTCGTCCGGGAATTTCGCCCAATCAATCCTGAAAAAATCATCGGCCAGTTCCAAGGTGCGGTTATTCCCATGCTTTTGGGCGGCCATGACCAGTTTTTGATGGCAGGCCGAATCACGCTGCCAGCTTGGATCGGCGGCTTCGGTCTTGGTTTCGGGTGCGCTCCGCGCCACTTTCACCACGTCATCCAATTCCACCTTGCCCGTCGCCAGCACCACCACGTTGATCGCGTGAAACAGCAGTTGTTCCGCCGCCTCCTGCCAGCTTTGGGCGTCACCGTTGCGGGCGGTTTTATTCCGCGCCACGATTTCACCCGCCGCCGCGAGGATGCCCGCGATGTTCATGGTGCGTTCGGTAAAACTTCCGTCGCGCGTCAGTTCATATTCCAGCAGATTGAAACCCGGCCGGTGGCCGGGGCCGAAGCGCACCACGGATTTTTCCCGCCCCGCCAATTTGGCCCATTTTAGATACTCCCCGGCATCTTCCGGCTTGGCGGTCAAAAACAGCACGCCATATCCGGCGTGCAGCATCGCCAGGGAGACTATCCGCAGCCCACCGCTTGTTTTCCCGCTGCCGGTCGCCCCAAATGCCAAAACGTGTTCCAGACTGTGGCTCACCGTGAACTTGCGCCAGCCATTCCACCGGAGCAGCGGCATATCCGACGGCCATTTGCGCGGGTCGGGATTGATTCCTTCGTTCCACCATTCCAGCACAGGATGGAAACACTCGCGACACCATGCCCGCGCACGGTTGGGAATGTTCATGGTTGTTTGTGGAATACGACAACGGCGTTGCCAAATTGATCGTTGCGCATATTTGCGAGTTTGCCCTTCAAATACACACCGACTTCACCTTGTTGGTCATACACCTCAAGACTTACACCGTCTCTTTGAAGTTCCGCCATTCGGGGATCGGCCAGCCCTAATAAACTGCTCATTTGTCGCGGATTCGTTCTGACCTGATATTCCATCAGGCAGCACATTAAAACAAAACTTAACAGGAACGCCGACGTTAGTAAGATGCCGACAAATGACAGTTTGATTTTTGCGGCTTGATATAACAGGTCTCGCATTTCGCCGACCAGCTTTGTCAGGAATGCCGCTTTCGTGCGTCCGGTTTCAATCGCGGTTTTTTCACGCAGTTGCTGGTAGCGCAGCAGCGCCAATACCGGATCGCTGGCGTCAGAAAAATTGCCCGAACGCAAAATTGCCCGCGCCTCGGTTTGTTCCGTTGCCGGCAGGTCAGCAATCAAGTCCTCAATAAATTTCTCGGCTTCGTTCATTTCTTTTTATCTCCCATGCTGGTTATCATTTCAAAAATCCAACAGAAGCCTTTTCCGATTTTTTCCGGTATTGCTTCCAAAAACTTTTTTAACCACGAAGGCCCGTTCACCCAGGCCATAATTATTGCCCCAACTACAAATACATTGAAGACATAGAACTTCCAGTCGTGGAAATTGATTGTAGGCGCTGCGTCATAGATTTCGCTTTTCCACCCGCTGCCCTGAACCGGCTCGTTATTGTAATTTGACGCTGCTTGTTCCTGTGGCTTGGAAGGGTGACATTTTTCAATCGCCGTTTTGCCTATTTCCAATGAGAGTGCTGCTATCCCAATAATTGCAAGCAATACCGCTATTGTAGACTTCATAAATTATTTCCAATTTATATTCGCTGTTTCCCCATCAGGTGTTGAGGGACTGATTTACGGTTTTTGTCGAATTCTCGTAATGATAAGCAGGATTTATTCCAAAAGCCTTGTCTGTTTGTATTGTTTTTTGGCATTCCAATTGTCTTTTCAAGGAGAGATTCATTTTTACCGCGTCTTTCTGGGTCTTCCACGGATTTTTTCTAGCGACGCCCACGGTGCCATTTTCTTTAATTCCTTGTTTTGTATCTCACGCTGGCGAATCACGCGCTGGCTTATTGTCCAATTTTCGTGACAACTTTTAGACACGGCAAAAAAGTCGCAGCCAAACTTCACTGACTCCACTCCGCGCCGGCTGGGACTCGACTGCGCTTGTGTGCTCGTCCGTCGCGCCTGAATTTCACCCACCCCGCGCCAGACTTCCGGCCAGCGGACAGACCCGCAAGCCGTAAGACTGGCTTGCCCCAGGAACCCGCGCGACCGGCTCCGCCGCATTGATCGGCGCGACCAATGCGCCGTTGAAGTTCTCCGCTGCGCTGCGCCCCTCATCGCCGCATCCGTCGCGGCAGGGTGTGAATGCCGCCTTGCGGCAACCTGAATGTTGAAACGTGCCGGTCATGCTTCATGCGTTCGCAATTAATCCCGCCCGTCTCGCCCGCCGTTGGCGGAAAATGTTTTGACGGCACGAGTGGGCGCGCGGCTTCGCCCGCCCAAGTCACCGCAATAGGGCGCGATGCTCCGCATATCGCCTAAGCCATAGCAATATAGGCCGCGAGGTTTCACCCGGCCAAAGCACCGGCATTAACCGTGAGCGCGTCCATTCTCCGACCGCTCCACTTCGTTTCGTCGGCTCGAAAACTGTCCGCCCTCACTGGTAAAAAAATATTTGACGGAGACTGCGAAGAAATTCCCACAGCCGGGAAAGCCACGGAGTCCCGGCCATGTAAATTTTCCGCAGACTCCGAAAGTTTAAGACCACGACCCTGCCGGGGGCAGAAAAGTTAGTTTTCCAATTGTTCATCGTTTACCCCCACCGTCAGCCAGCCATCGCCGCGCACCCGTCCGACACCGCTCCGACAATGGAGGCGTGAGCGAAAATCGCGCCAGCGTCGCCCCGTCACCCTCCCGCCACTGTCACGCTTCCCGCTTCCGCCAGTTTTTGAATGCGCTTTCGCGCGCGTCGCGCTGTCTCCCGATCAGGTGAGGCGCGCGGCGACGGCAGGGTGACGGTCATCGGTTTGAAAAAAAATGAAAATTAAAAAAATGATTTTGGGAATTGAGGCGGCGGCTCTTGCGAGTGTCCGGCCTTCGGCGGTGTTGAAAAACGGCAGTCCAGCGAAGGAGGTTTTATGATTTTTCTCGAACAG
>CAISYZ010000100.1 GCA_903889895.1 uncultured Verrucomicrobia subdivision 3 bacterium | reverse complement strand
GCCAGTTTGGAAAAAATCAAGCCGTTGATATGGCCGCGCTTTACGTCGGCTTTCATCCGTCGGGCTTCGGGGTGTTCGCTGACCGATTTGCCGGAGACGCCGGCCAGATCATAAATTTCTTTTACGATCCAGCCATGGGCCGCCGCGTAACTTTTTGCGCGCTCCAAATGATGCGCCGGGCTTTCGCCTTTGGCCTGATCTTCGCTGCTGACACGGATCCAGATGCCGACATTTTTCGGCGAGAGACATTTGTCCTTCATAGCACTACTTCTGGCAAAGAATAAACGGCGAATCAAGCCAGAATTAAGTTTTTATCAAAATAGTTTCCGACCAACAAAAAAACCGGCACACGCTAGCAATGTGTCGGCTTTTCGCGTTTCGCTTTCGCGGTTTGCGCTATGCTTTTTTCATTTTAATCAAGGCCCGAGCTTCGTGGCCGTTGACCGTGATTTTTTGCGGACCGCTGGCATCGGCAAAGATGAAATCAATTTCATCCGGGCGTTGCACGATGCGGGCCACCTGTTTGTTGCCTTCGGACAAGGCGATGATCAATTCATGTTCGGCCCCTTTCCGGGCGGGACGGGACAGACGTTCGCCGGTGACGATGGCATATAGTCTCATGGCCGCTTAATTTCGTCGGCCGCTTCACGGGCGGCGGCCATCGCCAGCTCGGTGTCCCCGTAAATGCCCCAAGTTGCCGTTATTTCGTCGCTGGAAATTTGCCCGCACTTTTCACAATGAGACGGCTTTGTGATGACAAAGCCATGGACTTCCCCGGCAAGATACTGATTCCACGTCGCGATGATTCCCCGGGCGATCTTTTCGGCGCGCGTGCGGAGTTTTTCCTCCCGTTTCGCCACGAGGACGCATCCGACATGCGAACTTGTGTCCCAGCGGTCGCTCATTCCTTCCCCGTGAAGGGACAATACGACACCACTATGGACATACGCATCAATCGGGAAGACATGGAATTCCGCCCGCAATTTTTCGGCGGCGGCGGAATATTCATCATATCCGTCCGCGCGGATCAATGCGCCGAATATATTTTTATTGATGCGGGGGTTTTCAACGGTGAAATGCCGGCTCCAACCGCACACGTCACCATTGCTCCAAGCCTCCGGGCTTTCGGCGTCCATGTCCTGATAGACGGCCAGATGAAAGCCATTCCGGTCTTCTTCCAACAGGGGTTTATTCATGGCCGTGATCCGTGAGGGATAAGCGGACCGGCTCAATGATGTTTTTGATCACTTCCGCGTCGCGGCCTTTGAGCGGCAACGCGGCCCCGTCCCACCAATCCAACAACCAGAATTCCACGCGGCCGCCGTCTTGATCGTAATAGCGGAATTCTTCTGACGGCCCGCCCCAGGAAAGCTGATAGCGCCAATATCCCGGATGCTTGCCCAATGTGTCCGCCTCAACTTTATCAATGGCGAGCCCGTAATCTTCCAAGCGGCCAAGCCCTTCTACTTCCACGCCGTAACCGGCTTGCCAGAGTTTGCGCAAGTCGGCCATGCGGGAAGCAAAAGCATCGGCCACCCTTTCTTTGCAAGTGTTATTCATTTTCAATGAGCGCCACCGCTAGCGGGCGGCGGGAAGAATTTAACTTTATGATAAAGCGTTAAACCTTCCATCAGCGGCGCAAGAGATTTACGCCGCCGGGGAAAATTCAACTACTCCGCGAACGATACGAGCCGCAAATGATCCGGCAATTCATGCAACGGGATTTGATCGCGACGCATGGTCGAATAATAGCCCTGTTGCTGGTAGCGCTGA
Organism: uncultured Verrucomicrobia subdivision 3 bacterium; assembly: GCA_903889895.1. GTDB lineage: Bacteria > Verrucomicrobiota > Verrucomicrobiia > Limisphaerales > UBA11358 > UBA11358. The sequence goes on along the minus strand of CAISYZ010000100.1, from coordinate 1,802 downwards.
CACCAACGCGGGACATATTCCAACGCCGCATTTTTAGTTTTGAACGGCTCGCAAGTGATTGGGAAACCGTCGGGCGAAAGCACATTGTAAAACTTTTTTGCCATGGGGTTTTATTTAACGAATAAACAAACGAAGCTATATGAGGGAACAAAATAACTATAACAAAAACCGGCGATTTATGCAAGGGGGCGAAAGCGATTCCGCCTTGCAAATAAAGGACATTTTAAGGATTAGGCGTGTCCTTTTCCAATCGTGCCCCGCCGTAAAAGTTCGGTGTTAATTTCGGACAATTCCGCCAACCGCCGCTGCCATCTTAAATGCGCCGCAATGCCCGCGCGGGCCTGCCGCCGTTGTTGGGCCGACTTCAATAAAAACTTCCGCACGCGCCCGGTGCCTATGGATTGCACCAGGTAGAAAAACGGCCCGTGCTTGAATCCCTGCCGGCAGCGACAGTTCTTTTTGCCGCACGTCAAATATTGCCTCACGAACGACGCCCGCAGCAGGCCGGACAGCGGCGGCAGGGATTTCATCAGGGCGGCCCCGCGCTTTTGCAGGACGACGGTGGACACCTTCCACAGATCCAGTGTCTTAACCATAATAATAGTTAAGACTTACCCGGTTCCGGCGGTGGCGTGGTGATGGCCTTGGTTACTACGTCGTGGATGCCCTGTTGAATATCCGCACTCGGCTGGGCAAAGGTCCGCTCAATCTCAAAGCCACCGCGCACATCCTTGGCGGCCATCGGCTGGGCCGGCGGCGGAAGTTTCGAGGCTGCGGCCAGCCGGCGTAATTCGTCGATGAATGCATCCGGGGTGAAATAACTTACTTTGGCCGAAAACTCCGGCCCCAGCGCGCCTTGAACAGCCGCCGCCAATCCATCCAAGAATTTGCGGCCGCTGGCGATTGCCGCCACGCGGGAAAATCCCGCGTTGAGACATTTTTGAATGTTATCAAACTCGTGGTTGATGTTGGAGCTAGGCGAGGCGATCTCCACGGCAATATCCACGTGGCCTCGGATCAATACCACATCCGCCGCCTGCATCGAGCCTTTGGCCAGTTGTTTCTCCGACTCGGCACCGAAACCCAATTTATGGCCTTCAGTCTTGATCCGTTTTTGCACCGACTGATGCCAGGCAAAACCTCTACCCTGTTCCTTGGGCGATTTAGGCTCCACCGGTTTTGGCGTGGGTGTTGTCGGTGAAATCACTGCGGTAACAACCGTGGTCGCAGCTTCGGTGTCTAATACTTTTTCCGAAACCGTGATCGCTGGAAGTTCAATGGCCGGTGAAGGCTTCTCCACCACCGCTGCTGGCACTTCAACTTTCGGCGATGGAGCGACCACGGGTGCCGGTGCCGGTGGCGGCGTTGGTTTGGGTGAACGTTTTGATCCAGTCTCGTCTGGTGGTGGTTGAGGCTGATCACCCCAGATGCGGGCGAGCAAGACCGCTTCGACCTCGGCACGCGGCGTCGCATATTTGGCGCGCGAGGCGGCGATGATTTTCTCGCGCTGAATTTCCGCTTCTTGCTCGTCCGGAAATTCCGGTTTTCGCAAGGTCAGATTGAAATCGCCATCGTTGCGCTCCACGCGCGTAATGGCCCGGAACTTCTCCAGATTTTTCAGGCTGCGGGCATCGAATGATTCAAAGCCCTCACCCAGTCTCTTGGCGTCGTCATCACCAACCTTGAACACGATGCGTGTGCACGGCTGGGTCATAACCGCACTGGCAACATTTGGATCGCCTTGCAATTGGTGCAACTCCTGATGCGCCAGCGTGAGACCCAACCGGTATTTACGCACACCG
>CAISYZ010000099.1 GCA_903889895.1 uncultured Verrucomicrobia subdivision 3 bacterium | reverse complement strand
CTGTGGGCTTTGGATTGCACCCATTGGTGGGCGGCGCATGGAATACTGGGCGTGAATTATCATACCGGTGAATTGGTGGGACGGGATGGAGTTTTTGGCGCTCCCAATTATGCCGCCTTTCTTCGCCGTGCCGATGGGCAAGGATTTACGATGCGGCCCCAAGGTTATGCCTACCTCGCTTTCAGCCAAGGCGCGCATGGGCGTCCGCTGGGGGTGAATATTCAGACAACTCCGCCAATGGATTTCAATGCTTACGCATTCCAAGATCATGATGGCTTGGTTTATGTAACGCTCATTAACAAGAACTACGGTGAGCGGGCAACGACGGCATCTGTCTCTTTGGAGTTGCCGCCGAACTCCGGCGCGGGAACATGGCAGCGGATGGATCTGTCGCAACAAAGTCACGATGTCGCTGCCAAAGCTGAAATCACGCTGGGCGGCACTGGCGTAGATACTCAGGGAATCTGGCCGGGAAAATGGGAAGTGATTGACTCGAACCATTCCGACCACCTGACAGTGAGAGTGTCGCCCGCCACCGCGACAATTGTCCGCTTTTCTCCGACGAAATGATTTGTTGAGTGGACATGGGAAGAAAGCCGCTTTTGATCTATTTTTAGGCCGCGACAAGCAACAAATAATTAAAAAGTTAGGAATCAAATTATGAATGCAGTTTCAAAACCGGCTTCGCAATGCTTTGGTGAAACTATCTTGAGGCAATTGTTTTCCGGACTCAGCCTGACCTGCGGGTTGTTCGCCTGGTTTGGAAATCCAAACCACCTGCAAGCAGAAGTGATTGCTTATCCGGTTCCGCCGGGAGTTGAGATGTCGCCGGATTATCAGGTGCGGGCCGACAACCAAAATATCTTTGTCCACATAACCCCGGTTCTGTCATTCGCCAGCTTTGCGCTTAATGGTGGTGCCGAGATTGTTTTGGATGTCCACCGCCCAATCAAAAACCCCGTCATTCGTCCCTTGGCCTTGGGCATTAAACCCACGGTGGAAGGAAGCACATTGCGATTTCACATCAGGCAGCCTTGCCACCTGGTCGTCGAAGTGGATGGGGATTTGCACCGGCCATTATTCCTGTTCGCCGACGCACTCGATAAAAACGCTCCCAAAGCCGGTGATGCGAATGTTCGATATTTTGAGGGAGGCAAGATTTATGAGGCTGGCACCATCCAGCTAAAAGATAATGAAACGCTCTATCTGGCAGGAGGGGCGATTGTGCGTGGCGTCATTCGTGCCAAAAATGTAACGGGTGCCCGGATTTTGGGACCGGGCATATTGGACGCTTCGCTTCGTCCCGATAAAGCCAAAATGGTGGAATTGAACTGTTGCACGAACATCGAGATGAACGGCCCGATTGTGCTGGGTAGTTATGGCTGGACCCTTGTGCCCGAGTTTTCGCAGGACATCCATTTACGCAATCTCAAGGTGTTGGGCTGGCGGGATAATGACGACGGCGTTGATATTGTCAGTTGCCGTCGCGTGACCGTGGATCATTGCATTTTTCGAACCAAAGACGATGGCATTGCCGTCAAAGCCTTGGTGAACACCGGGAAGAGCACTATAGCGGTTGACAATTTTGAACCGGTCACCCCGCCGATCACAACCATCGGCCCCAGTGATTCCAATGTCGAGGACGTGCAGGTTACGAATTCAATCTTCTGGAGTTCGCCGTTGGGTCATGCTCTGACGGTCGGTTTTGAATTACGCGCAAAAAATATCCGCAACATATCTTTTGACAATTGCGACATTGTCAAAAAAGAAGCGGGATATGCCCTAAGCATTGATAACGCCGATTTTGGCGCGGTAGAAAATATTCGTTTCGAGAATATCCGAGTCGAGGACGGCTGCGACAAACTGCTCATGCTGCAAGTCGGATTCTTCAAATATAGCGGCGACTGTCCGCTTGAATACGCCCGGAGAAATCCGGCTCGGAAAGAAAACAAAGGTGCAGACTGGCTGCAGCTGATCAACGAAAAGCATTCCCAGAAACGCGGTGTGATTCGGAACATTCTGCTCAAAAATATCGAGGTTTTCGGTGATCGAATGCCGGATTCAGAAATTAAGGGATGGAATTCAGATGCTGACATCAGCAATGTTGTGTTTGAAGGCGTTATTTTTCAAGGAAGACCGCTAACAACACCAGCCACTGCAGGTCTAAAAGTGCAGAACGCAACAAATATAACGTTTATAAGATAGCCAATTTCCAAACCATAATTGCACCCGAGTGAAACCTGTTTCAGACAAGCCACTAAGTATGACCAGCTTGTTCTAGTGTCCAATTCAATCATTACATTAACGTGATTCATTTACTTAACAGGGCTGGAAATAACATTCCCATAAGACAATTGCTAATGCTCCTTTGCTTAGTGATTCTCGCGCCTACAACAGTCAAGGCACAGACTTTTCAACATCCCGGCCTGCGTCTCAGTGATTCCACGCTGCGGTTCCTGAAAACCAATGTGCTCGCAAAAGATCCAACAGTAATGAGCGCCTATAACGAAATGATGGCCTGGAAAGGTTACCGTGATGGAATGCAAAAAACTCTCCCTTCCAGCCTGAGTTACTTTCCGCAGCCAATCAGCGTAGTCCGGGTTGGCCCTTACGAAAAGCCACACACTGGTCAAGATGAGATGATGACTGACGCAACCGCAGCGTATATTCATGCGATAAACTGGTATGTTTACCATCAAGACTCCGATGCGCGCAAAGCCATGCAGATTTTCAATGCTTGGAGTTCTAAACTCACCAAGATTGACCCCTGGCACAACGGTGAACTTGCGGCTGCTTGGTCCGGCAATATTTTATGTGAGGCAGCGGAAATTATCCGGACAACCTATCCCACTGCCCCCAAAGACTGGACAGCGTTCGACAATATGCTCCGGAAAATCTATTACCCTGCAATTAAAGACTTCAGTAAGAGCGAAGCAGGCAATTGGAAATGCGCAAGCACCCAATGCATGATGGCAATGGGCGTTTTCCTTGACGACACAAACTATTACAAACAAGCAAAAGACTACTTTTTTTCTGACGAAGAATCTCTTGGCTCCCTCCGAGGTTACGTGCACACCGATGGCACAACTCGGGAATCAACACGCGATCAATTACACGAACAAATGGGCGTGCTGCATTTGGTAAACACTTGTGAGATAGCATGGACGCAGGGAGAGGATCTTTACGGCGCGTATGACAATTTGCTATTGAAGGGATTGGAAGGAACCGCGGATCGGGTTCTTTCCAAAGGCACCGTGGTTTATGACGGCTGGGATATTGCCTACAGGCATTACCACGATATCAAAAAACTCCCCACGCCCAAAATGGATGCACTTCGGGCTTCCGGCAAGTGGTCTGGGCAAACTTGGCGTTACTGGACATGTGGGCTTTGGCCTAAAATGACCCACCGACTTTATGATCCGCGAAGTTAGCGCTTGACCGATGAACCCTCATAGGAGGCCACTTGTTTTAAGCAATCAACTAATACCATGCAGAAAACCATTTTGCTATAGCTCCGTTGGGTTCCAATGGTGGCAGTGTTGTTTTGCGGAAGCCATGCTCGCAATGGACTAGAACGCATTGATGATCTTTTAATTTGCGAAGCTGATACGGCTTAATTTTGTGCTCCTCGGTTTCCGAATAATTCACACTGCGTTTTCCACCGCTTGAACCCCAAGATCGCTTCACCACCTGTTTTTTACCAAGAAAGTCGGCAGCTTGAACGGCGTCCGCTTCATCGGCAGACCGGAAAATCATCCGGTTGCGCAGGTTCAGCGTTAGCACCTTTGATTTGTCGTTGCCAAGCGGTGGAATGAGCGACGTGGTAGATTGCGCGGCAGCAACAATCGTCGCCCCGGCTTCACGAATCACATCCACGCAATTGTAATCGCTGGTGCCGTCCTCGCTGGCGGTCATGAACCGCTGGGCTTCGTCCGCCCATAGGATTAGCAAATTATCTTCGGCACGTTTGGCCTTTGGTTTGTCGAACCGGCGCAGGGCGTGATTGTAATAGAGCAGTTTCAGGAACGTGTTCACATAACGCCGCTCGGTCTGGAATTTCTGTGGCATGGTGACGAGAATGATTTTGCCCTGATCAAGTTCCGAAAAAGAGAAGGTGCTTTTCTCGGCGCAAAACACCTCGGCCACTTCTGGTGTCAAAAAATATTGCAGATAATTGCCAATGGTCTCGCGCACACCGCCAAGCTGTTCTTCCGGCTGGTTGAGAAAGCGGTTTTTGAAATGGTCAATCACGGTCTGGCGACGCGGAGTTTCAAACGACAGTTCGCCCAGGTTTTTCAGTTCTTCCTCCAGCAACAGTTTATTTGACAACAAGGCAAACGTGCCGGCCAGTGTCACCGGCTGTTGTAATTCAGCCAGCAATTCAAGGCCGTGCGCAATGTGTGTCTGCGCCTGGCTTTTGAAAAAGCCCTTGTCTCCGCCCTGGCCCAAGCTCGTGGCCGTATCCACGACAAACTTCGCATAGGTGGAAAACGGAATACTGCGGTCGCCGGTTAGATTGAAGTAGTGTGGTGGCTGCCATTTGTTGTCAGCTTCATCTGTTCGGATTTGGAGGTGAATCAAATCCTGCGCGCGCCCGTAATGTTCCGCCATCGCCGAGAGCGTTTCCCAATAAACACCTTTTTCATCCACGCACAGGCCACCCCATTTCGGTTCGTTCTGGAATAATGTGGAGTTCTCATAAATGTGGAGTCCGCCGCAGTTAAGCAGCTAAATGCGATTACTTGAACGGTCGGACTTCACATTATTTACGACCACCGGTTCACAGTGATTCGAGCCAGGCGATCAAGTCTGGTTTTTTGCGCCAGTTACGTTGTCTGCCATTTTTCGTCACCAAGGGTTGCGCTTTTGCCAGCGCTTCCCTTTTGGCTTCGAGATCAATGGTTAGATAACGGTTGGTTGTGTTCAGGCTCGCATGGCCCAGCCAATGGGCGATCGTGCTGATATCGACCCCCGAACGCAGCAGATGGATGGCTGCACTGTGACGCAAGCTGTGCGGGTGAAGACGTTTCCGTTTCAGAGAAGGCTGTTGTTCCGACGCCTTGCGAACGTATTTCTTCAGAACCAGCCTGATCCCGAAACGCGTCAACTGTGCGCCGCGATGATTGAGGAAAATGGCGGCCGGCCGGGATGTTGTCATGCCTTGCTGTTCCATCAACTCGCGGAGGAGATTCGCTGTTTCCGGCCATAGCGGACAGGTTCTTTCCTTTTGGCCTTTGCCCCGCAGCAAGACGCTTGGCGGCGAGGCCAATCGGAGATCAGACGTTTGCAAGCCGACGATTTCACTGGCCCGGGCACCGGTGTTGAACATTAGGGTTAATAACGCGCGATCACGAAGACCATTGGCCTGCGCTCGGTCAATGGCTGCGATCACTGCATGGATTTCATCAAAATCCAGATGCTCTATTTCGCGGGTGCAACTGCGTTTGAATGGAATGCCGAGCACACATTGGGCCTGCCGCACATACTCCGGGTTTTCCCTGGCCAGATAGCGGAAGAAGCTGTGAATGGCACTGAGCCGCACATTGCGAGTCGCAGGCTGATTCTGCCGCGCCGTTTCCAAGTGCTGAAGAAAAGCCGTGATCCGTTCGACCGTGAGTGCTTCAGGGGTCAGGCTGCTTGGATCGCCGTTTTTACCGGCGACGAACCGCAGCAAAAGTTTTATGCCGTCCCGATAACTCTGAAGCGTGTGTGGGCTCATGGCTCGCTGACGGGGGAGATAATCGGCGAAAAAACCATGCAAAGCCCGGCCCAAGATTGAAGGCTGATTGGGTTTCATAAATCACCTCCCGCAGTGAACAGCGTGGCAAAACGGTCGTGATACCGCTGGGTGGCTGCCAGCCGCAACTCCGGTGTCAGCTTCAGATAATAGTGTGTGCAGGCCAGGTTGACGTGACCAAGATACAAGGCCAGATGCGGCAGCTTGGCCTGCACGTTGACGCTTTGGGCATACCAGCGTCGCAATGCCTCAACGGCAAAACTGTGCCGAAGATCGTGGAGGCGCGGCGGGTGACCCTGATCATTGAAAATATCAGCGCAAACACAACAGCGATGCCAGAGTTTAAGCAGCGTGCGGTCGTTGATCGTTTGCAGCTTTGGGCGATTGTTCCACATCAGGCTGGAGTCTGGCTGTGATGGAAGCCCCTTGTTCCGTCGTAGTGTTAAATGCCGCTCAACT
>CAISYZ010000098.1 GCA_903889895.1 uncultured Verrucomicrobia subdivision 3 bacterium | reverse complement strand
CTCCGAATACGATCTCGCAGCACGTTGTGCAACGCGCAACAATCCAGAGGACCGGACGGAGCCACGAGTTTAAGAAACAAGTGCCGATGTTGGCTCTGAGGTCGGGACTCCCGCAGATACCGGATCAGGACGTTGGCAGATTCATCCGTCAGCGGCAGCTTCAGAACCTGCCTCGACTTCGTCTGTAGTATCCGCAACGTGCGCGCCCGCCAATCAATGTCATCCAGCGTCAGACTCGCCACTTCACTCCGGCGCAGGCCATAGGTGGCAGCCAGATAAATCATCGTGAAGTCACGCAGGCCGAATGGCTCAGAACAATCGATGGAACGCAGCAACTGCTGGATTTGTGGCCAAGGAATCGCCCGCGGAAGTTTTTCCATCTTATAAACACATGGCGTTGCAATTTGCCGGTGCAAAGGTCGGCGAAGCTGCCCGGTCGAGTGTTTGAACTTCAGAAAACCCCGCAGGCAACAGACAATGCCATGCATACTCACCCGGCCGTTGCATCGTGCCGCCAGGCATAGATATGCTTCAACACGGCTCATCTGCAGGTCTTGAAAGTCGAACGGGCCGCGATCCAGCCGCAGGAACCGGAAGAACAAACGCAAACGGCGCAAGTGGCTTGATATTGTGACTGGGCTTAGGCCACGCACCTCGGACAAAAATGCGCCATACTTGGCCTGCTCGGCTTCCAAGGGAGGAACCGGCCCGTATCTTTCAGGGATCGCTTTTCGTTCCCTCAAAAATCGCACCAACGATCGAACCGCCCCGGCAACATAGCGTTTGTGCCGGTTGAAATAATGGTATGCGACCATCACGCCGGCCAAATCGAGTTCTTCCAGCCGATGATAGCGCTTGTGTTGCAACCAGCCGGCTAGTTGTCGCAGTTGGCGAACGTGTTGGACAACTGATGCGGGTTGGTAACCGCGCTGCCGCAACCATGCGACGTAAGGTGCCATCACCGGCCCGATGATGGGAAAATCGTCGCTGTTGAGATGGTGGGATGAATCGGAGTGTTTAAGTGGGAGATTTGCAGTCATTCCCGGAGTTCACAGCCCGAAACAAGGCCTGTCAATAATGTGGAGTTGAACCACCGGGAATAACGCTTTTATCAGGGACTCACCATCGGACTCCACATTTATGAGAACTCCACATTATTCACGTTATGTTGAGCTCAACATAACGGCAAAACTTGATGCGCCAGTTGATTGATGCCGGAACTGGTCTTGCCGGAGCCGGTGTCGCCGGTGATGAGCCAGCCGCGACAAAATTGGTTGCGTCTCCATGTCAGCTTGCCGAGTCGCGCCACATGAGTTTTTCCAGAACGCGGAGCCAGCACCAGCCGGAAGGCGATGATGGCCAGCAAAATTCCGTAGCCAAGCAGGATGGGTTTTAGAAACTTGGCCAGCACGCCCCATTGGAGCGAATAGACTGGAATGAAATCGATTTGCATCACCAAGCCTTTCCAATGAGATAACCGCCCAGCAAGCCGACAATCACGGCGAGCACAGCGGCGGTGAGAGTGACGTTTTCCTTCGGCAGATTCTTGGCCGTCTCGGCCAGCAAGGCGACATCCGCATGAAACTCCTGCAACGGTGGAAATTCGCGGCGGCGCAGTTCGTCCCAGTGCTTCTGATGAATGCGAAACAGTTCCACCAGAAACAGCACAGAATCGTCGTCCTTAATTTTGTGCTGCTCCCGCCACTGCGCGAGTGCCAGCAAAAATTCCTCGTCGAAATCCGGCTTCGGTTCTTGAGGCGTGGCGTTCATGACTTTTGGGGCAGCAACAATTCCGCCGCTGATTCAATTTCGGTGTAAAGTTTCCGCTGCCACGTTTGCAGGCGCTGGCGATCCAATAGATAAAACGAACCGTCCTTGACCGCTTCGGTGATGGGCAGATTTTTCAGGCTCAATTCCTCAACTAGCCACGGTTGTAATTTCTTCATGGTGATTTCCTTCATGCCCAAATCCTTTCGTAACCGCTGGCGGACGACGGACTGTTCAT
>CAISYZ010000097.1 GCA_903889895.1 uncultured Verrucomicrobia subdivision 3 bacterium | reverse complement strand
TTGTTTTTGACAGCGTAGGCGTGAACCGCCGCACTGATGGTCTGCGCTGCCGTTGCCATCGCCGCCTTGGACGCTTTTTTGTCCTGCGCGATGCCGGTGGAATCCGTCACCTGGGAAAGTTCCAAGGTCTGGATTCTGGCTACATGGCTGGTGAAGTCCGTGTATCCATCCGCGAAAGCCTGCAACGATTGCCAAACTGAATTGTTGGAATCGAGCACGCTCTTTGTCGCTAGATACATGGCCAGCTTGTTCTGCTGCTTGGTATTCATAACACGCCAAGCGTGAACCCGCTGGACGGGCTTTCTCACCAAATTTTGCCATTTATTCGACGAAAATTGAGAAAAAGCGGGTTTTCGGGGCAAAAAGGCAACCGACAGACGCGATAAACCAAAAGTCAGCGGTCGTCCGGCAACTGACAGACGCTATCCAGCGACCGCACATGGTCAAAAGTCAACAGCACGAGGCGATAAATCAAAAGGAAGATGGCGTTTTGCAGTTGGCAGATGGAATAAACCAACCGACAGATGCCATCCGGCAGTCGGCAGAGGTCGTCCGGCAATTTGCAGAACCAATCTGGCGACCGTCAGACGCGATCTTTCAACCGCACGATTCAATCCGGCGGGTGGAAGCTGGAGCCGGAGAAGAGGTCTTATTCTTCGACGGGCACCACGAGGCTGTCCATGATGTAATCCTTGCGCTCGGGCGTGTTCTTGCCCATGTAGAAATCAAAGATCTGGCCGGACTCGGCGCGCGGCGCGTATTCGACTTTGCTCAGGCGCATTTGCTTGCCGATGAACTGCTGGAATTCCTTCGGCGAAATTTCACCGAGCCCTTTGAAGCGCGTGATTTCCGGTTTGCCGCCCAGCTTCGCGGACGCCGCGTCGCGTTCGGTTTCGCTGTAACAATAAATCGTCTCCTGCTTGTTGCGCACACGGAACAGCGGCGTTTCCAAAATGAAAACATGGCCGTCGTGGACAAGCTGCTCGAAGAACTTGAAGAAATACGTGATCATCAAGTTGCGGATGTGCAGACCGTCCACGTCCGCGTCGGTCGCAAGAATCACCTTTTCGTAGCGCAGGCTGTCCGTCGTGTCCTCAATCTGCAACGCCTGCATGAGATTATACATCTCGTCGTTCTTATACATCACGTCGCGCTTGAGGTCCCAGACGTTGAGCGGCTTGCCCTTGAGCACGAAGACGGCCTGGTTGTTCACGTCGCGACAGCTCGTGATGGAGCCGGCGGCAGACTGGCCTTCGCAGATAAACACCATCGTGCCTTTGCCTTTTTCCTTCTTCTTGTCGAAATGATTTTTGCAGTCCTTCAACTGCGGAATGCGGAGGGAAATCGCCTTCGCGCGCTCGCGGGAAAGTTTTTTCACGTCCTGCAATTCCTTGCGCAACTGCTGCGTGTCCTTGACCTTCGCCATGATGGTCTCGGCGATCTGCTTGTTGCGCTGAAAGAAATGCAGCAATTCCTCACGCACGCTGTTCACCAACTCGGTGCGGATTTCCGTGTTGCCCAGTTTGTTCTTCGTCTGCGACTCGAACACCGGGTCTTTCAACCGGATGGCCACTGCGCCGACCATGCACTCGCGCACGTCGTCGCCCTCGTATTTGGTGTTGCCGTATTCGTTGACGGCTTTCAGCAAACCCTCGCGGAACGCGCTCAAATGCGTGCCGCCGTCGCTGGTGTATTGGCCGTTGACGAAGGAATAAAAGGTCTCGCCGTAGCGCGAATTGCTGTGCGTGAAACAAAATTCCAGCGTCTTGCCCGCGTAATGCAGCGGCGCATAAATCGGCTCGCTGCCGTCGCTCGCCAAATCTTCCATCACCAAATCCATCAGGCCATGGCGCGACTGGAAAACTTTCGGCTCGGCGAACTGCGGCGTGTTGAGAATGAGCTTCAGGCCGGTGTTGAGATAGCTGTAATGGCGCAGCCGGCGCTCGACATATTCCATCCGAAATTCGCTGTCCTTGAAAATCGTGTCGTCCGGCTCAAATTCGATCAGCGTGCCGTTCGGCTCCTTCGTTTTGCCGGAATCTTCCTTTTTTAATTTCCCGATTTTGAAACTCGCCTCGGCAAATTCGCCGTCGCGATGTCTGCGCACGAAATAGTTTTTTGACAGCGCGTTGACGGCCTTCGTGCCGACGCCGTTGAGGCCGACGCTGAATTGAAAGACCTCGTCGTTATATTTCGCACCGGTGTTGATTTTGGAAACGCAGTCCACGACCTTGCCGAGCGGGATGCCGCGACCGAAATCGCGCACGGAAACTTTATTTCCATCCAGCGTGATTTGGACTTCCTTGCCGTGGCCCATGATGTATTCGTCAATGGCGTTGTCCACGACCTCCTTGAGCAGGACATAACAGCCGTCGTCGGGATGCGCGCCGGTGCCGATGCGCCCGATATACATACCGGTGCGCAGCCGGATGTGTTCCAGCGAGGACAGCGTCTTGATCTTGCTTTCGTCGTAAACGGCAACAGGTTTTTCAGCCATAGAAATTGTGCGGCGGGGAAGATGCGGCAAATAGGAAAATAATTCAACGCAAAGGCGCAAAGTTTTTTGTTCGGGTCAGAAAGCCGGCTTTCGGCGTTGGACATTGACCGGCGGCGCAATTAAGCTTCCGGAATGGGAAAACGACGAGAGGCGCGCGAACGCGCCGTCCAATTTTTATTTCAGAACGACATGAACCCGTCCGCCGACCTGGAGTTGGAGCTGGCGACGTTCTGGAATTCCCAGCGCGCCGCCGCCATCGAGGACGAGAAGTCCGGCATGGCCAAATGGGGCGAAAAAACCGAGTTGCCGCCGCCGACCGTCGAGGAGGCGGAGACGCGGCTGTTCGCCGAGCCGCTCATCAAGGGCGTGATTCAGCACCGCGAGGCGATTGATGAGCACATCAAAAAACATTGCAAGAACTGGGATTTCAACCGCATCGCCGTAGTGGATCGCAACATCATGCGGCTCGCCATTTTTGAAATGTTGCACCGCGAGGACATTCCGCCGGTGGTCAGCATCAACGAGGCGGTGGACATCGCCAAAAAATTTTCCACCGAGGACAGCGGCAAGTTCGTTAACGGCATTCTCGACAAGGTGCGTGGTGAAATTCTCCGGCCGGCGCGCAACGTAAAATGAAATTCGCGGACCTGCACCTGCACACGCAGTTTTCCGACGGCACCTTTACCCCGGAGGAGCTGGTGCTGCGCGCGCAAAAAGCCGGGCTGGCCTGCATCGCGCTCACCGACCACGATACGGTGGAGGGTTGCGAGCGCGCGGCGGCGGCGTGCGCAAACGTGAAGATGGAGTTTATTTCCGGCGCGGAGCTCACCGCCGAGCATGAGGACACGGAAGTCCATGTGCTTGGTTATTTTCTCGACACCAAAAATAAGGTGCTGCTGGACCGCATCGCCAAGTTTCAAGCCGTGCGGCAGAACCGCATCAACGAAATGTGTGCAGCGCTGAACAAGCTCGGGATTCCGCTCAAGCCGGAAGCGGTTTTTGCGCTGGCGAACTGCAAGTCGCCCGGCCGGCCGCACGTCGCGCGCGCGCTGGTGAAGGAAAAACTCATCGGCAACCTTGACGAGGCGTTTGAAAAATATCTCAAAAAAGGCCGGCCGGCGTGGGTGCCGAAGACCAAGATGTCCGCGTTGGAAAGCGTGGAGCTGATCCATCAGGCCGGCGGCCTTGCGGTCATGGCGCATCCCGGTTTGAACCGCACGGATGACATCATTCCCGACCTCGTGAAGGCGGGACTTGATGGCATCGAATGTTTTCACACTAAGCATTCCACCGTGATGTCTGAACGCTATCTGGAGATTGCTGAGAAATATGATTTGCTTGTCACCGGCGGTTCCGACTGCCACGGCTTCAGCAAAAAGCAGCCGCTCATCGGCACCGTGAAGCTGCCTTACGAGCACATCGAAAAACTTTACGCCGCCCAAAAAAAACGGAAATCGGAAATCGGAAATCGGAAATAAGTCATGGGTCTTTTCGCCAAATTCAAGGCCGGCCTCGCCAAGACGCACGCCAAGCTTACGCACGAAATCAAGCGCATCATCACGCGCTCGCCCAAGCTGACCGCTGAGTCGCTGGAAGAAATCGAGCAGGCCCTCATCGCTGCCGACCTCGGTATGGCGATGACGTCGCAGATTGTGGCAGCGGTGAAATTAGCCTACGAAACGCAAGGCACAGCGGGACTTGACTATCTCGCCATCGCGCGCGCGGAAATTGAAAAAAGTTTTTCAACGAATAACCCCAAGCTAAAAGAAATTTCCGGCGGCACCACCGTCGTTTCCATCGTCGGCGTGAACGGCACGGGCAAGACCACCACCAGCGCGAAGCTCGCAAATTATTTTCAGGTGCAGAAAAAAACCGTGCTACTTGCCGCATGTGACACTTTTCGCGCGGCGGCAATTGAGCAGATCAAATTGTGGGGCGCTCGCCTCAAGGTCGAGGTCATCGCCGGCAACTACGGCGCAGACGCCGCTTCTGTGGCGCACGATGCCGTGACTGCCGCGCAGGCGCGCAAGGCGGATTATCTTTTCATTGATACGGCGGGCCGATTGCACACGAAACATAATCTGATGCAGGAGTTGCAAAAATTGCATCGCGTCATCGGCAAGCAACTCGCGGGTGCGCCGCATGAAGTTTTGCTTGTGCTGGACGGCAGCACCGGCATGAACGCGCTGAACCAGGCGCGTGAATTTCACAAGGCGGTGCCGCTGACCGGCCTCATCGTCACTAAGCTGGATGGCACTAGCAAAGGTGGCATGGTGGTGGCAATCCAAAGAGAACTTGGCCTGCCAATTAAATTTATCGGCCTCGGCGAGCAGCCGGACGATTTGCAGCCGTTCGACGCCAAGCAATTCGCGCAGGCGTTGTTTGAGGAATGATTGGCAGCGCGTGATATGTAAAGTCTCTTCGTCTGGAAGGTTTTTCACTTTAAGCAATTCAGACTTTTTCTGTCCCTGAACTTTCGTCATCATGGCGGGAATGTTTTCATCCGAGATCAAATCCGTTCACTTCACCGGCATCGGTGGCACGGCGATGGCTTCCGCCGCTGCCGCGATGCTGGACAAAGGTTTTCAAGTCACCGGCTCTGACCAGAATGTCTATGAGCCGATGGCGTCGTTCCTCGCGCAAAAAGGGATCGTCGTCATGAATGGTTACGCGGAGCAGAATCTCAATCACAAACCGGACCTCGTGGTCATCGGTAACGCCATTTCCCGCGGCAACCCGGAGGCGGAATACGTGCTCGACCACAAGCTGCGCTATTGCTCGCTGGCGGCGCTGCTGGCGGAGTTTTTCATCCGCGGCAAGCGCTCTATCGTGGTCAGCGGCACGCACGGTAAGACGACAACGACGAGTTTGCTGACGTGGGTGTTCGAGCACAACGGGCTGAACCCGAGCTATCTCATCGGCGGCATCCCGAATAATTTTTCGCAGGGCGCGCGCTTCACGGACAGCGAATGGTTCATCATCGAGGGCGACGAATACGACACCGCGTTTTTCGACAAGCGCAGCAAATTTATTCACTACCAGCCGGAAGTCGCTGTCGTCAACAATCTGGAATTTGATCACGCCGACATTTTTGAAAATCTCGACGCGGTAAAGAAAACGTTCTCGCATTTTATTCGGCTGGTGCCACGTAACGGCCTGCTACTGGCAAACGGCGACGACGCCAACATTGCCTCCTTGTTGACGGATTGGAAAATTTGCCCATTGAAGCGCTTCGGCCTCGGCGAGCACAATTCCATCCGCGCGACGAATCTGCGCCTCGGCTCAACGGCCAGCGAATTTGAGATTCCGAGCGCGAAGTTTCATATCAACCTCGTCGGCGAACTCAACGTCCGCAATGCGCTCGCCGTTATCGCGGCGGCGAAACATTGCGGCTTGTCCAACAAGCAAATCCAGTCCGCCTTCGATACGTTCAAGGGCATCAAGCGGCGGCAGGAAATCAAAGGCATCGCTGGCGGCGTGACGATCATTGACGATTTTGGTCATCATCCGACGGCGATACGCGAAACGCTCAAGGCGCTCCGGCTCCGGTATGCGCGCGAGAAGATTTGGGCGGTGTTCGAGCCGCGCAGCAACACGACGCGCCGGAATGTGTTTCAGCAGGAACTAGCGGAATCTTTTGCTGATGCGAATGCAGTCATCGTTTCCGAGGTGGCGCGGCTGGAGCAAATATCCGCTGACGAGCGGTTGAACCCCGAAAAACTGATGGCCGACATCAAGGCTTCCGGCAAAACAGCCGTGTATCTACCGGACGCCAATGCCATCGTGGCGCATCTCGCGCAACAGGCGCTGGGTGGCGATGTGGTGGTGGTTTTCAGCAACGGCGGCTTCGACGGCATCCACGCCAAGCTGCTTGCGCGGCTGGGTAAACGGTGAATAATTTCTGGCACGCGGATTGCATCAATCAATCCGTGGCCAGAAAATTACAACTCTCCCGCACCTCCCCGGTGAGTGCCGCGCTTGCCGCAATCCATTTACGGATGGCGACGATTCCATTGGCTGGATTACGCGTTCCTCCGCGCGTTCGCAAAATTCCGGCAATCCGTCGCCGCCTTCCGGTAACCTTTTTGCCCGGCGTCCTGTCGCCGGTGATAATTAGACACGCACCCCAAAATTTGGGCACGGCGGTCAGCGAAACTCAACCGTCGCAAAGCCCGCGCGTTTGAAAAAATTCGCCAACTCTTCTCGCCCGCGCTTGTCAGCTTCCGCAAGGATGCCGGCGTTGCGCGCAGCGCGCTTGATGTCGTCCACCGCATTCTGCCGGGCGGACTCTTCCAAATCTTTGTCGAAGGCGCGGAGCAGGCCGGTGGTGTGATCAATCACCTGGCTCGCCGCGTCGTCTAGATAGGCGTCCGTCACTTCCGCCGGAGGCAGGCGCAGGGAAATTTTTTTGCCCGCGATGTCCACGTCTTCCGGTTTCAGGCGTTTTAGGTCAATGCCCGCTTTCACCACGCCTTGCGCGAGGAGCAGCACGCGGTTTTCGCCATACCACTTTACGTCTTCCAGCACTACGACCTTGTTCATGACGTATTTGACGGTCACCAAATCCGACAGCGATTGAACTTCGTGGACCACGCTGGTGGTGTTCCAGAAAAAACGCCCACCGCCGTGGTTCAGCCAAAGCGCGGTGGGCACAGCCAGGGCCACCACGATGATCGCCGCCAAGGCTCCCAGAAAAATAAAGAACAGGTTCCGCAACGCACGCATGACCGGAAAATAAATCGCTGCGTCTATGGAGCAAGGACAAACCGCGTCCAGAGTTTTTACCTAGGCCGCCGGTAGCGAGAAAATAAAGACCGCACCCGAGCCGGGTTCGTTGGTTACTTCGATGTCGCCTTGATGGTCCTCGGCCACGCGCCGCGTGATGGCCAGACCGAGCCCGGTGCCGTTTTTCTTGGTGGTGAAGAAGGGTTCAAACAGCCGTGCCAGATTTTCGGGCGTGATGCCCGGCCCGGTGTCCTGAAAAAAAATGCGCAGGCGCTGCCCGCCGTTTGCCGCCGGGGTCAACACCGTCCTCACGGTCAGCTCGCCGTTCTGGCCGATGGCCTCCACCGCGTTAAGAACAAGATTCATGAAAGCCTGCTGCAACTGAGCTTCGTCACCGCGCACGGTGTCGGGGCTGGCGGAGTAATCGCGCTGAAGGGTGATGAACCGGTCGCGAAGCTGGTATTCCAGCACCCGCAGGGAATGATCCAGCGTCTGGTGGAGGTTCAGCGTCTTGGGTGTGCTGGCCTTGGGCGCGGACAGGCGGAGCATCTGGCTGGCCAAGCCGTCAATGCGGGTGAGTTCGCGGCGCACCAACTCGGTCATCTGGTTGTCGTCGCCTTTTTCCAGCAATACCTCGGTGTAAGTCTTCACGGCCACGAGACCATTCTTGATTTCATGCGCGAGGCTGGCGGAAACGAGGCCTACGTTGGCAAGTCGGTCGAGTCGCCGGAGACTTTCCGGCACATCATGCCCGGATGCGGAAGCACTCGCCGCCGCACTGCCGGACGATTTTTCGGGTTTGGATGACATGTTTATTGGGCGCCAACCTCCCTCGCCGAGCAAATTCGACTGATTACTGATTCACTTTAGCAGAAGTTTTGCATGGCTCCAACATAAATTCCCACGCGGCGCAACGCAGCTTGAAGGTGACATTTGGCGGCGCGATGTTTAGCCTGTTTGCGCTGATGAAAACCAAATTTGATTCCATTGAAGCCGTTGTGGCGGACATCCGCCGCGGCCGGATGGTCATCGTCACCGACGACGAAGATCGCGAGAATGAAGGCGATCTCATCATGGCCGCGCAATTCGTGACGCCGGCCGCCATCAACTTCATGGCCAAGCATGGGCGCGGCTTAATCTGCGTGCCGACCAGCAGCGAGCGCCTGCAGCAGCTCGGCATCGAGCGCATGGTCAAACAAAACCGCGAGGTGTTTCGGACGGATTTTCAGGTGAGCGTGGACGCGGCCAAGGGCATCGGCAGCGGCATCAGCGCCGCGGACCGGGCGAAGACCATCGCTATCATGGCGTCGCCGACGGCCATGCCGGACGACCTGGTTCAGCCGGGCCACGTTTTCCCGCTGCGCGCGAAGCCCGGCGGCGTCTTGCAGCGTTCCGGCCACACCGAAGCGGCAGTGGATTTGGTCACGCTGGCAGGCGCGCGGCCCATCGGCGTCATCTGCGAAATCATGAACGATGACGGCACGATGGCGCGGTTGCCGGCGCTGCTGAAATTCGCCAAAAAATATAAATTAAAAATTTGTTCCATCGCGTCGCTCATTGAATATCGCCGCACGCGCGAAAAATTGGTCGAACGCATCGAGACCATCAAGCTGCCCACGGATTACGGCGATTTCGACCTCGCGCTTTACCGCTCCAAGCTGGACGGCCAGCACCACCTCGCGCTCGTGCGCGGCGACGTGACCGGCAAGAAAAACGTCCTCGTCCGCGTCCACAGCGAATGCCTCACCGGCGATGTGTTTGGCTCGCGCCGCTGCGACTGCGGGCCGCAACTGCATACCGCCATGCGGCAGGTGGCTGAGGCCGGCTGTGGCGTGATTCTTTACATGCGGCAGGAAGGTCGCGGCATCGGCCTCGCGCCGAAGATTCAGGCCTACAAATTGCAGGAGCAGGGCTACGACACCGTGGAGGCGAACGAGAAACTCGGCTTCAAGATGGACCTGCGAGAATACGGTCTCGGCGCGCAAATCCTCTGCGACCTTGGCCTGAAAACCATCCGGCTGCTCACGAACAACCCGCGTAAGATCGTCGGGCTGGAAGGTTACGGCCTGCACATCACGCAGCAGGTTCCCATCAAGATAAAATCTAATCCGCACAACGAGCGGTATCTGAAAACCAAACGCGAGAAGCTAGGCCATTTATTATAGAATTTCTTAAATATTTTCATGTTAAAACCCGTCAAAGCCAAATCAGTCCGCGCCATTGGTGGCACGTTCGCCATCATCGCGTCGAAATATAATTCCCGTTTTGTGGACGCCATGTTGCGCGCGGCGAAAGCGGAAATCCTCCGCGCCGGCGGCAAAGTGGAAATCCTCCGCGTGCCGGGCGCGTATGAAATTCCCGTCGTTGCTGCCAAACTCGCGCGTGCGCAAAAGTTTTCCGCCATCCTTTGCCTTGGCGTCATCCTGCGCGGCGCGACGACGCACGCGCAGCATATTGGCGAAGCTGTGAGCAATGCGCTGGTGCAAATCCAAATCCAGCACGAGGTGCCGGTTATCCACGAAGTATTGTTGCTGGAAAATGAGCAGCAGGCGGTGGAACGCTGCCTCGACAAAAAACACAATCGTGGCACCGAGGCGGCGCAGACTGCTTTGGTGATGGCGGCGGTGATGCGGAGCTTGTGAGCGCTTGTAATCCGCTTGCGAGGCGCGCCGGTGACTGGTAGTTTATATACTGTTTTTAATGTTATGAAAAAATCTGTTTTATCCCTCACCCTCGGACTTTTCGCCGCCGCGCAAATCGCGTCGGCGGGCGACATCACCGGCACCATCACCTTGAAAGGCACGGCTCCCGCCGCCAAGGAAATCACGCCCATCAAGGATGACCCGAACTGCGCGCCGCTGTATCCGAACGGCCTGCCGAAGACGAAGTTTTACGTTGTCGGGGCGAACGGCGAGCTGGCCGACGTGGTCGTTTCGCTCAAGGGCATTTCCGGCCAGTCCACCGGCGCGAGTGCGGCGCCGGTGACGATTGACCAGAAAGGCGCGCTTTACACGCCGCAAATCCTCGCCATCCAAACCGGCCAAAAATTAATCGTGAAAAATTCCGACTCTTTCGTTCACAACGTCCACACCAAGCCCACGGCCAATCCCGAATCAAACCAAGTGCAGATGGGCGGCGGACCGGACTTGACCTACACCTTTGACAAGCCGGAACCGTTCCTGAAATTCCAGTGCGACGTGCATCCGTGGATGTTTGCGTGGGTGAGCGTGTTCGATCATCCGTATTTCGCGGTCAGCGGCGCGGACGGAAAATTCACCATCAAAAACGTGCCTCCCGGTAAATACACGCTCGAAGCTGCGCACCGTAAACTCGGCGTGCAAACTGCCGAGATCGAGGTCAAGGCTGACGGCGTGGCGCAGGACTTTTCGTTTGAAGTAAAATAAATTTTTCGCCTGCAAACGGCCGCTGCGCGAAAAAATCCGCAGCGGTCGTTTCTTTTTTGAACATGAACAACAAATATTCTCCCGCGCTGTTTTGGTTTGCGGTGCTGAACGTCGTCACTACGTTTCTGCTCATCGGCCTTGGCGGTCTCGTCACCAGCCACGAAGCCGGCATGTCCGTGCCCGACTGGCCGACGACATACGGTTACAACATGTTTCTGTTTCCCGTGGACAAATGGATTGGCGGCATCAAATACGAACATTCGCACCGGTTGCTCGCCTCCGGCGTCGGTTTTCTGACGACCATTCTCGCGGTTTGGCTTTGGCTCAAAGATTCCCGCAAGTGGATTCAATGGCTCGGCATCGCGGCATTTTTGCTCGTCATCGTGCAGGGCATCCTTGGCGGACTGCGTGTCCGCTGGCAGCTTAACTGGCTTGGTGTGCCGCACGGCGCGGTTGCACAAACTTTTCTTGTGCTAACCGCATCCATCGCGCTGTTCACCAGCCGCTGGTGGATTAATTCTGCGGATGAAAAACAGACTGCCGTTCCGCGTGGGCTGCGTAGCCATGTGCTTTACGTCACAATTTTAATTTTCATCCAACTACTCATCGCGGCCACCATGCGGCATCAGCATGCCGGGCTGGCGATTTGGGATTTTCCGACCGCGCACGGAAAATTCTGGCCGGCCACCACGCCGGAAGCAATTGCGCATTACAATGCCACGCGCCCGGCCGGCACCATCGGCAACCCCATCACCGCGTTTCAGGTGAATCTGCAAATGATCCATCGCTTCGTCGCCTACGCCATTTTTCTCGGCGTCGTGGCCGCAGCTATGCTCGCGCGGAAAAAAATGGGCGGGCGTGACGCGTTGACGAAATTAGCCTTTTTCTGGTTGGTGCTCCTCTCGCTGCAAATCGTCCTCGGCGCGGCGACCATCTGGTCGAACAAGGCGGCGGACGTGACCACGTTGCACGTCATGGTCGGCGCTTCGGCGCTGCTGACCGGCGCGCTGTGGTGGCTGGTGGCCGCGCGTCGAACCAGGCTTGCGGCATAAGGTTTTCACCGGGCCTACTTGAGGCATTCACCTAGATAATTTCGCGCCAAACGACATTGCATATTTTGCCACGGCATGACAAAATAGGTTGAATTAGGCGCGATACTAGTCGCAATTTTACCAAAGAATGAAATCATCGGCGGAAGCATTTGTCTCAACGCTCGGCGCGGAAAAAAGCCTGCTGGCGGTCCTGGCGGATCTGGTCAAGGCGCGGCTCACCGCGCTCGTGCTGCTGACCACGTTTGTGGGTTTTTATCTCGGTCAGCACGGCGGCGTGAATTATCTGCTGATGTTTCACACGCTTTTTGGCACGGCGCTGGTTGCCTCCGGCGCGGCGGCCTTGAATCAGTTGCTCGAACGCGAATACGACGCCAAGATGCGCCGCACCGCCAGCCGGCCGCTGCCGTCGGGGCGTTTGCAGCCGGCGACCGTCGCGATTTTTGGCGGCGTTTGTTCCGTGGCCGGCTTGATTTATCTCGCGGTTCTGGTGAACCCCCTGACGAGCGTTGTCGGCGCGGTGACTTCCGTCAGTTATCTTTTTATTTACACGCCGCTCAAGCGTGTGACGTGGGTCAACACGCTCATCGGTGCGATTCCCGGCGCGCTGCCGCCGCTGATGGGCTGGACTGCCGCGCGCAATGAACTTAGCGGCGAAGGCTGGACGCTGTTTGCGATTCTGGCGTTCTGGCAGATTCCGCATTTCATGGCCATTGCGTGGCTTTACAAGGAAGAATATGCCAAAGCCGGCTTCGTCATGCTGCCCAACGTGGATGCCGATGGCACCCGCACGGCGCAACACGCGGTTGGCAACACGCTTGCGTTGTTCATCGTGAGCCTCTGCCCGTTTCTGCTGAAAATGAACGGGCAAATCTATCTCGCGCTCGCCGTCATTTTGAGCGCCGGATATTTTTGGTGCGCGGTGCGGTTCGCGCGGCAGCTCACGGCGCAACGTGCCCGGCAGCTTTTTCTGGCCTCCATCATTTACCTGCCGCTGCTGCTCGCGGCGATGGTCTGGGACAAATTGAAATAATTTTATGCAAGCGACTGTTCAACAATTTCCGCCGTTTCGCGAAGGCGCGGCGCACCCCGCGCACGACGACCACGGCCATCATGAGCACCACGAGCCGAATTTCTGGCAGAAATATATTTTCTCCACCGACCACAAGGTCATCGGTATCCAATATGGCTTCATGTCGCTTTGCTTCATGCTGTTCGGGTTTTTCCTGATGATGCTGATGCGTTGGCAGATCGCGCATCCGGGCGTGCCGGTGCCGGTGCTTGGTCCGCTGCTGGGAAAAATTTGCGGTCCGATGGCAGCCGGCGGCGCGATTTCACCCGACCTCTACAATTCCTTTGGCGCGATGCACGGCACCATCATGGTATTTCTCGGCGTCGTGCCGCTGGCGTTTGCGGCGTTCGGCAATTACGTCGTGCCACTGATGATTGGCGCGCCGGACATGACGTTTCCGCGCATCAACATGGCGAGCTTCCATGCATTTTTCCTCGGCGGCGTGGTGATGTTGGTGAGCTTTTTTATTCCCGGCGGCGCCGCGCAGGCGGGCTGGACATCGTATTCACCGCTCGCTTCGACCATCCCGACAAATGGTCAGGCATTTTGGCTGGTGGGAATGGTTTTGCTCATCACGTCGTCGCTGCTCGGCGCGGTGAATTTCATCGCCACAATCATCCAGCTTCGTGCGCCGGGCATGACTTGGATGCGGATGCCGTTTTTTGTCTGGGCGCAGTTTGTGACCGCATTCATTCTGCTGCTCGCATTTCCGCCGCTCGAAGCCGCCGGTGTTTTGCAGTTGATGGACAACGTCGCGCACACCAGTTTTTTCCTGCCGACCGGGCTTGCCGTCGGCGGGCAGCTTGCTGACCGCAGCGGCGGCGGCAGTCCGTTGTTGTGGCAACATTTGTTTTGGTTTCTTGGTCATCCTGAAGTTTATGTCTTGATTTTGCCAGCGATGGGCATCGTTGCCGAAGTCATTGCCAACAACACGCGCAAGCCACTTTGGGGCTACAAATCGCTCGTCTATTCCGCGCTGTTTGTCGGCTTCCTGTCGTTCATCGTTTGGGCGCATCACATGTATCTGACCGGCATGGGCCAGAAAATCGCGACGTTCTTCCAGACGACCACGATGATTATTTCCGTGCCATCCGTCATTATTTTGACGTGTATGTTCCTGTCGCTTTGGGGCGGCTCCATCCGCATCAACACGCCGATGTTGTTTGCGCTCGGCTTTCTGCCGATGTTCGGCATTGGCGGTTTGACCGGTTTGCCGCTTGGTCTCGCGGCGGCAGATTTATATTTGCATGACACTTATTATGTGATCGCGCATTTTCATTATGTGGTCGCACCCGGGACGATTTTCGCGTTGTTTGCCGGCGTGTATTTCTGGTTTCCAAAAATTACCGGCCGAAAAATGAATGAATTCTGGGGGCGCGTGCATTTCTGGTGCTCGTTCGTCTTCATGAATCTTGTTTTCATGCCGATGTTCGCGCAGGGCATCAAAGGCATGTTGCGCCGTATGAGCGACGGCGCGGTGAACTATTCCGCCGCACGCGTGCCGAACGCCATTGATACGTTGCCCGGCTCGGTGATGGAGTTGAACACCTGGATTCTCTGGGCGGCCATCGCGCTGGGCGTTGCGCAGATTCCGTTCATCATTAATTTATTTTGGAGCATCAGCCACGGTGAAAAAGTGGAGAATGACAATCCCTGGGACGCTACGACGCTCGACTGGCAGACGCCCACGCCGCCGCCGCACGGTAATTTCGCCCACGAACCAATTGTTCTTCGCGGTCCTTACGAATACAGCGCGCCCGGCCACGCCACGGATTTCACGCCGCAGGACGAGGCGGAAGGACCTTCCGCGCCGAGAACCCCAACCGCGCACCACTAATTTTCCATGGAAATTCCCTACACCGTTCAAAACCGGCCGGATACCGGCATCTACAACGCGAAGCTCGGCATCTGGCTGTTCCTGGCGTCCGAAGTGATGCTCTTTGGCGGACTTTTTTCCGCGTATATTTTACTGCGCGTCGGTGCGGAGCCGGGCATGTGGCCGCACGGCTGGCTCAACGTCACGCTCGGCACCGTCAACACGCTGCTGCTCGCGCTCTCGGCCATCACCACGCTACTCGCGTGGGCGGCGTGCAAGGTGCGCGACTTCACCAAGTTTAAGATTTTTCACGCCTGCACCATTTTGTTGGCGCTGACATTTTTGGGAATCAAATCCTACGAATATCACGACAAGTTGATTCATTATGAAATCGCGCTGGCCAACGGCAAATTCGCCGATGGCCATCTCGTGGAAAAATCCGCCGATTTCGACCTTGCCAAAAAAACCGGAACGGTCACGCTCCACGGTCACATCGTCGAAGACCGGAAGGAACTGATGGATTTGCGCAGTCCTGAGGCGCAGGCCGCGAAGCATGACGAAATTACCATCGCCGCCACTGACATCAAGAAGATGGAAAATTACGGCCCGAAGCATAATACCTTCACCGCAATTTATTTCACACTCACTGGTCTGCACGCGCTGCACATCTTGGGCGGCACGGTTGTAATATTTTACTTCTGGGCCTTTGGTGGCGCGATGTGGAAGACTGATCCCGAACGCTTTACCAACCGTATTGAGGTTTCCGGCCTGTTCTGGCATTTCGTGGACTTGGTCTGGATTTTTCTGTTCCCTGTGCTTTATTTGACTTGAGAATTTTATGAGCGAATCCGAAAAACCCGTTTCCCTGCAAAGCTACATCCGCCTCTGTGCGGTGGTGTTTCTCGTCGTCGTCTGCACCACGTCGGCGATGATCGCCACGTCATTCTCGCACATTGGCGAGGGCTGGACGCTGAAAGTCGCGCTCATCCTCGCTATCGCCGTGGTGAATGCATTTCTCGTCGCCGGCTACCTGATGCATCTGCTGTCCGAGAAAAAACTGATTTACACCGTGCTGGCGTTCACCGTGTTCTTTTTCATCGGCCTGATGGGCTTGACCCTCTGGGCGACGAACGGTTTTCCGCCCGGCACCGCCAGCCATTAAACCTATATGTCCCTCAAAGCCTTCCATCTCATTTTTGTGACGCTGCTAACCGCGCTGTCTTTCGGCTGCGCGGCGTGGGCGTTTCAATCCGGCAGCGTGCTGTGGGGCGCGACGGGCATTGCCGCAGGCATTTTTGTCATTGTTTACGGCATTTATTTTTTGAAAAAACTGAAAAACGTCAGCTACCTGTGAAAGCGTTCCGCAAAATCATATTTGCCCTGGCCACGTTCGCGCCCGCGAAAATTTTTGCGTGCGCCGCATGTTTTGGTGGCAACATTGATTCGCCGATGGCTGACGGCATGAACTGGGCCATCCTCACGCTCGGAGCCGTGCTCACCACGGTGCTTGGCGCATTCCTGACCTTTTTGATTTACGCCATCCGCAAGAGCGAGGCGCTCACCGCCGCCGCCGAACAAAAAAATTCTCCCCAAGCTCCAAAATTATGAATGACTGGTTTGCCCATCATCTCCTTGGTTTGCCCGAACTCGCCTCGCTGAACGGCCAGGCGGTGGACGACCTCATGGTTTATGTCCATTGGCTGATGCTTGCATTGCTCGTGGGCTGGAGTCTGTATTTTGGCTACGCGCTCTGGCGCTTCAATGCCGTGCGCAATCCCACGGCCGACTACGAAGGCTCCAAAAGTCCGCTGCCCAAGTTTAGTGAGATTGCCGTAGTCGTGATTGAAGCTGTGCTGCTCGTCGGCGTGGCCATTCCTATTTGGGCGAAAAATGTAGATCGTTTTCCCAAGCCCGAAGAATCCACCGTTATCCAAATCATGGCGCAGCAGTTTGCTTGGAACGCCCGTTATCCCGGCGCGGACGGAAAATTTGGCCGGCAGGACATGAAGCTCATTTCCAGCGACAATGTTTTTGGTGTGGATCCCGCCGACCCCGCCGGGAAGGACGACGTTCAGGTGCTCAATGAAATCCACGTTGTCGTCAATAAACCGGTGCTGATTTATCTTAGTTCCAAAGACGTGATTCACTCGCTGAAGCTCGTCGCCATGCGCCTGACGCAGGACGCCATTCCCGGGCTGCGCATACCCTGCACGTTCACGCCGACGAAAATTGGCCGCTACCAGATTGAATGCGCGCAGCTTTGTGGCAATGGTCATGCGGCGATGTCCGGCGGCTTCATCGTCGTGCAAAGCCAGCAAGATTTTGACGACTGGATCAAGTCCAAATCCGCTTCAGGTGCGCCTGCGAGCTTTGAGTAAGCGGTCGCAACTTGGCTTGCCGCCAGATTTTCCAGCGGCATAATTCCCAGTCTATGTCGGAAGTTTCACCACGTCCGCCCCGCATCATTTGGGTGGGGTATTTGCTCCTGTCGGTGACCATGGCCACGACATTTCTGGTGTGGTGGCTGCAAGTCAGCCGCAGCGGTCCGCCCATGCGTGTCCTTGGCACGGTGGCACCGTTCACGCTTACCTGCCAGGAAA
Source organism: uncultured Verrucomicrobia subdivision 3 bacterium (assembly GCA_903889895.1). Taxonomy (GTDB): domain Bacteria; phylum Verrucomicrobiota; class Verrucomicrobiia; order Limisphaerales; family UBA11358; genus UBA11358. Next base: position 35,814 of record CAISYZ010000097.1, on the reverse strand, counting down.
GCCGGCCAGTGACGCTCGCTGATTTCACCAACCACGTTTGGCTCGCCGACATCATCTTCACGCGCTGCGCCGGTCCGTGCCCGCGCCTAACGCAGCAGATGCGGCAGGTGCAGGGTTTGCTGCCACCGGAAAGCAGTGCAAAACTCGTCACGCTCACCACGGACCCGGAATTCGATACGGCCGCCGTGCTAAAAAAATACGGCGAACATTTCGGCGCGGACTTCAGTCGCTGGACTTTTCTCACCGGCACGAAAAGTGAAATTGCCGGCATCGCCGCGAACAGCCTGAAATTGAGCGCGCAGCCAGTGAAACCGGAAGAGCAGAAAGACGCAGGCGATTTATTCATCCATACGACGATTTTCGTCATCGTGGACAAGCACTCGCAGTTACGCGGGCTTTTTGAAACCGGCGGTGACGGTGTGGATTGGACTAACGCCGTGTTGCCAAAGATTTTGAAATCCGTCCGCCAGTTGGAGAACGAGCCATGACCATCCACGATTTGCCCGCCGTCAACGCCACCCTCAACGGCTTGAGCACAATTTTTCTCACCGCCGGTTTCATTGCCATCAAGCGTGGCAATAAAATCGCTCACCGCAACTGCATGATCTCCGCATTCTGCACATCGGTGGTTTTCCTCGCGTGCTATCTGACTTACCACGCCACGGTTAGAACGGTGACGCACTTCTTGAATCCCGCGTGGTTCCGGCCAATTTATTTGACGATTCTCGCCACCCATACGATTCTCGCTATTGCAATTGTGCCACTGATACTGATGACGCTCTGGCGGGCAAAAAAACAAAACTTCGAAGCGCACAGAAAAATCGCGCGCTGGACTTGGCCGCTTTGGCTTTATGTTTCCGTGACCGGCGTGGTGATTTATCTGCTCCTATACCAGGTTTTCCCGCAGAATTAATCGTGCATGACTGTCAGCGTCCAAATTGCGATCCATCCCAGCCAGTTTCCAGAAAATGTTCGCCGTGATCTGCTCGCCTCACTGCGCACGCGGCGCGTGAATCACAAGTTTCATTACGACAACGCCAAGCAAACCCAAAAGTGGCTCGCGTTGCATGAGTTTCATTCTCCCGCCCGCTATGATGCCGAATGCCTGGCCACTTATGACCGTGCTTTTGCTGAGGCCGTTGCTCAAATAAAAGCCCTACAGGTTCACATCATCGGATTGGGTTGTGGTGGCGGGCAAAAGGACGTGCAGTTGATGAAGCAGTTAAAGGCGCGCGGCAAATTATTTTCTTATACGCCCTGTGATGTCAGCGTAGCGATGGTTCTGGTTGCCCGGCAGGCGACACGTGCTTTGGTCCAAGCAAAAAATTGTTTCCCGGTTGTCTGCGATCTGGCGACGGCGGACGATTTGCCAGAACTATTTGCCCACGCCCCAAAGGTAAAGGCACCTCGTGTAATCACGTTTTTTGGCATGATTCCCAATTTCGAACCGCAGAAAATCCTACCAAAAATCACCCAACTATTGCGCCCCAACGATTACCTTCTGTTCAGCGCCAACCTTACGCCGAGCGATGACTACGCCGCCGGCATGAGAAAAATTCTGCCGCAATACGACAATCCGCTCACGCACGACTGGCTCACGGCGTTTTTGTTTGATCTGGGCGTGGAACAACAAGATGGCCGGTTGCGTTTTAGCATTGAGACTGGTGGCCTTGGTTTGAAACGTGTGGTGGCAAAGTTTCATTTTCAACGCGCTCGCCGGATCAAAGTTAGCGGCCGAAAGTTTTCCTTTGTGCGTGGCGATGCCATCCGGCTTTTTTTCTCATACCGCTACACGCCGGCTGTGGTTCAAAAATTACTTGAACGCCACGGTCTTGATGTTACCGACAAATGGATTGCGAAATCAGCAGAGGAGGGCGTTTTTTTCTGCCGCCGAAAATAAGCCGGTCGGTCAGAAAACTTTCAGTGTGTCTAGGACGGCTTTGATGCGTGGAACTTCGTGTGTGCGGAACAAATCCGTTTTGCCCAGCGCCGCCAGCACGGCGAAGAATGGCTCGGCGCAGCGGACTTCTTCGCCGAAAAACTCGAACGCATGCGGCAACGCGTGACAGATCGGGAAGCCGAGTTCGCGCAGCCGGAATGTGTTTAAAAAAATATTCATCTGGTGCCGCACGCGCACGGTGCTGTCCTGCAAGTTGCGGTAATAAACGCCGAGGCCGGGATCGAGGAAAATTTTCTCCACGCCGCATTTTTGCGCCAGCTCAATTTGCCGCGAAAAAAATTCCCGCAGCATTGGTATCGGGTCGGCGCTCAAATCAAAATCACCAACCTCCCGGACATTTTTGCCGGCGACGTAGCATATGATGACCGCCGCGTCGTGGTCGGCAACCAGCTTGTATATTTCCTTCGACCCGACGGTGCCCGTCAGGTTCAGGATGTTGGCGCCAGCTTCGAGGCTCGCGCGCGTGACGGCGGGCGAATAGGTTTCCACCGAGACGAGAATCTTCTGCTGCCGCAATGCCTCGATTACCGGAGTCAATTTTGATTTTTGCGCCGCGTTGCCGACGCGCGCGGCGTGCGCCAGCGTGGATTCCGCGCCGACATCAATGATTTGCGCACCTTGCGCCGCCAGAACCTTGCCGCGTTGAATCGCGGAATCCGCCGATAAACAGACGCTTTCGCGATACCACGAATCAGCGGAGAGATTGACCACGCCCATGATGGCGGGCTGGGAATTAAAATGGAACTTCTTGCTGCCGAGCGTAAATTCCTTCACTCGCGCGGACGCAGCGGCGCGGTTTTGCGCGAGCAGTTCCGAGAGTTGTTCCAGCGAAAGCATGGCGGAATCGTAAGCCGGAATGGAAATTTCGCAAACAGTTTGGCGCGAAAAATTATTTGCGCGAGGAATGGCGGCGGTTAGATTGCGGCATGAACTTCCTACGGAAACTTTTTCCCGTTTTGGCCGGCGCGACGTTGATGCTGCTGGCTGGCTGTGGTAATCCGGCGGCGATGAATGAGTCCACGGCGAATGTGAAACACATCACACAGGGCGAGTTTGCCGACGAGGTGACGCGCTGCGCGACGCCGTTGGTGGCGGATTTTTACGCGACGTGGTGCGGACCGTGCCGGATGCTTTCACCGATGCTGGACAAATTGGCCGGCGGCTATGCGGACAAGATCAAGTTCGTCAAAATCAACGTGGATGAGTCGCCGGGGCTGGCGCAGAATTTCCAGGTGCAGGCGATTCCGACGCTGATTTTTTTCAAGGACGGCAAGGTGGCCGACCGCCTCACCGGCCTGCCGGACGAAGCCGATTTGAAAGCTAGACTGGACAAGTTTTCTGCGGGCAAGTAGTTGGCTACTGGCGGCGCAAAAAAGTATCCGCGAGCGAGCCTTTTTCCGTAGTGATCACCGTGCCGGGCTTGATGTGGTGCCGCCCGAACCAGCCTTCCTTCGTTTCCAGCACAAACCGGATGTCGTCGCGCGCGGCGATCACGGAGTTGGTGTCGTTTTGTTCGAGGTGATGGATTTCCTGAATCGTGCCGTCGGTCGTGATGTAGGCTGCGGAGATGGATTCGGGGCAGTTCTTCATCCAGAAACTGGCGCGCTGCGGCTCCGGCAGCACGAACAGCATCGCATCCGTCTCTTGGATGTTCGTGCGGAACATCATGCCGGTCATTTCTTCCTGTTCGGTCAGCGCCAGTTCGGCATCGAGCATTTCCGCGCCGAGATAAATTTTCATCGTCGGCAGTTTCGGCTGCGCGTGCGTGGGCAGCAAATCGTCTGAGGACGGCGGCGGATTCAGCGTGGTGGACTCGTCCGGCTTGGTGCAACCGGCGAAAATTGCCACGGCCAGCAGCGCGGGAAAAATAAATTTCAGCTTCACGCGGCCAATGTGCCGGACTCACGGCGGATTTTCAACCAAACTGCGATGGCAAACCGCCGACAACAAACCGCAAGCCGGCAACAGCCGGCACCACCGCCGACGGATAGACTTTGACTGGTTCGCAGGAAGGATTATTTTGTTCTCGTTGTGACAACTAATGCAAAGCCCGTTTCGCTCGTCCGGCTGGACGAATTGCCGCCGCGCGTCTGCGCCGTGGTGCGCAGCGTCACGACCGACGACGAGGACACGCAGCGGCTCAAGACGCTCGGCGTCTGCGTCGGGCGCCGGCTGGAACTCGTTCGCGCCGGGAATCCGCTCATCCTAAAAATTTTCGGTTCGCGCCTCGGGCTGTCCGCCGAACTCGCCGCGCGTGTGACGGTGGAAGTCTGCCAGCCCGGCCATTGCGCGATGCGCGAAGAAAATTGCGCATGAGCGCCTGTCACGACAGCGCGCCGGAAGCCGCCGCGCATTCCCATCACACGTTCACGCTCGCGCTCGTCGGCAATCCGAACGCCGGCAAAACCACTTTGTTCAACGCGCTCACCGGCCTGCGCGCCAAAACGGCGAATTTTCCCGGCACGACGGTCGAGCGCAAAGTCGGTCGGCTGCACCTCGACCACAAGCAGATTGTGGTCGTGGATTTGCCCGGCCTTTATAGTCTCGACAGCAAATCGCCGGACGAAAAACTCGCCGCCGACGCGTTGCAGGGAAAGCTCGACCACACCGCACCGGACGCCGCGCTCGTCGTCGTGGACGCGACGAATCTCGAACGAAATCTTTTTCTCGTCAGCCAGATTTTGGAGCTGAAGAAAATTCCCGTCGTCGTGGCGCTGAACATGATGGATATGGCGCGACGCGACGGCATCCACATTGATGTGGCGAAATTGCGCGAGGAACTCGGCTGCGTCGTCATGCCCGTGTCCGCGCGCAACGGCGAAGGCGTGGACGAATTGAAGCGCGAACTCGACCGGCTCGTGAAGGGCGCGATGCCGGAGGCTGTGGATCATGTGGATCCGAACTGCGCCGGCTGCACCGGTTGCACTTTTCAGGCGCGCTACGAATGGACGGAGCAGATTTCCACGCGCGTCATGGACGCCGCGCTCATCCAGCGTTCGGCGTGGACGGACCGGCTGGACGATTATTTCACGCATCCGGTCACCGGCGTGGTGATTTTCCATGTCGTGATGCTGGCGCTGTTTGCGCTCATTTTCTGGGCGGCGCAAATTCCGATGGAGCTGATTGACCATGCGTTTGCGGGCATCAAATCATGGACGGCCTCGATTCTGCCGCCGGGCGATTTGCAAAGCCTGGTTTCCGATGGCGTGGTGGGCGGCGTTGGCGGCATTCTGGTTTTTCTGCCGCAAATCTGCATTTTATTTTTCGCGCTGTCGCTGCTGGAAGACACCGGCTACCTGTCGCGCGCCGCGTTTGTGATGGACAAAATCATGCGCAAACTCGGCCTGCCGGGCAAAGCCTTCGTGCCGCTGCTCTCGGCACACGCGTGCGCGATTCCCGCCATCATGTCCACGCGCGTCATCGAAAATCCGCGCGACCGGCTGGTGACGATTCTAGTCACGCCGCTGATGGCGTGTTCGGCGCGCATCCCGGTTTACGCGATGGTCACGGCGCTGCTGTTTCCGCATTCGCCATTGAAGGCGGCGCTGGTTTTCACCGCCGCGTATGCGTGTGGTGTGGTGTCAGCGCTTGGTGCGGCGATGATTTTCCGTCGAACCATTCTGCCTGGCGAAAGCAAACCGCTGATGATCGAACTGCCGCCGTATCGCGTGCCGGGTTTGCGCGTGGCGCTGCTGCACACTTACGACCGTGCAAAAATTTTCGTGAAACAGGCGGGCACGATCATCCTCGCAATCTCGCTGGTTTTATGGGCGCTTTCGTATTATCCAAAATCCAGCCCGCCGGCCGCCGCCGTCGCGATGACGACGCAAGCCGCACAATTTGAAAAGTCCGGCGACACGAATCAGGCGGCAGCTTTGCTCGACACCGCTGACCGGCTGACCGCGCAGAATTCGCTGCAAAATTCCTTCGCCGGAAAAATCGGCCACGTCATTGAGCCGGTCATCGCGCCGCTCGGTTACGACTGGCAGATTGGCATCGGCATCATTAGCTCATTCGCCGCACGCGAGGTCATCGTCTCGACGCTGGCGATTGTTTATGGCGTCGGCAAGGATGCGGCGGAAAACAATCAGTCGTCGCTTTACAGCACGTTGCAACAGGCCAAACGCACGGACGGCACGCCGATTTTCAACGTGGCAACGTGCGCGAGTCTGTTGGTTTTTTATATTCTCGCGGCGCAATGTTTATCAACCACCGCCGTCGTGCGGCGCGAGACAAACAGTTGGAAATGGCCGCTGTTTCAAATCGCCTACATGACCGGTCTGGCCTATGTCGCGGCGTTGGTCGTGTATCAGGTGTTGCGGCATCTCGGTCACGCGTGAGCCGCAACACGCTTGCCGAGCAGACTGGCCGGGGCTAATCTCCTGTCGGCTGCGTCTGTAGCTCAGTTGGATAGAGCACCTGCCTTCTAAATAAAAAACGCATCTTTTACTATCGCTGATTTGGATTCTCAATCGTAAATTCTGCAATGTCCATAATGGTTTTATGAGGTTTCAGCTTTTGCAGTCGTTTACAAGTATTTGCCCAAAAAACAGCCTTCAGTATAGAAAAAAGTATAGAAAGAATTTACTGAATTCGGGGTGAAATGATTGGCGCTCCCACCCGGAATCGAACCGGGATACGCGGATTAGAAATCCGCTGCTCTATCCATTTGAGCTATGGGAGCACAAATTTTAAGCAGAATACTCGTTCCAGATTTTTTGCCAAGACGCATCATGCAAAGCGAAATAGACGTGGCGCTCGTGACGGGCTAACCTACACGAAATGACGTGGCGTGAATTAAGCGACTTTTTGCATTTGCAGCGGCGATCTGTTGCGCCCCGGCCAATCTCCGAGTTCGCCCGGATTGGAGAGAAAGCGTCGGACACTTTTGAGCGTCTTGAAAAAGCAACACACGAATCGCTTGACGAAGCCGTGTGCGGATTTGCTAAAGCAAAAACTTGGCCTGTGCTTTCAGACGAGCAAACAGTGATGCTGTATTTCCGGTTGAGTAATGGTGTGGATTTGGCGATAGCGTTGAGCACCTGCACAACGGGTCTTTTTCCCGCTTTAGAAAATCGGGATTCGGAAATGATCCAGTGGGCGCTCAACGAAGCGTGGGTTTATCCAGGTCTGCCACACACGCTTCGTATGTATTCTGAAAAACGACCAACTTTTGGCGACGACCCGATGCGGAATTAAGTTTATCGGTTACGGGTTACTGATTGGTTCAGACGCCGATTCTTGTTGGCCGACTTTCTTAATTTCAATCTCCTCAATAACCCCTTCGCTTTTGCCAAGCCCCTCATATTTTTCAGGGCGCACTCGGATTCGTTCCACGGCGAGCCGTTCCAGCGCATCGCACAGCGGCTCTAAACCTTTTCCTTTGACCAAGACGATTCGGTCTTGAAACTGGATTTGCACAACGTCCTTGCCGCTTTGCCGGATGAATTTTGCGTGTTGAAAATAACCGTAGGGAAACAAGTGAACTTCGTTGACAGTTTCCACGCGCAAGCATTGCGGACTTGTTGCCGTGCGCCAGCACGTCAGATTCTTTGTCCGCGCGTCCGTTGCGGTGTCATTCGAGGGCTTTGTTTGTGTTTCCATAAATCAATGTTCTCAATTTTTTGTTGAACCGTCTCCGAACGGCGGCTTTGAATCAGTCCGGCGATATATCTGCGAACCGGCGGTGGCGGCACACGCTGCGACTGTGCCGAATCTTGCTTCGCAAATTCAATCGCCAGTTCACGGTCGCCCAAGCGACCGACGTTCTCGCGCAACTGCGCTTTGTCCTGGGTGAAGATTTTGACCGCCCGTGTTCCGCGTGAAATCGTGACGAGCCATTGCTGATTATTCGTCGCGGCCTTAACGGACGAATCGGAAAACAGAACGTGTTCGACGGTTTTGCCTTGTGAGCCATAAGACGTAATCGCGTAACCACGGACGAACTCCCGATATTTTTCTGGCAGGACTCGCCCGTCTTTCAACTCAATGCGCCCATTTGAATTGACGGCTTTGACCGTCACCAGTTCGCCGTTAATTAGTTCTTTGCCGCCAAGCGACGGCGCATTGGCCTTGAGTTGCAATTGATCGCCCTTGGCGAGCGGCATTTCAACCGACTGGCAGACTGTGAGCCGGTTCAACAACTTGAAGGGAATTTTCTGCTCTTTCTTTTCCCCCTTGACCAGCAAATGTGTTGGCGTTGCGACCAACAGTTTGCCGATTTCGCCTTTGGCGAAATTCCCCGTCTCGCGGTTAAAAACAATCACCGCATTGGCCGGATAAAACCGCTGGTCGCGTTTTTGAGCATCCGTCAAATCCAGCCGCTCGTGAGCCGCCACCGTCGAATCGGCTTTATCAATCAGCCCCGCCATTCGCAGTCCAATCCGAATCCGCTCATTGATCTCCCGAATCTCCGCCCAAGTCTGCGAAACAATCACGGTGGACTTTTTCCTTTCCGCCAGCGTCAGATAATCGGCGACCAGCCGTTCGCGTTGCTCGTCGGTGGTGCGGCATTCGACAATTGCGCCGAGCCGATCCAAACGGTCGAATGATTCGGCGTATTGGCCGGACTGTGCCTTGCGAACCGCTGCGCGGTATTGCCTGATGCGTTTCCGCTCGGACTTCGTTTCACCCGCCTTTGGATTCTGTCGCCGAATCTTTGTCAGCCGCGCCGCTTCCAGACCGGCATACCGCTCGATGGCGCGCAGGGCGTCCGAGGCTTCGACCGCCCCATGCTGGCGCGTGTCGCCGGAAAGAATGACGCGACCACCATTCACTTGCACGAAACTCAAAAGCTCGCACATCTGCTTTCCGCCGATTTGTCCGGCTTCATCCACAATCACCACCGAGCCAGGCATCATCTGCCGTTTCGCCAGAAATTCAGAAACGGTTTTGGTATCGGCAAAACTCTTTTTCAAATCCAGAGCTTGCTGGCGCTGCGGCGCGATGACGTATGAATTGTGTCCGGCAGCTTTCAAGCCGTTGCCGATTTCTCGAAGCGTATGGCTTTTCCCCGTTCCCGCGCCACCACAGAACAGCGTGACAAAATCTCGCGACCCCAGAATCAATTCGGCGGCGGTGCGCTGATCCGGCATGAGGTCGGCGGCAATGTTGTAACGTGGATTGAACTCCGTGAACTTGCCCCGCCCGTCGCGGGCGAGGCAGACGATTTCCCATTCGCAGCTTAAAATCTCGCGCGTCGTGATTTTTGACGGCGCGTGTTCGTTGCGAATGTAATCACGTTCCTGCCCTGCCGCCTTGATGCCATGAACCGTCAATTCCGATCCGCGCCCACGCTCCAAAGCCGCGCTCCAAACTTCGTGTTCGCGGACGACCGAGCGGCGGTCAAACAAGTGGTCTTCCGCCCACTGGACTGCGGCTTGCGCCGTGACGGACGGCGATTGAATCGCCGCCTTTGACTGGCGAGCCAGCGCGCGCAGGGATTGCCTTTCTTCGCCCGTAAGCTGGCTGTCCCAGAGGCGTTGAAGTTCAGGCAGGGCAATTCCTTCAATTTTCCGGCTGCGCTCCGCTTGGGCGATTTGTGAGCGCAGTTCCTTCAAATTGCCATTTGCCAGTTCCGGCTTCTCTTTCAGCATCCGTTCGATGCTGGCATCAATTTCTTTGTGGCGTTTGGAGAAACGTGATTGCAGTTCACTGGACACGCCCTTGATTTCAAAATCGCCACGAGGGTTGTTTTCAATCTCATAGCCGAATTGCCGCAAGTCGCGGGCGAATTCGTGGTAATAGACATTTTCGGCAAACTTCCGCACCTGAAGCATTTCGTAATTGGATAACGCCTTCCAACGATTTTCGGTTGCATCAAACGTGGCGTTGAACATGACGCAGTGTGTGTGCAAGTGGGGATCAAGCGCGCGGGAGGTGTCATGGCGGAATGTGGCGCAGACGACGTTGCCGGTGAGCCGCTCCGATTTGTCCATTCCACGATGCACCTGTGTCCCGGCGAAGTGCTGCAATTCGTTGACGGCAATCCGCACGGCGCGACTGTGTGCATCCAATAGCCGCTTGTCATTGGCAATCAATGCCTGAATGGAAACTGATTTGGGCGGTGAAAATGTGAAGTCGTAGAAAATCCGGCGATTGGCAACCTCTGCCATTCTGTCCGAATCCCAGCGTGTGGTTTTCATCCGCTGTGTCAGCAATTCGCCGGTGTTCGGATTCTGGTTGTGGCAGAGTTTCAGGAATTGATCCTGTTTCACCCTGCCTGCAAGCCCAAGCGTTTCAGCCCCGATTCCAGTCCATTCGCCGGACACGATATTTTCCTGACTGTAATAATCGCCGAGTTGCAGATGTTCTTTGAAGTATTTTTCGGCATTGTTCAGGTTGCATTGTGTCTTGGTTGAAAGCACCCCCACTTTTTAGCTCATCCTGCCCACAAAAGTTGTGATGAAACCATCACAACCTGATTGTCGGAAATCGGTTTACATGGAGGCATGAGTTCATCGCTGAAGTGGCTTTTTTCATGGCACGCCTTACGTCTAACCTTCGTTAGAGGTTTTGCTTATCGCCTTTTTGCCAAAGATTTTCGATTTGTTTGCCAAATTCTTGCCAACAATTCGCCAGCTTCTTTCGACGTATTTTCGGAGGTTTTATGAGCGAGCAAAGTCCATCCGACGAAATAAAAACTCGACTGGCGGGAGTGGTTTGTGGCTACCCCAAGTTGTCACCCAAACGGGCGTTGTTGCTTCCTTTCAAATCCCAAATTAAAGAGCTTCGCGCGCGCAATGCTGCCTACGACGACATCCGGCTGATTTTGGCAGAGGAGAAAATAATTGTTTCTCTTAACACCATTTACCGATTTTGCCGCGACGTGATCGGCGAGGAATCCGACCGACCTCATAAATCACGCCCGCCAAAAAATTCACCGTCAAAACCTATTCCGGTGCTACCGCCACCTGAAAAAATTGGGGCGACCTTGCGGGAACAGCGGGAGCGTTTTCCCGGCCCGTGGTCGCGGCGCAAGCCGGGACCACGCATCGCCGATTCAAAAAACCTTTAACCAAAAATTATGCAAAAACAATTCAATGCTGTCATCAACGGCAAGGGCGGCGTCGGCAAAAGTTTCTTCGCTGTCAATTTCGTCCAGTATCTTAAAGACAAGGACATCGCCCACATCGCCGTTGATACCGACAACGAAAACTCGACGCTGAAGCGTTTCCATCCCGAAGCCCTGTTTCTCAATATCGCAGAACCGACCGAAATTGATTCAGTTTTCGCCATGCTGGACAAAACGGATTTGGTTGTCATGGATTGCCGCGCGGCCTCGACCGACATTTTTCTCGATTATTTTGACGAAGTGCGAATCTTCGATCTGCTCAAACAGGTTGGCGCATCCTTGAATCTCATCATGCCGGTGAATCACGAAACCGACAGCTTGGAGCAGATTCGCAACATCACCGACCGGCTCAATCACAATGCCCGATACCTGGTTGTCAAAAATGAGGCGTTGTCGGAACGGTTTGACAACTACGAGCGCAGCGCCACAAGGATACGACTGATGGAGGAACTGGATGCCAAAGAAATCATCATGCCGAAACTTTACGATTGGATCGTAGCCGATTTGAACCGGCACGACCTGACCGTTTCCGCTGGCATCAATAATCCTGCCTTCGATTTCTTCAACCGGCAACGGCTGCTAAACTGGCAGCACCTGCTTTATAGCCAACTGGAATCTGTGTGCGGGATGTTACTGCCACCACCGCCGAAAATTCAAAAGTCGAAAAAGGAAACGAAATCCAGCGACTCACTTTTGTGAACGAGGAAAAGCACAGCTTCAACGAGGCGGTTTCCGAATGGCGGCGCAAGCACGGGATTCGGGATGATGACTCCGTTTTGCAGATGCTGGAATTGCTCAAGATATTTTTCCAGAACGTCAAAATTGAAATTCCGCCCGACATGGATTCCATCCAGTTGGTGACGGTTCGTGTCTCGCTGCAAACGCTTACGCAATTGACCAAGGAATTTTCAAAGGAGGCGCGGGAGTTGAAACAGGAAATTCGGAGCGTTCCCCAAATCACCCAGCAGCTTTCCGCCGGGCGTGCCGTGGCTTTTTTCTGCGTGGCAATCGCTTCGCTCTTGGCCGGAATCCTGGTTGGAAAATATTTACTCTGATTATGCGCTGGATAAATTACATCACGACCGGCCTGTCTTTGCTGATGGCGACCGGAGCACTCCTTTTTCTGCCCGCGCCGGCCTCGTGGATTGTGGCGGCGATCTTCGCTGGCATTGCTGCTTACGCGGCCACGGCGAAGGGTGGTAAAATTGCAAAAAGTAAATTTATCGTTCGGCTGAAGGGCTTTGCGTGGACACGCGAAGATTTTTGCCGAGGCTGGCTCATTACCGGCGACACCGGCTCCGGCAAAACCCGCTCCGGCATCAATCAACTGCTCTTTCAGGTTTTTCAAAACGATCCCAATTGGGGCGGCCTGTGCATTGACGACAAGGGCGTCTATTGGGAAACGCTCGTGGAAATGGCAGCGAAGTTTAATCGCCAAGACGATTTAATTCTGTTGCAAGTCAGGCCGGACAACCCGCCGGAGAAATGGAAACCGGCATACACATTCAATCTGCTTTCTGACCGGACAATTCCGCCGTCCACCTACGCAAAGTTTGTAGTGGATACGGTGACGAGCTTGGGACAGCGCGCCGAACAATCCTTTTTCAAGAGCCAGGCACAAACGCATATCGGTCTGGCGCTGGAACTGTTGACGCGATTGGGGATGGAAGCGACCCTGTTCAATGTCCGTGATTTTCTTCTCGATGACAATACGATGAATGAGGTGTTGGGAGAGATGCAGACGGATTATCCTACTGACCGCGACAAAGCCCTCATCAAACATTTTTCCGAACGCTATCGGGGACAGCCCGCCGAGCAGATGGGCGGCGTGAAAGAGACCATCGCCAATTATCTCCAATTCTTTTTGACGCCCGATGTCATTGAGGTTTTTGGCGACGCCAAAAACAGTTTCGATTTCAAGGAAATTGATCGTGGCAAAATAATCTGCGTGGCGATGCCGCAGAAATTTCAGATGGAACGACGCTACATAAACACGTTTCTCAAAATGCATTTTTACGCGCACGTTTTGAGACGCTTCGACCGGCCAAAGGAAGAACGCGCCACCGACAATCTGCTCATTCTGTGGGCAGACGAAGCGCAACGCTTCGTCACAGCCAGCGAGGACGGCATGAGCGATTACAACTGCATTGACGTGATGCGCGAAGCGAAGGCGACGCTGGTTGCCGCCGCACAGTCGTCAACGTCATTCATTCCGCCGCTCGGCGAGGAAAAGGCACAAGTGCTGACGCTGAATCTTCGCAATCGGATGATTTTCAAAGGGGCAGACGAAGCGGGCGCAGTTGAAAGCGCGGACTTTCTTGGTCAACGAAAAGTCCGACAACGAACCTCTGGCTATTCTGGCGGAATGTTGACGCGCTCATACACAAACGTGGATGAGCATAAAATCAAACCTTACGAATTGCGTAACTTGAGAAAACACCAGTGCGTTCTCGTTCACTGTGAGAAAGGCTTCCACAAAACGGTTTTACCGCCGCTTGAAGCCGATGGCACAATTTCAAAATGGTTTCCTTGGTGGAAGCGTTTTTTGTAATCAATTTCGACAGCAGTTGGGTCGCCAATTTGTCCAAGGATTTTTCCAAATTGGTTCATCTGCCGTCACGGACTTTCGTCTATCTGCTTCCGATTGCACCATCAAAAATTCAATTATCCCCTAATTTGACGGGCATTTTATTGGAGAAATCTTCCCGACCGTCGCTACGCTGGTTGCGGAATGAGTTGGCGCGACGAACCATTCCATTCATAAAGATAGCTGCCCGGGCTTCAACCAAGCATGGTTATCGTATGCTAACGGATGACATGACTGGGGAATTAAACGACGCCCGTGCTCTAAACTCTATATGTATTCCTCAATTGATCGTAGATCTTGGTTTTAGCGCGCGGCGGATGAATCCGTGATAGCTGTAGAATGGGATTGTTTGCGTCAGAGCGAAATTTGCACAAGATAATGAGAAAATACTCTTCATGGCAATTGTGAGCTATTTACTCGCTCAAATCAATACCCTCCAAGTTACCGGAGCAGGTTGGCGGCAGGTGAATTCGAGTCAAGTTCGAGGGCACGCCGGGCGGCACTGCGGGCTTCTTCAAGTTTTCCCATGCGCACCAGCACTGCGGCCTGGGCATAGCCATGTGATTCCACCATTTTTTGACCGCCGGATGATTTAGCAAATCTGCGGCGGCGTTGCTATCGGACCGTTTCTGCGCGACAAAAACGTCAGTGTCGCTTCGTCGAGAAAGATTGACTAATCAGAGATGCCCGCGTCGAGGAGAGCGCGGGTAAGCTCCGGCCAGAGTTCATCATGTCGCCTTTTGTATTCTGCCGCCACATCGGGTTTCAGCTTCATGGTGAACGCAACGGTTTTCATCGGCCTCTCAAAGTTTTTGTTCCTGCTGCACGCTGCGCAGGTGAATCGTTTTGGTTTCCAGATCATGCACGGCACGGATGTAGCGCACGGTCCGGCTGCAGGCACGCATCAGGATGGAATGCGTAATCGCTTTTTTGCCGGTGAGTTTCACCCCCGGCAACATGGCACTGTCGCTGATGCCCGTGGCGCAAAAGACCGCACTTTCGCCCGTAACCAAATCGCTGGAACTGAAAACCTGAGTTAATTCCGCCTCGCTCATTTGTTCCAGCAATTCCGCGCGCTCTGCGTCATCGCGCGGCCACATGCGCAGGAGCATGTCGCCGCCCAGGGCGCGCAAGGCCGCCGCCGCCAGCACGCCCTCCGGCGAACCTCCGATGCCGCAATACAAATCCACGCCTGAATCCGGCAGCGACGGCGCGACTGCCGCCGCGATGTCGCCATCGCTGATCAACCGCAAGGCCGAACCGGCGCGCCGGATTTCCTTGATGAGATCTGCATGTCGCGGACGGTTCATGGTGCATACGACGAGCTCCTGCACCCGTTTGCCCAACGCCTCTGCCACCTTCGGCAAAATCTTTTCCAGCGGATCATCCAAATGAATCTGTCCAAGCCCGTTTTGCATCGCTTTTACGACGGCCGGGCCGAATGCCAATTTATCCGAATAAAACGCCGGCAGGTTTTTCATCGAGCGCCCCTGGCCGTTGCGCCGTTCGCTCGCGGCCATCACGGAAATGGAATGAGGCAGGCCGTTGGCGAGATTGGACGTGCCGTCCACGGGATCAAGCGCGATGTCGAACTCCGGCGCATCGGGCTTCCAGTTGCCCAGCTTGTCACCCAGAAAAATGCCAGGAGCGTTGTCCTTGATGCCTTCGCCGATGACGACTTCGCCGCGCATGTCCACGAGGTCGAATACGCCGTTGATGGCGTCGCAGGCGGCGGCGTCTGCCATTTCCTTTTCGCCGCGTCCCAGCCATTGCAGGACGTTGAGCGCGGCATTTTCAGTGGCCCGGACGAATTCGTATTCAAGCGTGCGTTCCGGATCAGTCGTGGTCAGTGATGGAATAGGCTGGTTCATGAATTATTTTCGGATGATGGTTAAAGGTAAACAAAACAATCTACCCCGTGCCCCACGCGGCAGGTTCATACCGCTGGACCGAACTGGATGCGCGGACGATTTCACGCATCTCGGTCAGTGAGGCGAGTTCGTCGTCGGCGCGAATTTGTGTCAGGAGATTGCCCATGGCCGTGGCTTCGACCGGCCCGGTGATAACCGGCCGCTGGCAGGCGTCAGCCGCAAGCTGACTCAAGAATTTATTTTGAGATCCCCCACCAACGATGTGGATGACTTCGATTTTTTCGCCGGTGAGTTCTTCGAGTGAGGCGAGGACTTCGCGATACTTGAGCGCGAGGCTTTCGTAGGCGCAGCGCACGAGTTCGCCATCGGTTTTAGGAACCGGCTGTTTCGTCTCGCGGCAATATACCTGAATGGCCTTCGGCATATCTGGCGTATTGAAAAAGCGCGGGTCGTTGAGGTTCAAGGTGGAGCGGAACGGCTTCGCCTTCGCCGCAAGTTCAGCAATCTGGACGTAATCATATTTCCGGCCCGCCGCGTCGAACGAACGCTTGCACTGCTGCACCAGCCAGAGACCCATGATGTTGTTGAGCAGGCGATAGGTGCCGTCCACACCGCCTTCGTTGGTCATGTTCAGTTCCAGCGCCCGCGACGAAAGGTTGGCTTTCTTTACCTCCACGCCCATGAGCGACCAGGTGCCGGAACTGATGTATGCCCAGTTGGCTTTGCCGGTGTTGGCCGTCGGCACGCCGGCAATGGCGGAAGCGGTGTCGTGCGACGGCGGCGCGACGACTTTCACGCCCGCCAGGCCGGTGCGCTCGGCGAGTGATTTACGGAACTTACCAAGCGTCGTGCCGGGTGGAACAATCTTCGGCAGGAAATGTGTGGGCAGACCAAGCTTCTTCAATAGCGGCAGCGACCAGTTGCGTTTGAGCGGATGCACACATTGCGACGTTGAGGCAATGGTGAACTCGGTCCGCTTCGCACCGCACATGGCCCAGTGCAAGAAGTCCGGCATGAACAGCAGCCTGTCCGCTGCGTCAAGGATCCCGGGTGAACGCTCTTTCCACGCGAGCAATTGGTAGAGCGAGTTCAGCTCCATGAACTGCAGTCCGGTCTGCCGGAAAATTTCCGCGCGCGAAACTTTTTTAAACGTGCGCTCCAAAGCACCCCGCGTTCGGGGGTCGCGATAGTGGTATGGCTGACCAAGAATTTCGTCCTGTTTATTCAGCAGCACGAAGTCCACGCCCCAGGTATCCGCGCCGACGGAGACGATTCGTTTGCCATATTTCTTGCCGGCAAGCGTGAGGCCGTTCTGGATTTCCGACCACAGCCGCAACACATCCCAGCGAAATGTCTCACCGAGATAAACGCCGCCGGTGGGGAAGCGATGAATTTCTTCGAGCCGGAGTTTTCGTCCGTTCCAAAGGCCAGCCACTACGCGGCCGCTTTCTGCGCCGAGGTCAACTGCCATATATACTTTTTCTTTCATGGTTGGTGGATTTACTTGGTGGAAAAGGCGGCGGTCAGTTCCGCGATTATTGCGTCCGACATGGGAACAACTTTCCCCAGCGGGCGGCTGTTGATGATCGCTTCGGCAGTCGTCTCCAGCACTTCCAGCCGGTCAAAGGCATCCAGCACGCTGGTGCCGCAGACCAGCGCTCCGTCGTTCTCGATGAGGGCAACCGGGTTTTCTGACGACAGCCGTTCCGCCACGGCCCGGCCATCCTGGTATTGTTCCCCGAACGGCACACGCGCGACATCCTTGAGAAAAAGATAGCTCTCGGGAATTGTGCGGCTGTCCAAATGGGAGTCGGTGACGCTGAAGGCGGTCGCGTTCACGGGCAGTGCGTTGACGATAGCCCGCACCTTGGGATGTCGCCGGTAAATCGCGGCGTGCAATTGCGCTGCCCGGCTCGGCTGGCGACCCGCCTCCGCCGCCCCGGAGCGCACCAACACTAGGTCGGCGATGTCAATCAAGCCACGATCCGCGCGCGAGGGGGTGATGAGCATTGATCCATCGGCAAGCCGCGCTGAAAAGCTGCCTTCCGTGCTGATGAGCAACCGCTGCCGGTAGCCGCGTTGCAGAAAGTTGGCAAGTTGCCGCCGAAGTTCGTTTTCCTCCTCGCTTGCCAAATTAGGCGTGAACTGGGGTAGTGCGATTCCATGCCGTTGCGCGACTTGCTGGTTATTCAGATAGCGCACCTCGCCGAGTTGGCTGGCCTTGATGATGGTCTTCGCCGTGAATTCCAGCGTTTCAAACCGCTCAAAGGCGCGCTGGAGGTTTTCTCCGGCGCAGACGACACCGTGATTTTCCAAAACCACACAATTGAATCCTTTTGCGAAAGTCTGCGCGATATTTCCTCCCAACACCGTGCTGCCCGGCAACGCGTAAGGCGCAAATCCCGCCTCACCACAAACATGACGCGCCTGCGGAAACAGCCGCGTATCTGGCACCCGGCGGCAGACACTGAAGGCAACGAGCGCGACGGCATGTGCATGCACGATGCCGCCAAGATCAGGTCGCTGTTGATAAATGGCCTGATGGAACGGCAGTTCACTTGACGGCGGATGCAGCCCCTCACGCCGTCCTTCGGCGCGAACGCAAATGATGTCTTCACGGCGCAGGCTGCCTTTGTCCACGCGAGCCGGAGTGATCCAAATGTCGCCGTTGGGTTCGCGTATCGAGAGATTACCACCGGAAGTGGTGGTCATCCGGTAGCGATAGATGCGCTCCATCATGCGCATGATCTCGTCGCGCGGATGAAGAAATGTGCGAGGGGCGGTGGAAATGGTGTTCATGTAAAAACTGGAGTTCTGGCGCGTGGGCCGTTGGAATTAAGGAGAGCGAAGCCCAAGAATTTCGTCCGCGCGTTGACTGACTTCACGGAAGCGCGCGGCGTTCTTGGATAGCTTGATGTCTTCGTCGTAGGTCGGGATCATCGCCTTCATCCGCACTCGTCCCTCGCTGCTGGCCAGCAGTTGCGGGAAACATTTTTTTATGACTTCGAGCACGATGTTCACCGAGACCGAGGCACCGGGGTGAGGCGCCGAGCAGCGCAGATATAGAATGGTTCGTGTTGGTGATAACCTCGGTGCCGTAGTGGACGATGCCGGCTTGGCCGTCAGTCTTTTTTATCGCCTGCACACGGATGCCAGCGTCAATCAATTTCCAATCCTTGGCCTGGGCGGCGGGATAGAAGATGCGGAGGACTTCCATGCGATCCGCCGTGCTTTGCGTGCCTTGCTGCACGAGGTAGCGGACGAGATCAAGATTGCGGATTCCGATATTCAGGAGTGTGGCAAGATTATCCGGTCGGACGGAAAATGGCAGATCAGTGATGCTGCCTTTCTTGTGGAGAAACTTGGTCGTCCACGCGGCAAACGGGCCGAAGAGCAGCGTCTTTTTCCCATCGAGAATCCGCGTGTCGAGATGCGGCACCGCCATCGTCGGCGCGGCGGCGAGCGCCTGTCCATAGACTTTTGCCTGATGCTGGCTGACGATCTCCGGGTTGTCGCAGATGAGCCATTGCCCGCCGATGGGAAAGCCGCCCAGACCCTTGGCTTCTGGGATGCCGGACTTTTGCAGCAGCGATAGACTGCCGCCACCGGCACCAACGAAGACGAACTTCGTGCGGTTCTCTCGGACTTCCCCGGTGGCGAGATTTTTTGCGCGCACATCCCAACCCGTGCTGCTTTTCTTCAAGCCAACGACGCGATGGCCGGACGCGATACCACATCCCTCCTGCTGGTCAAGCCAGTTCAGAAGCTTGCGCGAAATCTCGCCAAAGTTCACATCGGTCCCCGCGTCCATTTTGGTCGTGGCGATGGACACGTCACCGCGGCCTTCGAGCAGCAACGGAGCCCAGCCCGCGATGATGGCGCGGTCGGTGGAGTATTCCATTTCGCGGAAAAAATGGTGCGCAGCCATTCCGGCGTGTCTGGCTTTCAGAAACGCGACCTGTGACTCGCCATGCACGAAACTAATATGCTGGACGGGGTTGATGAATTCCTTCGGCCGCTCCGTCATGCCGCTCGCGACGGTATAGCTCCAGAACTGCTTCGAGTATTCAAATTGCTCAAAGATTTCTATCGCCTTGCTAACATTCACCGACCCATCGGCCTCCCGCTTCGGCGTGTAACTCAACTCGCAAATGCCCGCGTGGCCGGTGCCTGCATTGTTCCAGCCGTCAGAGCTTTCCTGAGCGAGCCCGTCGGTGACTTCATAAAGCTGGATCCTGATGCCCGGGTCGAGGCGCTTGAGCAAGGCCGCGAGATTGGCGGACATGACGCCGCTACCGATCAGGATGACGTCGGGGTATTCGATGTGCGTCGAGGATGCCATCAGCGTTTAGTTTGAAAGCTCTAATCTTTATTCAATGTCCGCCGCCGAGGCTTTTCAGATATGTCCCGAAACCGATGACGATGGTCGAAAGGATGAGTGTGCCGATGCCGCCCGCGATGAGCAGATGTGCCTTTTTGCTGGAGCCTTTCCACTCATGTAAAATCCAGCCCCACATCGTGCTGAAGATGATGATGCTCGCCATGTGCAGCGTCCATGAGGCAAAACTGAACTTGCCCATCTGCGTCTCGCCCATCGTGTAGAAGAAAAACTGGAAATACCAGCAGGTGCCTGCCAGCGCGGAGAAGAGATAATTGGCGAGCATCGGAATTTTCAGATCTGCCACCGCGCCACTGGCGGACGTTCCTGCCGGCACATGCTCGCCGCTGCCCAGACCGCCATGATGCGCGTGTTCTTCTTTGACGTGCGAAGCGACGTATTGATAGCCGCTGCGGTTCTTGAGGTTCAACAACACGCACCAGATGAAATTGGTCGTAAAACCGCCCGCCAGCACCACCACGAGTTTTGGCAGGCCGCTCCAGATGACCGTGGTGCCCGCCGCCTTGGAAGCGTCGCCAATCGGATTGCCCGCCGTCAGCGCAAACGAAAAACACGCGCTCATGATGCCCGAAAAGGTCGCGACCATGAGGCCCTTCTTGAAATCAAATTCCGCGATGGCCTTTTTTTTCTGCTCCGCCGGCATTTCCCGTTCCTTCGTAAAGCCCGCCGCCGCCGCGATGGCGATGCCCAGCAGACACACGCCCACGCCCGCAAGCGTGACCTGGCCGGGCGTGGAACCGGCAATTTCCGAAATGCTCGCCCCCACCGGCAGGCTCGGCATGAACTGTTTGAAAATCGGCGGCACCAGCGTGCCGAACGCCGCGCAATAACCCAGTGCCACGCCCATGCCCAGCGACATGCCCAGATAGCGCATCGTCAAACCGAACGTCAGGCCGCCGAAGCCCCACATCGCGCCAAAGAAATACGTCCACCACAGCGTGCTGGCGGTCTGCTGATGCAAGACGCCAAACACGTCGTTCGTCATGGTCAAGGCAAACACCCACGGGCAGATGATCCACGAGAAAAACCCGCCAACGAGCCAGTAAGTTTCCCAAGACCATTTTTTGACACCGCGATACGGCACATAAAAACTCCCGGAAGCGAGGCCTCCGAGCCAGTGAAAGAAGACACCAAGAAATGGATTTCCCATAATTCGTGTAGTTTGTTGGTTAGGTTTAGTTACGTTTGATCAAAACTGTATTCTCGTAATTCTTC
This sequence comes from uncultured Verrucomicrobia subdivision 3 bacterium, assembly GCA_903889895.1. Lineage (GTDB taxonomy): Bacteria > Verrucomicrobiota > Verrucomicrobiia > Limisphaerales > UBA11358 > UBA11358. Next base: position 14,709 of record CAISYZ010000097.1, on the reverse strand, counting down.
GCTTCCGTCAGCCAATGTTCGCCGATGGGCACGCCCTGACTTTCGCAGTAATAATCCCAGACCGCGCCGAAGGGCAGCGACTTGGCTTCTTCCTGCAACGCGAGGCGAGTGGTGAAATCTCCTCTTGCTTCCGCCGTGCGGATGAGCGGCGTTTCCAACAACGCGATGAGCAACGCGCGAATCATATTGCGCGCGCCAATCGTCCACGCGGCAACGCGATTGATACTCGCGTCGAAATAATCCAAGCCGATATGAAGGCGTTTCTCAAAACCGTTCACCGCAATCTCTCGCGCGATGGAAAGCAAATCGTCATTCAAAATCACAACGTGATCGCTGTCCCAACGAACACCGCGGCTGACGTGCAACAAAATCTCCGGCATAAATTGCAACACGCTGGAAATCTTGTCCGCGATGCCTTCAGACGGATGATAATGGCCGGCGTCGAGCGTCAGCAGTTTTTTGCGAGTAACCGCATAACCCATGTAAAACTCATGCGAACCGACAACGTAACTTTCGCTGCCGATGCCGAATAGTTTCGGTTCGACGGCGTCGAGGTTCAGCTTTGGGGAAATTTGTTTTTTGAAAATCGCGTCCAGCGATTCCGCGAGGCGCGCGCGAGGCGCAACGCGGTCGGCGGGCGTGTCTTTATAGCCATCGGGAATCCACACGTTCGTCACGCAGGTTTTGCCGAGCGCCTTACCCATCGCCGCGCCGATTTCGCGGCTGCGAATGCAATGCTCAATCCAAAACTTACGAACCCCCTTGTCAGCATTGGACAAAGTGAATCCATCGGCGGCTTTTGGATGCGAGAAACAGGTCGGATTGAAGTCGAGTCCAAGACCATTTTTCTTCGCCCACGCAATCCAGTTGGCAAAATGTTTCGGCTCGATGGCATCGCGATCAACTTTCTTGCCGCCGAACTCGCCGTAGAATGCGTGCAGGTTCAAACGATGTTTGCCGGGAATGAGCGAATAGGTTTTCTCCAAATCGGTGCGCAACTCGTCCGGCGTGCGCGCCTTGCCGGGATAGTTGCCGGTGACGGCGAGACCGTTGCCGAGCGCGCCGCCGGCGTTTTCGAAGCCGTCCACGTCATCACCCTGCCAGCAGTGAAGCGAGATTGGAATCGTCGCCAAAGTCTTCAACGCGTGGCCCACATCCACGCCGAGCGCCGCGTAACGTTCACAGGCGAGTTTGTAAGCGGCTTCAATATTGATAGTGTTGGCCATAAAAATTAATTTGTGCTTTCTATGATTCGCGAACACTTTAGACTAGAACCACACCCGAGTCCTTGACGATGCCGCCATAAGCTAGCACTATCTGGCCAGACTAAATCTGCCTATTTGCCATGCAGCACGCCACCCTCAAACACAAAGACTGGTTTCACCCGGACGGGTTTCCCATCGCGGTTGAGCGGCGCGACCCGCAGGAGCCTTTTGGCCTTCATTCGCATGAATTCACGGAGATCGTCATCATTACCGCCGGTCGCGGTGTGCATGTGACTGGCAAAGAAACCTATCCGCTCAACGCGGGCGACGCGTTTGTGATCGGGGGCTCGCGTCAGCACGATTATCACAGCATGGAACGGCTGTGCCTGGTGAACATTCTATTTCAGCCGAAGAAGCTGAACCTGCGCACCTTCGATCTCCGCACCCTGCCGGGCTATCACGCGCTCTTCACGCTGGAGCCAGCCTGGCGACGGCGGCATCAGTTCAACGGGCGGCTACGCCTGACTCCATCCGAGTTGAGCATGGCGATGGGCTTCGTGGACCAGTTGGAAGAAGAACTCGTCACGCGCTCAAGCGGCTTTAAATTCATGGCCACCGCCTCGTTCTTGCAAATCGTAGGCTATCTTTCCCGCTGTTATGCCCGGGCGAAGAACTCTGATTCGCGCGCGTTGCTGCGCATCGGTGCCGCCATCAGCCATCTGGAAACCAACCACCAGGAGGCTATTGACCTCGACCAACTGGCCCGTATCGCGCACATGTCGAACCGGAATTTCATCCGTAGCTTTCATGCCGCCATGGGCAGCTCGCCCATCGCCTATGTCATCCAACTGCGCGTGAACCGGGGGGCCTCTCTGCTCCGCCGCACCGAGTCGAGCGTCACCGAGATTGCGTTTCAGGTCGGATTCGCCGACAGCAATTACTTTGCGCGCCAGTTCCGCAAGCTGCTAGGCGTCACGCCCAGTCAATATCGCCGGCAACATGCCCGACTGAGCTAGCCGGAACTCTTACTTGGCCGATTCTACCACGAACTGATATTTGCCAGCGGCCACGGCGAGCGCAGCGCGGCCGCCTTCCATCCGAAGAATTTTCACGTCTTTGACATTTGCCAGCGACTGGCCGCCTTCGGTAATTTGATCTGCGCTGCTTGCGGGTAGATAAATGGTGGCCGTAGTATTCGCGGGAATTTCTGTTTCCAATTCAAATTTTCCGTCCGTTCGTTTCCAGTTGCTCGTGATGCGCCCGTGGATGGAATCGTAATGCGCCTTCACCCAGTTAATCGGCGTGTGATCAGGATTGCTGCCGGGCGATGGTGGATGCGGATGGATGATGATTTTGTCGTAACCCGGTCCGTCCGATTGAATGCCGGCAAGTTGGCCCAACATCCACTCGCATACCGCGCCGAAGGAATAGTGCGCGAAGGAATTCATTCCCGCGTTTTGCGTGCCGTCCATGCCGCCAAAACCATGCGCCTTGGTATAGCTGTCCCAGTGTTCCCAGATCGTCGTCGCGCCCTGATCCACTTCGTAGCCCCACGACGGAAATTTGCGACTCTGGAAATGTTTCACCGCCAGATCGTTTTCACCAACGCTCGTCAACACCGGCAGCAGTGGCCGCGTGCCGAGGAAGCCGGTGGTCATGCCGGAATTTTCAGCCGTCTCGCCGGCACGCAACTTGTCCGCCAGAATTTTCCCCGACTCAACCCGGAGTTCGGCGGGAATCAAATTCATGAACAACGCCAGCGCGTAGGCCGTCTGCGTGTCCACCGCGAGCGAGCCGTCGGGCTTCACATACTTTTGGTTGAACGCCGTCTTGATGTTGGCGAACAGTTCGCGGTAGTCGGCGGCTTCCTTTTCCTTGCCGATGGCGGCGGCCATGTCTGACATCAATTTTGCTGAATAAGCAAAGTAAACAGTGTCAACATAGTCCAGCGGCGTTTTGCCGCCGAACGAAAGCCAGTCGCCCCAGTCGTTGCCGTGAACGATACCGAGGAAATTTGTGCTCGTGGCCTTGCGCCAGTCCATGAACTTCACCATGTTCGGCCAGCAGCGCTCGATGATCCGCGTGTCGCCATAGGCCTGCCAGATGGTCCACGGGCAGATGACACCCGCATCGCACCATGCCGTGCCGAAATCCCAGCCGTGCTGAAATGGAAACGGGCAGTAGCCCGGAAATGTGCCGCTGGGCCGCTGCGCCTCCATGACCTCGCGCAGCCACTTGGTATAAAACGCCGCTACGTCCGCGTTGAGCGTGGCGCAATGCACATAAATCTGCGCATCGCCCGTCCAGCCAAACCGCTCGTCACGCTGCGGACAATCCGTCGGCAGATCAATGAAGTTGGCACGCTGCGTCCAGACGATGTTTTTGAACAGCTTGTTCGCCATCGGATCGGAGCATTCAAACGCGCTGGTCATCGGCGTGTCGCTTTGCAGCACGATGCCGGTGATCGCATCTTTGCCGGGTTTGCCAGGATAGCCAGTGACCTCCACATATTGAAATCCGTGGTAGGTGAAACGCGGCGTGTAAGTCTCGCCGTGTTTGTCGCCGCGCAAAATATAAAAGTCCGTCGCCCGCGCCCGGCGCAGATTTTCCGTCATCAGGCTGCCGTCCGCGTGCAGCATTTCGCCGTAGCGCAGTTGAACCTGCGTGCCTGCCGGGCCTTTCACTTTCAGGCGGACGACGCCGGCAAAGTTCTGGCCGAGGTTGAAAATATAAACTCCATTCGTCGGCGAAGTGATGGACACCGGTTTGAGTTCTTGAACCGGACACACCGGCACGCTGGGAAACGCCTGTAGTTCCGGCGGGCGCTGGAATCCGAGATCCACCGCATGACCTGATATTATCGGCGCAGTGTCAACATTGGTTGGATTCTGACATTCGTAAAACATCGCTGGCACGCGGCCATTTTCGGAAGCAAGAATGGCCGGGTTCCATTTCGCGTCGTCAAATCCAAACTTGGCCCAACCAGCCGTTTCCTTGCGCGCGTCATAGTATTCGCCCATCAGAAAATCCGCCTCGCGGATCGGGCCGTCACCGGTTTCCTTCCAAGATTTATCCGTCGGAATGATTTCGCGCGAACCGTCGCTGTATTCAATTTCCAGTTGCGCCATCAGCGCGGGCGTTTTGCCGTAGATGTAGCGGCCGATCTTTTCCGGGCCGTAGCCGACGCATAATCCGAAACCGAGATAGCCGGAATACCAGCCGTCGGCAACCCACGCGCCGAGGGTGTTGTCGCCGCGTTTCACTAGCGGCGTCACGTCGTAGGTGTTGTAATAGGCACGCTGGTGATAATCCGTCCAGCCGGGCGCAAATCGCGCATCGCCGACGCGCTGGCCATTCACATAAAGTTCGTAGATGCCAAGCGCGGTGGCATAAATCGTCGCGCGCTTCACGGTTTTTGGAACGATGAATTCCTTGCGATACTGGCGGGCGGGTGGGAGAAAAAGATTGTTTGTGTCTTTCCAAACCGGCGTGGTGTCGCGGAATGAAATGTAATGCGCCTGCCAGTCCGACGGCTGCAGCAGCCCCATCGCCCACACCGCCGGCTCGCTCCAACATGAAGTCCCGTCATTGTCCCACACGCACACTTTCCAAAAGCATTGCTGCCGTGAAACGAGCGGCTTGCCCGCGTAAGGCACATTCACGGTTTCGCTACTGGCGATTTTTCCGGAGTCCCACAAGTCACCGATGTTTTTCTTCAATTCGGCGGCGCTGCTGGCCACGAGGATTTGATACGCCGTCTGCTTTTGCCCGCGCTCGGCGGACTCGACGCGCCATGTCAGGCGCGGCTGCACCTCGTCAATGCCGAGCGGGTTCACGCGGTATTCGCAGCGCAACTCGACGGGTTCCAAAGAGGCGCGGGAGACGGAAGCGAAGAGATTCGCAACTAGGATAAGGAGCAGGATTCGTTTCATGGATGTTTGATTGGAAGACCGGTGTTAATTTGTGGTTAGCGCAGTAAAAAAAGACTGTGCGCTTATTTTGAGGCAGGAACAGGAATAGATAAAGGCAGGTCGAGCCACGCCAGACCGAGGTCGCGGTTCATGTGGCTGATGCTATCGCCGCCGGGCGCGTCATAGAAAAGAGCGAGACGTTTGCCTGTCTTTATCACGGACGGCATCCCAATGCACTCCTTTGACCACGAACAGTTCCGACCATCCAGCACCACCGCCTTGTTCTTCGCATCCCAGCGGTTCAAATCCTTGCTCCAATAAACCCAGACCGCATCGGTGAATTCCTGCTTGCGATCGTTGATGCCGATGTGGTTGGTGAACAGAAACCACGTTTTGATTTTCCGCTCGTAGTAGAGCGAGCTGTTTTCAACTTGCTCCGTCGCCGGCAGAATGGGGTCAACCTGCACCACCCATGGCCCGTCCAGATTCTTTGCCCGGGCAATGCTGAGCGTTCGTTTGACATCCGGCCCCGGAGTGGAGGCGCTGAAATACATCAGAAACTGGCCGTGGTCTTTCACTATGGCACCGGGGCTGGCCGTCGCGGAATAGTAAGTTCCCGGCCGGGTGGTGAAAGGCGCGGCTTCATATTGCTTCTCCCACGGTCCCGCCGGCGAATGGCTGCGCGCCGTGAGCGTCTGATACGGAAACATGGGGACAAAATCCGGCGCGGGCGACACGTTGGACGTGCCGAGATAATACAGATGCCACCATTTGCCATCGTGGATGACCCACGGTGACGAGGCGCTGGCAGAATCCGGGCTGCCCGGCTTGCCGAAGCCTAGGATCGCCCCCCGTTTATCCCAGTGAACTAGGTCATGGCTCGTGGCCAGGCAGGCCAGCCAGCCCTTCGGCCCCGCACCGTCGTAGTGCAGATAATAAATTCCCTTGTCCTCGAACACGATGGCCTCGCGCGCTCCGCAGATGTCACAATCCCCCGGCCCGCCGCCGTGCTTGAGAACGACGCGTTGGTCCTTGGCTTCGAGCCGAAGGCTGGCCTGCGGACGGCTGTCCACATAGGCGGCGGGTGGAACGGTGAACCCCGATATTGCCGTGCAAGCGAGAATGGCAGTTACAAGAAATACTTTTTTCATGTTCAGTTCATTTTATTGAGCGGACAAACCGGACTTCGGTGGCGGAAAGACCTCTTTGACCGCTTTTAAGTAGGACAGGCCATGGACAGTGTCCGGCTCCAAATAGCTGCCCTCGGTCCATTCATTCCAGCAATTGAGGTTGAGGATGCGAGGGCCATTCGGGGCGGCGAGCAGGCGTTGCTTGGTCAATTCCAATTCTTCCTTGAACCGCTCCGGCGTGTTGCTGCAGATGGTGTTCATGAAGGGATAACCAAAATTGCCGAACTTGTCACTCTGATTGCAGCGGGGACTGGGATCCCAGCCCATCGTCACATTCGGAATATATGGCACGTCGTATTCCTTCTCCGCCTCGTTCCAATACTTGAAGTAGGCGTCGCGGACATAGTTGTAGTCAGTCTGCTGCTGGGGCAGCGGCACATGGTGAATCCACACATAGGAAGTGACGGAATCAAAACCGAGTTCGCGCACCAGTTTGGCGACATCGGCGGGGGTTTTCTCCGCAGGCAGAATAGGCTGCCCCCAAACCACGGCGTTCAGATGAAGTCCAGGCAGACCGGCTGCCTTGGCTTTGGCGCGAAACTTGTCCAGAGCCGCCCGTGTCGCTTCCACTGAGCCGAAATTTTCCAGCAACTTGTTCAAATCGTAAAAGGAAAAATAAGGCTTGCCGTCAATTTTCCAATAGGACGAATTCAGAAAATAATTCTTGATGACGTAATCACAAATCTGGTCAAAGTGTTCGGGCGTAACTTTCCCAGGATACAGCAGCTTTTGTGGCTGGCCCAGTTTGGCAGGATGCAATTCGAGCCAGTCATGATTCGCCCACATGAGGGCAAATTTGATGCGATTGACATTTGTGGCCTTGAGAAACCCATCATCCAGACAGCCCTGCAAATACGGGCCGTCGTTGTAATAATACCAATCAAAGATGAAGACGTTGATGCCATTGTCAGCCGCGGCGCCTATCTTTTTGGCCATTACCTGCGGGTTGGATTCATCGCAATACCCCCACAGCGGCACATTGGGCTGATGCTCGCCGGGAAAGCGCGGCTTGGCATCCGCCACCAGCTTCCATTCCGACCAGTCTTTGCCCTTGAGTTTGGTGTTGCGTGGGTCGCCCGGATGAAAATCGGGAAAATAATAGCACGCCACGGTGATAGGCGAATTGGTTTTCCCGGCCCAACCGGCAAGATTCACCAACTCGGGGGCAATGGCCACTAACAGCAGCAGTCCGCGTATCCAACCTGTTTTGTTTGATGCGGCTATCATAGGAAGCTGCCGAAAACAACTTTTCGGAGTTGAGTTAATGGTGATGGTTTGGTTTTCATTTTTCGCTCATCGCGGAGCAGCTTGTTTCCATTGCATCAGCAGCCGGCTCAAGGCGCGACTCTGCTCCAAATCGTAGTTTAAGCGCAGCTCCTGCGCCGCGCCACTGGTAAAAGCCACCGCCCTATGCACCTCCGCGCCACCCGCATCATACGCGCGCAGGCGAATCGTTCCTGTGTCCGACCAACGCACCTCGGCTGGCGCGGGAAAAACAAACGTCAACAGACGGCGGCCACCGGCTGGAAGCGGCTGGCGTTCGGAGAACCACGTTAGATTTGGGCCGCCGTCAACAGCCAATGCCACCGTCATGCCTTTGACTGCACGACCGGGAATGGTTTCCACTGGAACAATGATTTGTGTGAAAGCCTGCAGACCGCCGGGTGGCGTGAGGGTGATGGTGTTTGAGTTTATCCGCTCGGCGCGAACCGGCGGGAGCGTGACGGACGGCAGCGCCGCCACAAAATTGCGCGCGTAGTTGAAGTAGGCGTCTTTCTTGATCAGATGCCAGTTATAGCTGTTGAACAACTCGGCACCCATGGCATAGGCCGTGCGCAGATCCCAGAGGTGTGTATCAATGGGACTGCCATCGGTCTCCTCGCGATTTAGATTGCACCACGGCCCCCATTCGCGCACGCGATCGAAATCCGAGGGTTGGCTCCAGATGCCTTCGATGCCGGTGCGCGCCCCGACTGCTCTGGCCCAGTCTGATGGCGTCCGGTTGATTTTCACTCCGGGAAACAAGATCGGAATCTGGAGTGAGTGGGTGTATATGGGAAACTTATCAAGCAGCCCCCGGGCCGCCAGCGCCGCGCGGAACATGTTGACCGTCTCTTGAAAATAGCGTCCGGCGTTTTTTTGCAACCAGGTCAATTCCTCCAGCGACAATCCATCGGCGGGATCCAATGTCACCCCGTCCCGAGCGGCGGCGGCAATAACGCAGGGATTGAAATCAGCCCAGCGTTCGCCACACCATTGCGGCGTTCCCTGGGTTGACTGTGTGTCCCAGTAACGCGGCTCGTTCTCCAGAAAGATGCCGGCGATCCACGCGGTGTCGCCCTGGCTGATTTCAGCCAACAAGTCCACCGCTTCACGCATTCGGCGGGCGCGATAGGCATTTAGTTCCGTGCTGTTCAAGGTCAGCCATGGAGTATTGTTCCAAATATTCGGTGTCGAAAGGCAATAGTGGGGGTTGTATCGCTCGCCGAGCAACTTCCGCAACTCCGTGTTTTCCGGGTGAATGCTGTCCGGGGTATAGCATACCTGCTGATACTGAAGGTCGCCAAACTTGCCACCCAGCCCGTCTGGCACGTTGCGCGGCGTGCCGTTCCACCACGAGACCATGCCGAGCAGCACTGGCAGTTTGTATTGTAGTGACCACTGTCTGGCAGCCTCCAACTGTCGACGCACATCGTTGGTGTTACTGTTGGCATAATAGATTTCGTAGGAGAATGCCCGGCCAATGTTCCGCTTTGGATCGGCGACAAGCCTCTCAGCAATCCGCCTGACTTGTTCGTCCTCGCTCATGGCATTCCTCGGATTAATCACCGTGCCCATGAGCGTGAACTTGTCATCGCGTTTGATACGGGCCAGTTCATCGCGAGTCACCGCGCGCACGCCAAGAATTTGTGGCGTGCCGCCGCCGAGATTGGTCAGCGTTACCGAGCCGACCGGTTGTCGGGCGACGCGCAAGAAGTAGGCGACCGGTCCGAACCCCCGGGCAGAGTAGCAGCGCTCAAACGGAGCGAGGCCGGGAGCAGTAACGAGATAGTGATATGAAACCGCTTTGGGATTATCGGGATAAACCTCGGTAATGGCGATGAACTCCGCCGTCACTCCGGCAACCGGGAACACTTCTGTCGAGGGCACAGAGCGCACGTCGAACGCAAACTGATGCGCCCCGACCCAACCGGAGATTTTTTCACAACGCGCCGGCAGGCCGACGAACAAGAGCAGCAACCAACCGAGTTGCACCAGCATCGCCGATTTTTTTTTTTGTTCGTATACGCATGTGAAGAGCTGGCTAATGGAGCGTTGCCTTTGCGATGCACTCGTTACACGAGATGGATACATATCAGTCATCTCTGCCCCCTTTCATTTGGTGAACGGCTACCGACAATCTTTGGATGTTCGTTCATCACTTCATTTTTGCGGGTGGAGTCACGCAGAGCTGCACGATGGCTTCGCGCACACGGGCGGCTTGAACGGCGTTCATCACAAGGTAGCGATGGAGGCATTTGCCATCATTCGACGGGCGAAACCAAGTGGCACCGTTGTTCTCGACCGTGACGGTGCCGGGTGGCGAAAGGTCAAAATAGCCGCGGTCGGGATAAACCGCATACAATAGTGCGGTCGGATCCCACATGGGGCGGTCTTGTGGTGGCGGACAATAAAGATAATAGGCTTCCTTAAGCGGATGATGCTTCACATATTCGAAGTCATGCTCAATCACCTCGTGGGGAAACATCACCGCTGCGCCAATCTCGAAGCCGCTCCAAACCATCGGCGTTGGCCAGCTTTTCGCCACGGCCTGTGCAGCGGGCAAATCAGTGACCACGTTGTATTCGCGATACCGCGAATCCCAGTTTACTGTCTGGAAGGCCCCTGCCATGACTGAAAGCAACTTCACTTTCTTCGCGATGAGATCGTGTCCATTGAGCGGTGAGGCATCGTCCGGCGGCGATTCCAGCAAGCGTCGCCAATTGGTGAAGAAGCCCGTCCCCACCAGCGTGACGCTGTCGTCCGGTTGTGCGGCAAGCAGCTTGCGAATCAAGCTGACCGCTTCTGGGGCATCTTTGCCGCTCTTGAGTTTGTGGGGATAACGCAGCGAGCTGTCTTCGTTCCTAGCATCGGCCAGCAAGAGGAACTTGCCGGCATCTCGCGTCGCGCCATTGGTCACAACGCCGATGGGGACATCCGGTTGTCCGTAGAAAGTATTCACCGCATCCACAAAGGCCGCCGCCTGCGGATTATCCTTGGTGATGGTCACGGCGAGCAGTTCCACCGCGCCATGTGCTTCCAAGGTGTGAATCATGCACAAGGCCATGAGATCATCCACATCGTTGCCCATGTCGGTGTCCAGGATGAGTTTCACCGGTGCGGCTTGCACGAGCGACGTCGCAAGCAGCCAGGCGAAAAGAATTTTTTTGATCATAATAGTTGTGGTGGTTGCACGGCAAGTTCGTCACGGGCGCAAATGGTTTTAGTAGTGGTCAATTTGTTGGATGACAGGGAAGTGATGAAGCCATTGACACCCGCTCTGACTTGCGGTGTTTTTGACTGACATCCAAGGAACCGGTCAATTTCTTTCCGCGACGGCGCGGACGGTTGCGCGCCCAGGCGCGTGACGGAAATGGCGGCGGCGGCGTTGGCGAAACGCACGGCGTCAATCAGCGCAAGGCTCTCGCCCAGCGCCACGACGAGCGCGCCGTTGAAGGTGTCGCCGGCGGCGGTGGTATCCACGGGCTTCACCTTGAAACCAGCCACAAGCTGGCGGATTCCCGCGCCGGCCACAAACGCGCCGCGTGCGCCAAGCGTGAGAATCACGGTCTCGACGCCCTTGGCCAAAAGTTTATCGGCAGCCTGACCGGCGGATTTCTCGTCGGTGACTTTGATGCCGGTGAGCAATTCGGCTTCGGTTTCGTTCGGCGTGAGAATGGAAACCAGCTTGAGCAATTTATCCGGCAACGACCGCGCCGGTGCGGGGTTGAGAATGACGCGGACACCGGCCTTGGCCGCCAGTTCGGCGGCGGCCTGGACGGTTTCGAGCGGCGTTTCCAACTGCATTATCACGGCGCTGGCATTGGCGAAAGCCCGTTTCGCTTTCCTGACATCGGCGGGCGAAAGCCGTCCGTTCGCGCCGCCAGCCACGGCGATGCTGTTCTCGCCGTCCTTCGCCACGAAGATCAAGGCCGCGCCCGACGGCGCTTTGGCGTCGCGGACGAGGTGTTTCAAATTGATGCCGTCGCGGCGAAAACCGGCGATTGCTTCGTCGCCGAACATGTCGCAGCCAACGCGGCCGATGAAGGTAACTTTGCCGCCGGCGCGGGCGGCGGCGACGGCCTGGTTCGCGCCTTTGCCGCCGGCGGCGGTGACAAATTCGCCGCCGAGGATGGTTTCGCCCGGTCGCGGAATGCGGTCGAGCTTGATGATCATGTCGGTGTTGGAACTGCCAACGACAATGATGGAAGGAGTGGACATGACAGTTTTATTTGTTCAAGATTTCGACGCGATGAGGATGGCGAGGCCGAGGATGTAAAGCAGGAACATGGCGGCGAGCAGGCTGTTCGTTCCCTTTGGCGCTCCTTTGAATTCTTTCCAGATGAACACACCCCAGAACGCGCCGATCATCGTCGCGCCCTGGCCCAGGCCGTAGGACAACGCCGCGCCGGCCTTGGTGCTGGCGATAATGCTAAACGCCATGCCGGTGTTCCAGATCATGCCGCCGAGGATGCCCACGAGATGCAGCCGGACGTTGCCTTTGGTGAAATAATCGCCGAACGGCACAGCCGAACCGGTGAACGGTTTGACCATCATGATGCTGTTCCAAAGAAAATTCGAGAGCAGCAATCCCGCGCTGAATAAAACGACGGCGGTGTAAGGACTGAGTTTGCCGGGTTCGAGAGTGTGGGTCAGCGGTTCAATTTTGCCCATGGATTGCGCAACATATTTGTAAAAGAAACCCATCAGCACACCGGCGGCGATGGAAATGACAATGCCTTTGACCGGTGTTTTTTTGTCGCCGCTGGCGAGGCGTTTGTAGGCGATGGCGTCGAGGATGATCGCCAGCATGATGGCCGCCACGCCGAGGCCGAGCATCGGCGTGTTGCCAACCTTGGTGGACAGATAAGTCGTGATAACGCCGATGCAGAGCGCCAGCCCGACGCCGACGGGAAACGCCACCGCCATGCCGGCGATGTCAATCGCCGCGACGAGCAGGATGTTCGATAGATTGAATATAACGCCGCCGACGAAAGCTGAACCGAGCCATTTGGTGTCGGCTTGATGCAGGTCGGCGAGGAAGCCGCGGCCGCCGCTGCCAGTGCTGCCCAGCGTGAACGCAAGGAGCAGCGCGAGCAGGAAGACACCGATGGCATAGTCCCAGTAGAATAGTTGAAACCGCCACTCCTTGCTGGCGAGTTTCTGGGTGTTGGCCCACGAGCCCCAACATAGCATGGTGATGATGCACATGGCGACGGCGACGGCGTAGGATTCGATGATGAACATGATGGTATTTCAGTTTAGTTAGGTTTTGCGCAAACAATTGTTCTTTACAACAAGGTCTTTGATTTTAATTTATTTTTCGAATTGTCAAATCGTTCCGTCTGACGCAGAGGCAGACGGCCATTTGCAACTGGATTATCCGATTCATTAGCTCGTTCACGGGACATAACGGGTGCGCCAGAAACTGTTGCTGCCGGTCGGTTGGTTTGTGAACAGCAGTTGCCCGTTGGCCGGAGTCAGATTGGTCACCACCGGCAACCACACCGGCGGCGACAAACTGAATGTCTGATCCAATGCGTAGTTGTTCCACGGTATCCCCAGAAACGCCAGCACCAGGTTCCCGCCGCTCAATCCGGCGGTCATCCGGTTCACGCCCGCGTTGTTGGCGATGACGTTCACCGTCACCGCATTCGTGGCGGTGGCACCGTAGTTGTCGCTCACCGTGTAGTTGAAACTATCGCTGCCGACAAAATTGTTCGTGGCGGTGTAAGTCGCGTTTGTGCCGTCGGCGCTGGCAATGCCATGGGCGGGAACGCCCACCGCCGTGACCGTCAGCGGATCGCCGTCCGCATCGGTCGGCGCGTTTGAGCCGCCGATGATCTGGATCGTCGCCAGCAACCCGCTCACTGCGCCCAGCGTTAGCGCGTTCGCCACTGGCGGCGTGTTCACCACCAGCACCAAGTTGTTGGTGCTGGCGAGAAAATTGCCATCGCTCAAATATTCCGCCGTAACGACATTGGAACCATGTGGCAACGAGCTTGTGGCATAAAGCGCCTGTGCGCTGCTATTCAAGTTGACCAGCGCCGCCGCTACACCGTTGGTGCGAAATTGCACCGCGTTGGTCGGCGTGCCGCTGCCAGGCGGCACCGCGCTCACCGTGGCCGTGAAGACCACGTTCGTTCCAGGCAACGATGGATTGAGCGAAGCCGCCAGGGCCGTGGCAGAAGACGCGGCCGTGATCGTCACCGTGCTGCTCATGCCCACGAGCGTGTAGTTGCCCGCCGCCGAGCCGCCCAGCGCCAGCGTGCCGGCGGAAATCGCCTGCGAGCCGACGTTCGCGCCCGCCAGCGTGCCGCTGCCGCTCAACGTCAGATTTGCGCCGTCCACATTGTTGCCAATGGTCAAGATTGACGCCGCCGCCGTGGTGGTGCTGTCATATACGCGACTGCCGGAGAGCGTCACCGGCCGGGCCGTGATGTTTGCGCTCAACGCCGGTTGCGCCAGCGAATAATTCGTCGCGCTCGCGCCGCCCAACGTGTAGCCGCTGACGCTGACGGTTTTTGCCGTGCCGACGTTTTTGTCCGAGAAGCTGGCGGCCGGCGTTCCGGCCAGTGTCACCGTGTCGCCGCCCACCACGCCGACGAGCGCGGCGGCGCCGGTCAACGCGGCGTTGGTCCCGCCGTCATAAACTTTGTTTCCCGCCGTCAGGCCGGTCACAGTCAACGGCTTCAGGTTCACCACCTGCGCCAACGCACTCGAAGTGCTCCCGATAAAGTTGGTATCGCCGCCGTAGCTGGCGGTGAGGCTGTGCGAACTCGCCGACAAATTTGTAAGCGTCAGCGTGGCGGTCAAGGTGTTGCTGCTGCCACTTCCTAATGTGCCCATGCCCAGAGTGGTGACACCGTCTTGGAACGTGACCGTTCCGGTCGGAACGCCATTGGTGGTCGTCACCGTGGCGGTCAAGGTGACCGCGCCGCCATACGTCGAGGGATTCGCGCTCGACATCAAGGTGGTGGTGGCAGGGCTTTTGATCCAGAGCAGGACGAGCGAGACATTGGCGAAGTCAACCGTATTGTCGCCGGCGGTGAGGTTCCATAACTGGACCGAGGGCGCACCATTGAACGTCGCCGGAGAGGTGAATGTATAAATGTAGTGGGTGAATCCGGCTGGGTTGGCGAT